>NZ_CP032382.1:6677121-6989974 GCF_003589925.1 Chryseolinea soli | reverse complement strand
TCTTTTCCACATAGGATAGCCATGTGATGAAGAGCTCGGATGGAATGCCGGCGCCGCTGGAGAGCAGGGAGGTTCCCGGATTGTTCCACCCATTGTTTATGATGCCTGTTTTGGGGAGGGCTGCCAGAAGATTTTTGTTAGCGGCCAGGTATCCGGAATGCACTTCGGCGGGATAACCTTTGGCCGTCACTACGGCATTGACCCAGCGATATTGTTCGATTGGCTGTTCCATAGAAAAGAAGATGGTTTGCGCGGCTTGAAAGAGGAAATCTCTGCGGGCTATTCGTAAATAGCCCTGGCGTTGGAATGGAAGGCCAGTTGGGTGGGAATCTTGATGCCTTCATAGTTGAGGTTTTTTGCAAAATACTCGACGCAGAAGGCTAAGTAATTATAAGATTTATTGTTGTGATTTCTAGTTTTTATTTCGACAATTTTTTGGAGAATGACTTTTTTGGATGTGATGGATAAGCCATGTCTGAAAATCAGAACGCTTTGGTCTATTGAATCACCGTGACTGCGTCGGGAGAAGGAAATTTTCGGCGTAAGCGGTATGGTTGAGAGCTGTCAGAAATTAATGAACGGAAAAATAGAATGAGAAAAAACGAACTTGTGAAAAATTATTTAATAAGATCAACCAATTCGCCGACGGTTCCATCATATTGTTCGAATCGAACGTAGCCCGCTGACTTACTCCAAAAAATAACTTTGATACCCTGTTTTTTTAAAGGGTGACTGTTGTCTTCAATGGCGATAACATCATGAAAAGTTCCTTGAGGGGTTTCTAAAGCGATCTCTCTATATCCTTCAAGCTCGGCTATCGAATAATTCCGGCCCATAAAACTTCTATCCGGAAGAAAAAAATTAAAATCAATGGCACTGGGATCCTCCTTCCAGGGAGCAGTGATGTATAGAAAGAGTAATTCGTGCAGCCGGTTTGAATCCTTCAAGCGATGTTGTGTTACAACTTTTAATCTTTCGTTGCCTCTGGCTCCGATCCCATCGGAAAATGCACTATTATCGACTTGTATTATCTCCAGCGTGTCGTAACGATCTCCCGTCGAATGAAATACTAATTTTTGGCCTACACGGTAAGGGTTCCATAGTTTTTCCTGGTCTGAAAGATAAACTCTGTTTTGACATGCTGTTGCGGCCACTAAAAAGACCATACTTGTCATTAAACTCCTTTGTCTGAAGCGCATTCTGGTGTAATTGACCGTCAAAAATTCCTAAGAAAGACTAAAATAGAAATATAGAAGCAAGAAGATCCCTCACCCATATTATCTTCTTGTGAATTTTCCACATTCCATCCTCGACCCAGGAGCGCCGTCAATGGTGATGGAAATATTTTAGGTTTCCACTATAGATTTGCTCGTGGCATTTGGTGGTGGGAGCAAGTTCCCTTTTTTAGCAATGGGATTTTCAGATCATTGCAGCGCAACGGAATCCTTCACCACCTTCAAGTCCTTCCCCGCAATATCCTCCCACCGGTACAAATGAAACGTCCTGTCCAGCGACCCCGTGGCAAATAGACCCGACTGAAATGTAGGATTCAATGCTGCAGTCGAAACCGTAGAGCCGGTACTTTCCAGTGTTGCGATGTTCACGGTCTTGATCAGCGTGTGTTGATGCGGGTTGCCGGCGGTGCCTTCGCGGGAAAAGATCTGGAGGCGGTTAGCTTGTTGATCGCTGACGAGAATGTAGCCGGTGTTGTCCGTGGCCGGATAGATGGCCAACCCGCTTTGGTTTTCGGTGAAGCCGGTGTTGGCAAACAAAGCAAGTTCGTCGTTGCCTTTTTCGGGATCAGCGTAGTATTTCCTTACGCCCGTGCCAGCGTCGGAGTAGTAGACGTAGCCTAACGTGGCATCCACGACGATGCCGGGTACACCTTTCTTGCCGCTATACGTCCCAAACTTTCTAACGACCGACGCGGCGAGCGCACCGGATTTGTTTTCGAGTAAATATTGCCACACGAAGCTGCCGTCGGTCGGTCCATTTTTACGGGCGACGAAGGCATACAGTTTTCCGGTATTGGGTTGTTTGTATAATGCCAAAGCGCCGGGGTCACGGAAGCCTTCGCCGGTTTCACCTTCGAAGACGGCGATGCCGCCACCGTCAATGGGTTTCATAGCAGGAAGGCGAAATGCGCGTAGACGTTGCGTGGTGGCTTCGGTGACGACAGCGATGTCGAGGGTGGAGTCGCCGAGGGCAAAGCCGTAAGCTACGGCGACGCTATGCGGTTGCTTCATAGGAATGACGCAACGATCCTTCTGCTTCTTTCCCTCCAGGCCGAATGCATAGAGTCCCCCGTTCGCGTCGCTGTCGGTGCCCAGGATGAGGCTTTGTTCGGGGTTGACCGGGTTTATCCACAGGGCGGGTGTGGTGGCGGTGTACAGCACGTTGTCGGTGACGACGGGGGGCCTGATGGCGTCGGTAGCAATTTCGGCCGTGTGTTTTTGTTGACCACAGGCGAGGAGCAGGGTGCAGGCCAGGGCGGGGAGCAAACGGTTTATCATGACGGGGGTGCTGTTAAGGTCCCTTTTTCATTTGCCGCTTGGGCTATGGTGAGGGAATCTGTTACAATTGACCATTATTTTTTTAAGTTATCAAGGGGCACGATCATTTTTTGCGGGTTAATTTAGGATGGCCGGCAACTGGTTTTGTGCCCCAAACCTTTTTTCTACCTTGAACTTTATAATTCCAAAAAGACATGCAAAAACGAACATTAGGTAAATCCGGGATAGCGGTGACGCCCTTGACCTTTGGCGGAAATGTTTTCGGCTGGACACTGGACGAAGCAACGTCCTTTCAACTGCTCGATGCATTTGTGGGCGCCGGATTCAATTTTATCGATACGGCCGACGTCTACTCGCGTTGGAAGCCCGGCAACTCGGGCGGCGAATCGGAAACCATTATTGGGAATTGGATGAAGAAGCGCGGCAACCGCGCGCAGGTCGTGGTGGCCACGAAGGCTGGTGGTGATATGGGCCAGGGAAAAAAAGATATTTCGAAAGCACACATCCTGCAAGCCGTTGAAAATTCGTTGCGCCGTTTGCAGACCGATCATATCGATCTTTATCAAACCCACTGGGACGTTGTGGAGACACCCGTCGAAGAAACGCTGGAAGCGTATGCACAGCTGGTGAAGGAAGGAAAGGTGCGGGCCATTGGCGCATCCAACTTTACGGCCGCGCGGTTGCAAGCCGCCCTGGACGCCAGCCAGCGGCATGGCTATCCGCGTTATGAAACGTATCAGCCGGAATACAATCTCTATGCCCGGGAGGTTTTTGAAAAAGAGCTCGAGCCGCTCTGCCAGAAGCAGGGGTTGGGCGTGATCAATTACTATTCATTGGCAGCGGGATTTCTGACGGGTAAATACCGCTCAGAAGACGACTTCGCGAAAAGCACCCGCGGTCGTGGCATGGCCAAATACCTGAACCCCCGCGGCCTCAACATTCTGAAAGCTCTTGACGAACTAGCCACCGAATACCATACAACCCAGGCCAGCATTGCGCTGGCGTGGCTCATAGCGCGCCCGTCGGTGACTGCACCGATCGCCAGCGCCACCAGTCTCGAACAACTCGATGCGTTGATCAAAGCAACAGAAATCAAACTGAGCGCCGACGCTATCACCACGCTGAATAAAGCCAGTGCCTGGTGAGCGTTGACAAACACCATGAAACAAAAAATCCCGAAGTATACGCTCCGGGATTTTTTTATTGAAGATTATAAAGACTACGCAACGATTGTGCGCGTAGAGATTGTGTTGCTTAAGACGCTTCCAAAGCAGCTCGCTTTTCTCTTCTGCGGAAAGCGATCTTCGTGATGAACACGAACAACACCGGGACCACGAAGATAGCGAGCGAACTGGCCGCAAGCATACCACCCGCTACCGTCCAACCAATGGTCTTACGGGCTTCGGCGCCGGCACCCGACGAGAAAGCCAGCGGTAACACCCCGAGGATGAAGGCCAGCGAAGTCATGATGATCGGACGCAAACGCAGCTGCACCGCCTCCAACGTCGCGGCAACGATGTCCATGCCACGGTCAACACGTTCCTTCGCAAATTCCACGATTAGGATGGCGTTTTTCGCGGCCAATCCAATGAGCGTGATCAACCCGATCTGTGCATAGATGTTGTTGGTGAGGTTGGGCAACAACGTGAGGGTTAGGATGGACCCGAAGGCACCGATGGGCACGGCAAATAATACCGAGAACGGCACCGACCAGCTTTCGTAGAGTGCGGCCAGGAAGAGGAACACAAACACGATGGAGATGGCGAAGATGATGCCTGTGCTGCTGCCGGCCTTGATCTCTTCGCGGCTCATGCCCGAGAATTCGTAGCTGTAGCCGGCGGGCAGAACTTGGGCGGCCACTTCACGCAGGGCTTCGATGGCCTGCCCACTGCTGTAGCCGGGTTTGGCAGCTCCCATGATCTCGGCGGTGCGATACAAGTTGAAGTGCGTGATGTTCGCAGGCGTTTCAATCACTTTTGAGGTAATGATGGCGCTGAGCGGCACCATGCCCCCGGCGCTGTTTCGAACGCGGTAGTTGCCAATGTCGTCGATGTTCCGGCGGAAGAGCGTGTCGGCTTGGGCCACGACGCGGAAGTTCCGGCCGTAGATGTTGAAGTCGTTCACGTAAGCACTTCCCAACAAGGTGGATAGCGTGTTGTAAGCTTCTGCCACGTTTACGCCGAGTTTTTTGGCGCGTTCCTTATCGATGTCCACCTGGTAGCCCGGTGTGCGGGCGGTGAAGAACGAGTAGGCCACGGCAATCTCGGGGCGCTGGTTGAGGGCGCCAAGGAATTGACGCATCGTGGCTTCGAATTTACGAATGTCATCGGTGCTGGTGGTTTGCTGCAACTCGAACGTGAAACCTGACGACTGACCTAACCCCGGAATGGCTGGCGGCGAAATGGCGAGGATCCGCGCTTCCTTGATGTCGGCGGTGCGCCGCTGGATCTCGGCCATCACGGCGGGAACGCTTTCTGTTTTTGGATCGCGCTCATCCCAGTGCTTCAGGTTCACGAACACGGTGCCCGCGTTCGATTTGTTGGAGAAGGTGAGAATGTTCAAGCCGGCCAGACCACCCACCACTTTCACGGCGGGGAGACTGCGGATGCGCTTTTGGATCTCCTGCATGAGCTCGATGCTGCGCGTGGTGGAAGTTCCTTCCGGCAATTCGTAGGTCACCATGACGCGCTTTTCGTCTTCTGTCGGAATGAAACCCGTCGGCTTGTTTTTAAACAAGATGTAAAGACCGGCGAACAGGCAGATCATCATAACGATGACATAGGGTGTGCGCTTGATCCAGGAATTCACACCGCGGGTGTAGGAATGCGACAGTTTGTTGAACCCGTTGTTGAAGCGGTCGAAGAAATGGTCGAGGAAGTTTTTCTCTTCTTCTTTCTTGGCCGGTCTCAGCATGAGCATCGACAATGCCGGCGTGAGCGACAAGGCTACGAAGGCAGAGATGATCACCGATACGGCAATGGTGATGGCGAATTGCTGATAGAGCTTGCCCACGATGCCGGGCACAAAGCCTACCGGCACAAACACCGCGGCGAGAATAAGCGCAATGGCGATTACCGGACCAGAAATGTCTTTCATGGCTTTCACGGTAGCATCCTTCGGCGAAAGCTTCTCATGATCCATGTTGTGTTGTATGGCCTCGACCACCACAATGGCGTCGTCCACCACGATACCGATGGCCAGCACGAAGGCAAACAAGGTGAGCGTGTTGATCGTGAAGCCCAGCGGTATAAAAAAGATGAATGTACCGATCAGCGAAACGGGGATGGCCAACACGGGAATGAGTGTGGCGCGCCAGTTCTGCAGGAAGAGGAACACCACGATGATCACCAGCGTGAGCGCTTCCAGCAGGGTGGTGATCACTTCTTCGATGGATACCTGAACCACAGAGGTGGTTTCCAGCGGAATAAGGTAGTCGATGTCCTTCGGAAAATTCTTTTTCAATTCACCCAACACAGACATAACGCCTTCGTTGGTGGTGAGTGCATTGGCGCCGGGGGCCAGATACAGCAGCATGAAGGCGCCGCGTTTGCCTTCTACAAAAGGGTTGTTGCCGTAGTTGAACTTGGCCAGCTCGACGCGTGCCACATCTTTGAGATAGACCAGGTTGCCTTGCGCGGGATTGGTGCGCACCACGATGTTCTCGAAGTCTTCCCGCTTGTTGATGCGGCTATTCGTCAGCACGTTGTATTCGAAGGCCTGGACATTGCGCTGGGGGTTGCCACCCACGGAGCCTGCAGCGATCTGCAGGTTTTGTTCGGTTAGCGCGGCCGTTACTTCGGCCGGGGTCATGTTGAGGCTGGCGAGCTTTTCGGGGTTCAGCCAGATGCGCATACCGAAGTCGTCGCCGAGCGATACGATGTCGCCGACACCTTTCACGCGCAGCAAGGCATCCTTCAAATAAATGTTGGCGAAGTTGCCGATGAAGGTGGCATCGTGCGTGCCGTTAGGCGAATAGAGCGCGAGCACCAAAAAGATGCTGGGATTGCGTTTCCGCACCGTGACACCGAGGCGGCGCACCAGTTCGGGTAACGTCGGTTCGGCTACGCTCACGCGGTTTTGCACGTCGAGTGTCGCGATGTCGATGTTGGTGCCGATATCGAACGTCACGGTAATGGCACTTTGTCCACTGCCCGTGCTGTTGCTGGACATATACATCATGCCCGGGGTTCCGTTCACCTGCGTCTCGATGGCCGTAGTGGTGGTCTGTTCCACCGTTTGTGCGTCGGCGCCGGTGTAGATGCCCGTGATGGACACGGTGGGCGGCGTGATGTCGGGGTATTGCGAAATGGGCAGCGTGCTCATGGCAATGAGGCCCACCAAGACGATCACGACCGATATGACGATGGCGGTGACGGGTCTTTTTATAAATACATCTGCTATCATGGATTCTTCAGTAAGGTTATAAGGGTCATTTTGTTTTGGCCGCAGCGGCAGCCGGGGGCGCGGTGTTCACCACCGATCCTTCGCGCAGGTTCTGAACACCTTCCACCACGACGGACTCGTTCTCGTTCAGACCGCTTTTGATGACAATGTCTTTGCCCACTTGCGTGCCCAACACGACTTTGCGCTGTGTCACCTTGTTGCTGTCGGCCAGCACATAGACAAAGAACTCACCGAGTTGTTCAGTCACAGCCTTGTAAGGAATGATAATGGACTTGGCCGACGAGGCCAGCACGCGCAGGGTGGCGCTCATCCCAGACCGGAGCAGGTGGTCGTGGTTGGGGAACACCAGACGCATTTTGATGGAGCCGGTTTGAGAATCCACGGCGCGATCGATGACGCTGATGTGTCCGGGTTCCGGATACAACGCTGTTCCCACCGCGAGGCGGAAAGTGGAATCGCCCTTTACACCCTTTCTGGCAAAAAGCTGTGTGAAACGGAGGATCTCTCTTTGATCTACAACGATGTCAACGGCGATGGGGTCATCGGACGAGATCGTGTTCAGCAATGTTTGACCGGCGGAGACGGCTGCGCCCAGACGCACGTTGGAGAGCCCAATGGTGCCATCGAACGGTGCGGCAATGGTGGAGTAGCGCACATTGGTTTGCACACTGCGCACGGCAGCCTTGGCGGCATCCACCTGGCGTTGTGCCGCGGCATAGGTGGCCTCGGCATAGTCCACTTGTTGTTTGGCGATGGCGTCGCTCTTGTTCAGTTCGCGATAGCGCTCCACGTCTTTTTGTGCTTTCTCGAGGTTGGCCTCCTGCACTTTGAGATTGGCTTGCGCCTGTTCGTAGGTAGCTTCATACTGTTGCTGATCGATGGAATAAAGTTTCTGGCCCTTGCGCACTTTCGAGCCTTCGGTGAAATGGATGGCCGTGATGTAGCCGTTTACCTGCGCTCGCAGTTCCGTTTCGTTGAGGGCGCGAACCACCGCGGGATATTCTTCATAGTACACCGCGTCCGTCGTACTGGAATTTTTGATCACCACGTTGACGGGCGGTGGCCCTTGGGGGCCTTGCTGATTTTTCTTACTACAGGCCGCAGCCACCAGCAAGAGGCCGAGCATTGTATAGCGTTGTAATGCGTTCAATAACATATGAGAAGAAGATTTGAATTAATAGTTGATTTGTCCTAAAGCTCTTTGTACGTCAATCTTGCTGGCCAGCACCTGGTACAGCGCGTTGAAATAGTTGATGCGCGCCGTGCGCAGATCGGTTTCGGCCACCGTTACGTCGAGGTAGGCGCGGATGCCGCTTTTATATTGGAGTTGAATGACGTCGTAGACCTCGCGGGCGAGTTCCACATTGTCTTTCAAGGCGAGATAGGCTGCCAGGTTGCTCTTGTAGGCCGCAAGCGAACGGGTATATTCCGTGCTGAGATTGCTCTCGAGATTCTTTACCGTCCAATCCAGCTTGCGCAACGTCCACCGCTGTTCCTGTATTTTGGCCACGCGCTTCATGCCCTGGAAAATAGGGAAGGAAAACGTGGCACCCACATAGGAGTTGGGATACCGCTGATTGTAGAGCTCACCGAAGTTGTTGTTTTGGTAGTTCAGGAAGTAGGCACCAAAAGCATTCAGCGAAGGGATGAAGCCCCACCAGGCGTATTTCACGTTGGCCTCCTGCAACTCGCGTTGCGTGATCATCAATTTATAGTCGATGTGGCTGGCGTAGGAGAGGGTCTGCGTGGTGTCCAGGTCGATCTCGCGTTCCATCTGAAGCGTGTCGTAGGCAATTTCAAGCCCTCCCTTCACCGGGTAGCCCATGAGTGTCTTCAACAGCTCTTGTTTATAGACCAGCATTTCCTGGTTGGTTTTCAGCGTAGCCTTGGCGTTGGCCAGCAGGATAGTGGCGCGTTTGTAGTCGGTCTTGTCCGCTACGCCGGCGTTGTATTGTGCTGTGGCATCCTTGAGGCTGCGTTGCAGACGGATGATGTCTTCTTGGCCTACGCGGATCTGCTGGGAAGTGGCCAGTACATCATAGAACGCCTTGGTGACATTGACGACGACGTCGATCTTGTTGGCGCTGGTGTTCTGACTGGCCTGGATCCTCACCTTGGATGCGGTGCTCCGGGCCAGCAGCACGTCGCGGTTGAAGATGGTCTGCGTGCCGGTGAATTGCAGCGACGAGGTGTTGTTGACACCAAATTTGATCGGGTTGCCACCGATGACACTGGTTTGCAGATCGATGTTCCGCTGGTAGTTTGCCGCAAAATTCAGTTGGGGATACCAATCGGCCAGTTTGCCCTGGATGATCCGGTCGGTGATCTCCTGATCGGCCAAAGCTTGCTGCACCTGTGGTTGATGCGTGAGTGCATATTCCACCACCTTGTCGAGGGTGGGGTTTTGCAAGAGGCTGTCCTGGGGAGGCTGTTGCTGAGCCCTCGCCACCACGGTGAGGAGCAAGACCGGCGCCAGGAGCCAATGGATTAGATTTCGTTTTGTTTGCGTTGGGTGGTACATATGGGATTGCGTCTTTCTTTTATTTAGCGGGTTTAGGATGAGGATGTTCTTCTTTACGGGTGATGCGGGGCAGAGGTTCATGAAATATGGCGTGATAGATAATTTCTTTCCGGTCTAGCAGAAATTTTCGATAAGCGGTGTCGCTCATACCGTGCATGTTCTGCAAAACGGTTTTGGCTAACAACGGATAGTTACACAGGGAGATCAGGTTAATGACGAAGTGCTCGGCCGTGATGGGGAGCAACCTGCCCTGGGCGATCTCCTCTTCCAGGTCTTTCCGGATCAGGTCGCTGGACCTGATCTTCGTCTGGCACAACACCTTCACCTTCTCGGGGTTACGCGCCGTTTCGGTGATGATGAAGTTCTCCAGGTAGGGGTATTTCAATCCGTATTCCACTACGATATCAATAAACAAACTGATCTTCTCCCGGAAAGGCAGCGCCGACGACAGCACGGCACGCGCGCGCTCCCGCTTTTCGTTGACAGCCTCTTCCAGCAGCGTATCCATCAATTGGTCGCGCGAACGGAAATAATAGTGTATGAGGGCCCGGTTAACGCCGGCCTCGTCGGCAATCTCCTGGGTGGTCGCGTTCAAAAAGCCCTTCTGAAAGAACAGGGTCTTGGCTTTTTCCTTGATCACGGCCTCCGTCTGGGCTTCGGCAATTGTGCTCACTTATCTTTTATGTTTAACAAAATTGTTAAACGAAACCCGGGCCATTCCGTTCCCGTTTCCACCCCCAAACCCCAACTATTTTTTTGAAAGGCGATTTATAAGGCTCCAAAGGCATATGCACACGTTTGCTGATTTACCCGCCATTGTCCACCGTTGCCGGCCGTTGTGCGCCGTTGTTGGTGTTCTTCACCAACAACCCATTCGGTGTGCACCCCCCCATGAACAGGACGACTGATTTGCCGATCCCTCTTGGTCAATTGCTATTTATAATTAGCCCCACCAATCATACAAATCCCCATTCCGATTACGCCGACCCCCGTTGTTGGTGTCCCACCAACAACTTCTTTCGGTGTGGTCCCCAGGAAAAATAGTTGGAATGGCCGCCCGGTGTTAACAAGAAATGCGGAAGTTGTGTTTTTGGAGGGGGTATGTTGTGGAATGTGTTATTGATGATCGGGGGATGCTGAATGAAGGTCATTGGCGGAACGCCAACAACCGTGCAAAGTGGATATGGAATGATGCTGGTTTAGGTAATCCCAACGAAATCGTGTCACCGGTTAACGTGGCGTGATGTCGAATGATGTTGTTGGTGAAGAACACCAACAACGGCGACAACGGCGTCACAACAACGACGCGACGGCGTCACAACGACACGCTCAATCCTCATACACCAAATCCTTCTCAACGATCACCTCGTCCTCCTCCTCAGCGTCATGATGGCGTTTCTTTCGCGCCAGGAAGGAATACATCGCGGGGATGACAAACAGGGTGAGGATCAATGAGAAGATCACCCCACCGACAATCACCAACCCCAACGGCACACGACTGCTTGACGCAGCACCCAAGGATAATGCGAGCGGCAAAGACCCCAACGCCATGGCGAGGCTTGTCATTAGGATGGGACGGAGCCTTAGCTTGGAGGCCTCGATCACGGCCTCGAGTTTGTTCATGCCTTCTTCGCGTTTTTGGTTGGCGAATTCCACAATGAGGATCCCGTTTTTGGTGACCAGGCCGATGAGCATGATGATGCCGATCTCCGAGAAGATGTTGATGGTTTGTCCGAAGAGGAGCAGGGCCAGGAAGGCTCCGGTCATGGCCAGGGGCACCGTGAGCATGATCACAAACGGATCGATATAACTTTCAAATTGGGCAGCCAGCAAGAGATAGATGAGCACCAAGGCCAGCACAAAGGCAAAGGCCGTGTTGCTCGAGCTTTCGGCGTAGTCGCGCGACGAGCCGCTGAGCGAGGTGGTGAAGCTGTCGTCCAACACGGTGGTGGCGATTTCCTGCATCGCTTTCACGCCGTCGCCGATGGTTTTGCCCGGGGCCAGGCCAGACGAGATGGTGGCGGAGCGATAGCGGTTGAAGTGATAGAGGGCCGGGGGTGTGGTGGATTCTTCGATGGTGACCACGTTATCGAGCGAGATGAGATCGCCCGAGGTGGTGCGGACAAAGAGGGCCTTGAGGTCGTCGGGTTCGTCGCGGTTGATGCGGTCCACCTGGCCAATCACCTGGTATTGCTTGCCGTCTTTGGTGAAGTAGCCAAAGCGCAGGTTGCTATAGGCCAACCGTAGTGTCTCCGAAATGTCGGCCACGCTCACCCCGAGTTCGGTGGCTTTGAGGCGGTTGATGACGATGCGGAGTTCGGGCTTGTTAAATTTGAGATCCGTATCCACGCCCAGCAGCGTGGGATTGTTGCCGGCGGCCTCCAGGAATTTGGGCAGGGCGGCCGTCAGCTTTTCAAAGTTATTGTTTTGGATCACGAACTGCACCGGTTGGCCGGCGCGGCGGTTCGTGGAAATGGTTTGCTCCTGTGCGACAAATGCCTTGCCCGCCGGAAACCGATAAAGATTTCGGTTGATCATGTTCACAACGTCTTGCTGCGAACGCTGGCGCTCGTTGGGGTCGTTCAGAAATGTGCGTACAAATCCGCTATTGACCCCGCCGGTACTTCCTCCGCCTGCACTGCCCGCCATGGAGTAAACGATGTTTGCTTCGGGGACGGAGTCCATGACAAATTCCGTCAGGCCGTCGATGTACTTGTCCATGTATTCGAACGACATACCTTCCGGCGCCGAAACCGTCATCCGAAATTGATTGCGGTCTTCCAGGGGCGCCAGCTCCGAAGGCAACACTTTGATCATAAAGTAGGACCCGACTACGCAGAGGAGGATGATCACGATGCCTACCCAACGAACTTTCATGAAGGCGGCGAGCGATCGGCGGTAGCCGTTCTCCATGCCGTTGAAAAGCGGTTCGGTCAGCGTGTAGAACCTGGTTTTTTTCCGGTGATCGCGCGTCAGCTTCACACTGAGCACGGGGGTCAACGTCAGCGACACAAAGCAAGAGATCAACACGGCGCCGGCCACCACAAAGCCGAACTCCCTGAACAAACGTCCGACAAAGCCCTGCATGAAGATGATGGGCAGAAACACCACGGCCAGGGTGATGGACGTGGAGATGACGGCAAAATAAATTTCCTTCGATCCTTCGCGGGCCGCCTTGAACTTGTTCATGCCGCCTTCAAGCTTCTTGTAAATATTCTCCGTCACCACAATCCCGTCGTCCACTACCAATCCCGTGGCCAATACGATGCCCAGCATGGTGAGTACGTTGATGGAAAAGCCCGCCACGTACATAATAAAAAAAGTGGCAATGAGTGACACGGGGATATCGATCAGCGGACGTATGGCGATGATGAAATCTCTAAAGAATAAGAAAACGATCAGCACGACCAGCAGGAAGGATAGGATGAGTGTCTCCTGTACTTCGTGTATAGAGCGTGTGATGAAGATCGTTTGATCGGTGGCGATCGTCAGCGTAATGTCATCGGGAACTTCTTTTTTGATCTTATCCAGGCGCTTGTAAAATTCGTCGGCGATCTCTACATAATTCGAACCGGGCAGGGGGATGAGGGCTACGCCGATCATGGGCACCAGCCGGCCTTTGAGCATGATCTCTTCGTTTTCAGGTCCTAACACAGCGCTGCCTACATCGCGCAAGCGAATGGAGCCGGCGGGCCCGGTCTTGATGCGTACGTTGTTGAAGTCGTCTTCAGTAAACAAGCGGCCGAAGGTGCGCACGGTAAGTTCCGTGGCGTCGCCCGCAATTTTTCCCGAGGGCAGTTCCACGTTCTCTTTGTTCAACGCGTCCAGCACGTCCAGTGGGGTAAGGCTGTAAGCCGTGAGTTTACTGGGATCAAGCCAGATTCGCATGGCGTATTTCTTTTCACCCAAGATGCGAACGTAGCTCACACCCGGAATGGTTTGAAACCGTTCCATGAGGATGTTTGTGGCGTACTCCGTGAGCTCGAGTTGATTGCGCGCGTTGCTCTGAACCGAGACCGAGATAATATAATCCGAACCGGCATCTGCCTTCGATACTTCGGGTGGTGCATCCAAATCTTGCGGCAGCTGGCGCATGGCCTGCGAAACTTTGTCGCGCACGTCGTTGGCCGCTGCCTCGAGGTCAACGCCGAGATTGAACTCGATGTTGATGCTGCTGACGCCCTGGCTGGAATTGGAGGAGATGTTCTTGATGCCGGCGATGCCGTTGATGGATTTCTCGAGGGGCTCGGTGATCTGGGATTCGATAATATCGGCGTTCGCGCCCGAATAAGAGGTGCGGACGCTGATGTTGGGTGGATCGATGGCAGGGTAGTCCCTTACGCCCAGGAATGAAAACCCGATGGCGCCAAAGATCACAATGATCACGTTCATCACCACGGCCAGCACAGGCCGCTTCAAGCTGAGCTCAGAAATATTCATCGTAAGGCGAAGGTACAACGGCGAGGCCTAAAAAACGGGGATTTTTATATGAAAGGAGTGTTATGACGTGGCCGGATTCCGCGGCGCGGCAACGTATTCGGACGGGCCCCGGACTTGCAGGAGAAGAAGAACATGCGTTTATTAACACCATGAACATCCCCAACGGCCTGGTTCTCTCTGGCGGCAAAAGCACGCGCATGGGGAAAGACAAATCCCTGATCGCCTACCATGGGGGTAAGCCACAACGCGAATACGTATTCGATTTGTTATCGGAGTGTTGCGACAACGTATTTACTTCTTGTCGCAAAGAGCAGGAAATTCCCAAACACCTGAATCCGCTGCCCGATCGCTATGATTTTGGCGGACCCGTCAACGGCATTCTCAGCGCCTTCGCCCTGCACCCGGACAAAGCCTGGCTGGTCGTGGCCGTCGATATGCCCAACGTGACCTCCCGGGCCCTCCAAACCCTGCTTTCACAGCGCGACCCAAACCGTTTGGCCACCTGTTTTCTTAACCCACAAGAAAATGCCCCCGAACCGCTGCTCAGTCTTTGGGAGCCCGCGGCGTTCTCCCTTTTGTTGGAAAATGCGCAGGAAGGAAACATCAGCCCGCGGTCTTTTTTGCGTTCACCCAAAGTGAAGCATATCGTGGTGGAGGATCTGACCCTTTTTGAAAATATCAATTATCCGCACCAACTGCCACCGGGTCTCTAACCAGGTTGAATTCCTGCAGGGCTTTCGCGAGGTTCTTGTGCTCGTGACCTGAACTGCTCAGCTTCAACAAAGCAAAACGCTGCAGCGTGCTGAGCCCTTGCCACTGCGCCAGCGAAAGCGCATGACCACATTCATAAAGTTTTTTTGCGAGCAGTTCCGGTATCGACGACAGTACTGACCACGGTGGATTTTCGCCGATGGCGATGGGCGTGGCTTTGTTGCCGGTGCGCCACCAGATGAGGTGTTGCAGGTAGCTGCGATAGCGATCGGTTTGTTCTTCGGAGTGACAAGGCGCCACAGCAAGCGCTTCCCGTTCTTCGGGTGAAAACTTGCTCCACTCCGCCAGCTTTAACTTCACCCCGCAAGCGTCGAGCTTGAAACGGACGATCATGGGGATGCACCGGACGTTGTCTTCGACGAAATCTTCTTCAAACTTGAAATATTCGATGGCGAGCGCGGTCATGGTTTAGCGTGTTAAGGGTTTTACAGCGTGTACAGAAACAAATGATGTTACCTGTGGCAAACGTTCGGCCACTACTTTGCCGATCACGATCACGGCAGGTGTTCCAATCTCTTGAAGTGCGGCTTCCGCTACAATGGTCGAGGCACAGGCGGTAATACTTTTTTCACTTAGGGTGGTGGCATTTTGAATGATGGCCATGGGCTCATCGGGTGAACGCTCCTTGCTGATGAGCGCAGCGATCTCCGGCAGTTGCGACATGCCCATCAGCACGACCACCGTGGCCGATGATTGCGCCGCCAGGAAAAGGTCATGGCCGATCTCCCCCGAAGACAAGGTGCCCGTGACCACCCAAAAACTTTCATTCACACCGCGCTTGGTGAGGGGAATGCCCACCGACGCTGGCGCAGCCAAGGCGCTGGAGATGCCGGGGATGATCTCGGCCGTCAGCCCACGCCGCGTGACATAGGCCAGCTCTTCATGCCCTCTGCCAAACACAAAGGGATCTCCACCTTTTAATCGTACGACGCACGTGTGGCGGATGGCATAAAAGACAATGAGTTGGTTGATCTCGTCTTGTGAAAATTCCTTTTTGCCTTTTCGCTTCCCGACAAACACACGCTTGCACTGGGGTGCAGCGTATTGCAATAGCTCAGGCGCCACCAGAGCATCGTATAAAACGACATCG
Source organism: Chryseolinea soli (assembly GCF_003589925.1). Classification (NCBI taxonomy): domain Bacteria; kingdom Pseudomonadati; phylum Bacteroidota; class Cytophagia; order Cytophagales; family Fulvivirgaceae; genus Chryseolinea; species Chryseolinea soli. Next base: position 6,974,235 of record NZ_CP032382.1, on the reverse strand, counting down.
GCTTGTTGCAGGGCTTTCACGCCTTTAACAGAGATCAGGTCCGGATCGCCAGGGCCGGCTCCCATAATGATCACCTTTCTTTCCTTGACCATAGGTTTAAAATATTTACGTAATAATACGTAAAATATTTGTAAAGCATGTCTATAAATACGTATTATTACGTAATATTTGTCCATTTATTACTTAAATCGTTTGCAATGAAACGTATCATCGTCGTAGGGAATGGAATGGTCGGCTACAAGTTTTGTGAAAAACTACGTAAGCAAGGGGTGGCCGCCGAAGTGATCGTCTATGGAGAGGAGCCGAGGCCGGCCTATGACCGGGTGCACCTCAGCAGCTTTTTCTCCGGCAAAACGGCCGAAGACCTTTTGATGGCGCCGGCGTCGTGGTATGAAGAACACCATATTGTATTGCACACCGGCGAGCTGGTAACGGAAATAGACCGGCAACAAAAAACGATCACCACGCACACGGGCAAGACCGATCGCTATGATTACCTGGTGCTGGCCACAGGGTCCAGTCCCTTCGTGCCCAACGTGAAAGGCGTGGAGCGCGACGGCGTGTTTGTGTATCGCACCATTGAAGACCTGAACCAGATCATTGACTACGGAAAGAAAGTGAGCCGCGCCGCCGTGTTGGGAGGAGGACTGTTGGGTCTTGAAGCCGGCAAAGCACTGGTGGACCTGGGATTGGAGACGCACATCGTGGAGTTCGCCCCGCGTCTGATGCCCCGGCAACTCGACGAGCAAGGTTCGGTTATCTTACAACACAAGCTCTCACAACTCGGCATTGTGGTTCACCTGAATAAGAGTACCAAGGAGATCGCCGGTAACGGCAAGCTGGACGGTCTTGAATTTGTGGACGGCTCGTTTCTCCCCATCGAAATGCTGGTGATCTCGGCCGGTATCCGTCCCCGCGACGAAGTGGCAAAAGGGTGTGGCCTCGAGGTGCACCCGCGCGGTGGCGTAGTGGTGAATGACTTTTTGCAAACCAACGACGAAAATATTTTTGCCATCGGCGAAGTGGCCGTCCACAGCAACATGGTCTATGGCTTGGTGGCCCCAGGCTATGAAATGGCCGACATCGTGGTGCGTCAGATCGCCGGCGATTTCTCCAAAACGTTCCAGGGCTTCGACATGTCGACCAAGCTCAAGCTGATGGGGGTGGATGTGGGCAGCTTTGGCGATGCCCTGGGGGAAACACCGGGATGCATTCCCATTGCCTTCCAGGACAAACACAACGGGGTGTATAAGCGCATCAACATTTCTGCCGATGGAAAACACCTGTTGGGCGGCATCCTCGTAGGCGACGCCAAGCAATACAACCTGTTTCACCAGATGGCCGCCAACAAGATGCCACTGCCGGCACAGCCCGAGTCACTGATCATTGGAGCGCCGGGCAAAGGCGAAGAGGGCGCGGGGGTGAAGAACCTGCCCGACTCAGCCCAGATCTGTGCCTGCGAAAACATCACGAAAGGTGACCTCGTGTTCCAGATCACCGAAAAGGGTGTGAAGACCCTCGACGACCTCAAGCGCTCGACCAAAGCCTGCACCGGCTGCGGCGGTTGCACACCGATGGTGAACGACATCCTCAAGATCACCCTGGAATCGCTGGGACATACGGTGAAAAAATCCATCTGCGAACACTTCGACTACACGCGCCAGGAACTTTACGATATCGTCAAGATAAAAAATATAAAAACTTACGACGCCCTGCTGGACAGTCATGGCAAAGGCGATGGCTGCGAAGTGTGCAAGCCGCTGGTGGCCTCGGTGCTGGCCAGCGTGTGGAACGAACTCATCGTGTCGCAGGCAACCATCCAGGACACCAACGACAGGTTCCTGGCGAACATTCAACGCGGGGGTACCTATTCGGTAGTGCCGCGCATTGCCGGGGGCGAGATCACGCCACAGAAGCTGATGGCCATTGGGCGCATCGCCGAAAAATATGGACTCTACACCAAGATCACCGGCGGCCAGCGCATCGACATGTTTGGTGCCCGCGTGGACCAGTTGCCTGAGATCTGGGAAGAACTGATCGACGAAGGTTTTGAAAGCGGCCATGCCTATGGCAAGGCCTTGCGCACCATCAAAAGTTGCGTAGGCTCGACGTGGTGCCGCTATGGGGTGCAAGACTCCGTGTCGTTCGCCATCTTCATCGAAGACCGTTACAAGGGATTGCGTGCCCCGCATAAATTGAAAGGCGCTGTGTCGGGATGTATCCGGGAATGTGCCGAGGCACAATCGAAAGACTTTGGCATCATCGCCACCGAGAAAGGCTGGAACCTCTATGTGTGTGGCAACGGCGGATCGCGCCCCCAACACGCCAAGCTGCTGGTGACCGACGTGGACACCGACACTTGCGTGAAATTGGTGGACCGCTTCCTCATGTTCTACATCCGCACCGCCGACCCGCTCACCCGCACGGCCACCTGGCTCAACAAAATGGAAGGCGGTCTTGAATACCTGCGCGACGTGATCGTGAACGACAGCCTCGGCATCGGCGAAGCACTGGAAAAAGAAATGGCCGAACTCATCGCCAACTATGCCTGCGAATGGAAAAAGGTGGTGGAAGATCCTGCCTTGCGCGCCCAATTCAAACACTTTATCAACGAAGACAGCACCGACAGCACGCTGTCGTTCGTGGAAATGCGCGGACAGAAATGCCCGCCCGACTGGAATAAAAAATAAAAAGAACGAATGGAAATACTGAACGACATCCGCTCGCTGGCCACCACCGAAAGCGACATCAAAGTATGGTATAAAGCCGCCCGCACGATCGACTTCCCGGAGAATGGAGGGGCCTGCGTGAAATACAAGGACCAGCAAATTGCCGTCTTCAATTTTTCAAGACGCAACGAATGGTATGCCTGTCAGAACCTCTGCCCGCATAAGATGCAGATGGTGTTGTCGCGGGGCATGATCGGTTCGGCCGGGGAAGAGCCCAAGGTGGCGTGTCCCTTTCACAAGAAAACATTTTCGCTGCGCAACGGCGAATGCATCAATGCCACAGAAGAAAAACTCGCCGTCTTTCCCGTGAAGGTGGAGGATGGTTTTGTTTACATAGGATTCGCCCGATAGAGTATCGTTAGGTTTTTATTTGGTTTAGGTTAATATCCGTTAGGGGTAGTGCCGCCTCAGGACAGGGCGGCACTTTATTTATTAGTATGTACAGCTAAGTAAATAGCGACTAGATTTTGCGTAAATTGCTACGTATATGCACTTAAATCTTCAGTCTGGGGCCAATTCGAGGATAAAATTCAGCCGCCTGGGTACGTGGTATATCCTGGCGTTGAGTGCTATTGCCATTATTTCGATTGTGGGACAGGTGTTGATCCAGCAGCATTTGCACGATCAACTGAGCGACTCGCAGGTGGTGAACGTGGCCGGCAAGCAGCGCATGCTGAGCCAGAAGATCGCCAAAACGGTGTTGCTCCTAAAAGCTGACCAAACCGAAAAGGAACGAAACACCCTTCGCGTCAACTTGCAGGAAGCCGCGCATCTTTGGAAGATCTCCCAGGAAGGACTCCAGGAAGGCAACGACAGTCTGCACCTTCCCGGCAACAATAGCCCGACCGTGACCGGCTTGTTCAAAGAGATCTATGATCCCTTCACCAAACTTTACGAAAGCGCCACCCGCATCAGCGCGCTTTTAGCGACCGACCCGTTGACAAGTTTGTCGGCGCTCGACAACGATATACAGATCATCCTAAATCAAGAAGGCCGTTTTCTTTCCGGCATGGATGTATTGGTGCGGCAATACGCAAAGGAGGCCGGCCAAAAGATCGACTCGCTGCGGCGCATGGAATATCTGCTCTTGTTTGTGTCCTTGTTTGTGATCACGCTCGAGGTGTTGTTCATCTTCCGGCCCACGGCCCGGCAGGTGAGCCGCACGGTGAACAAGTTGAGGGCATCGGAAAAGAATTCGCGCAAGCTGCTCACGGAAGTGGGCGCGTTGTATGCTTCGCTGGAAAAATCCTATGAACAACTTTCGACGATCCACGAACCCGTGGAGAATCCGCGTCTCTATGCCAAGGCCGACCACGGCGGGAACGTGACCTTTGTTTCGGAGGCGTTCACGCTCTTGGTGGGACAACCGGCCGTCGATCACGCACACCGCCTCAGCGACCTCTTTCAGGGCATGGCGCTCGCCGGCGATTGGATGGACGAAGTAGTGGACCTGGTCTCGGAGGGAAGCGCGTGGCACGGAGAGCTGCGCTTCCAGGGGGCGACGCGGGAATGTTGGGTGGCCCTGGTCATTCAACCCGTGCTCGGCATGCAAGGAAATGTAGAAGAACTGATGGTGCTGGGAAGCGACATGACCGACCGCAAGCTGGCCGAACAACGCATGAACCGGAAGAACCGCGCCGAGATCGAGAAGACCATCAACCAGCAAAAGTTCCGGTCGGTGTTGATCCTCGAAGGACAGGAGGAAGAGCGCAAGCGCATCGCGATGGACATTCACGACGGCATCGGGCAAATGCTTACGTCGCTCAAATACCAGATCGAATCCATCGATGTCAAAGAAGGGAAGACCGCCAGCCAGAAGATCGCCGATGCCGACCACCTCATCAAGGACGTGATCAAAGAAGTGCGGCGCGTCACGTTCAACCTCAAGCCCACAGTGCTGGGCGACTATGGCCTGCAAGCGGCGCTGAAAGTGTTTATCCACGAGATCGCGAAGCTCACCGATATCAAGCTGGTCTATAAAACGACGGGCGAAATGGAGCGTCTGCCCCAGAAGGTGGAGAACAACATCTTCCGCATCATCCAGGAGGCCATCAACAACGCCATTAAATACTCCGGCGCCGACACCATCGAAGTGGTGTTGCAGCACAACGAGCAACAGTTGCTCATCGTGGTGAAAGATGAAGGCAAAGGTTTTGACGCGCGCATTGTGGAAGCACGCAGCATGAACATTGAATCGGGGAGAGGGTTTTTCAATATGTATGAGCGCACCGAGTACATCAATGGAAAACTCGACATTCAATCCGCCCCGGGTCAGGGCACAACGGTGGCCTTGACCGTGCCGGTGCAGAACGCTGTGTTACAAGAAGAATAAGTTTTAAACAGTAAAGAACAACCTACCCATGAATAAAATAAACATCGTGCTTGCCGACGATCATGTGCTGGTGCGCAATGGTATAAAGGCCATGTTGGAATCGGAGTCCGCCATTAACGTGGTAGGCGAGGCCAGCGATGGCAACGAGGCCCTGGAGTCGGCCAAAGCGCTGCGGCCCGACATTCTCGTGCTCGACATCCGCATGCCCAACATGAATGGACTGGAGGCCGCCGAGAAACTAAAGCAGTATGCACCCGATACAAAAGCCGTGATCCTTTCCATGCACGATTCGGAAGAGTATGTGCTGCAGGCCCTGGATGCCGGCGCGTATGGTTATCTGCTGAAGGACACCGACAAGAACGAATTCATCAAAGCCCTGAAACAGATCCACGGGGGACACAAATATTTTAGCGGCGCGGTCTCTAACGTGCTGGCCAACCGCTTGCTCCACGCCAAGCCAACTACCGGAACACCGGCGGCGGTGAAGGAAGATCCCTATCACCTCACCAAACGGGAAAAAGAGATCTTGCGCATGGTCGTGGATGGAAAACACAACAAAGACATCGCCGATTCTTTGGGCAAAAGCGTGCGCACCGTGGAGACCCACCGGTTCAACATCATGAAAAAACTGGACGTGAACAACGCGGTAGACATGGTGAACAAGACCGTCAAAGAAAACCTGCTTTAACTACGTAGTTTATGCAAACGATTTCCCGTTTAATGCACTCGTTTAAGTAAATATTTACGTATTATTACGTAAAATAAATACCTATTTTACTTACTTTTATTACGTAACAAATACGTAATACAATGCAAGTAACCCAACCCTCGACCTCCATCAACCTGTTGGATTTCAAAAGTGTGCCGATGCGCACTTTCCACCTTACGTGGATCACCTTCTTTGTTTGCTTCTTCGGATGGTTTGGCATTGCGCCGCTGATGCCCGTGGTGCGTGAAGACCTGGGACTGTCGAAAGGACAGATCGGCAACATCATCATCGCGTCGGTGTCCATCACCATTTTTGCGCGGTTGTTGTTCGGATGGCTCTGCGACAAGATCGGGCCGCGCATATCGTACACCATCTTGCTGCTGGCCGGTTCGCTGCCGGTGATGTTCATTGGCTTGAGCAACAGCTACGAGTCCTTCTTGTTGTTCCGGCTCGCCATCGGGGTGATCGGGGCTTCGTTTGTGATCACGCAATATCACACGTCGGTGATGTTCGCGCCCAACGTGGTGGGCACTGCGAATGCCACCGCAGCCGGTTGGGGAAATATGGGAGGGGGTGTGACGCTCATCGTCATGCCGTTGGTCTTTGGCGCTTTCGTGGGCATGGGTTATCTCGACGCTTCGGCATGGCGCTACGCCATGGTGGTGCCCGGTGTTGCCTTGTTCATCATGGGCTTTGTTTATTATTTCTGTACACAAGATACACCGGCCGGAAACCTTAGCGATTTGCGCAAGGCCGATCCGAACTATCAGGCAAAGGCCAAGTCGGGCGAAAGCTTGCTGAGCGTTTGCAAAGACTATCGTGTGTGGGCTTTGTTCCTGGCGTATGGTGCGTGTTTCGGCATCGAGATCACCATCGATAATATTGCTACACTTTATTTTGTCGACAATTTTCATTTGGGGTTGAAAGAAGCGGGGATCATTGCCGGCTTGTTTGGCATGATGAACATTTTTGCCCGCGCCCTGGGTGGCATCTTTGGCGACAAGGCCGGTCGCAAATTCGGATTGAAGGGGCGCATCGTCATCCTCAGCGTTTTTCTGCTCGTGGAAGGATTGGGTCTTATGTTGTTCTCGGCCGTGGATGTGTTGCCGTGGGCCATTGCCGTGATGCTCGGTTTTGCATTGTTCCTGAAGATGTCAAACGGCGCAACGTATTCCGTGGTGCCGTTCATAAATAAACGCGCCATCGGCATGGTGTCGGGCATCGTAGGAGCCGGTGGAAATGTGGGCGCGGTGTTGGCGGGATTTCTGTTTAAGTCGGAAACACTGTCGTATCGCGAAAGCTTGTTCATCATCGGTGTGGTGGTGGTGGGCGTATCCGTGATCTCCTTCCTGTTGAGTCTTCCCAAGACCGTGGAAGTGAGCCAACCGGAATTGCAACCGGCTATGGAAAAAATTAAAGCCTGATCGATATGCGGAAATTTTACTTCATCATAACACTGCTGGCCGCTAGCTTTGGCGTGACCACCACGCTCCGCGCCCAGGTGACCCTCTCCGGACAACTGCGCACGCGCACGGAATTTCGCGACGGTCAGGGAACGCCTTCGGTGAGAGATACCGTCCCGGCCATTTTCACCTCGCAACGCACGCGGGTAAATGTGGGCTACACAGGCTACCGTTTCAAAGTATATGCTTCGTTGCAAGATGTGCGGGTATGGGGACAGGATGCATCGACGATCAATCGCAACACCACCGATGCCTACGACGGCTTTATGGTGCACGAAGCGTGGGCTGAGATCAGTTTGCTCGACACGGGGAGTGTGATCAAGAACTTCACGCTCAAGATCGGCCGCCAGGAACTCGTCTACGACGACGTGCGCTTGCTGGGTAACCTGGACTGGCTGCAACAGGCGCGCCGCCACGATGCGGCGCTTTTGAAATTCGAGAACAAAGGATGGACGCTTCACGCCGGCGCAGCCTTTAATCAGAATGCAGAACGCAAATCGAACACAGCCTATAACGGAGTACCGGTAGGCTACACGGCGGGCACGAATGGCATCGGGGTCATGTATAAGTCGATGCAATTCCTTTACGCGGCCAAGAAGCTTTCGTTTGGCACCGTTTCATTCCTGGCCTTCAAAGATGACTTCAGCAAGTTTCACTTCGCCGCGACGGATGTAGAGAAGAAAACGCCGATCTATGACCAGGGCGTTTGGAGCCGGTACACGCTGGGCAGTCACTTCACGGGCACCGTTCTTAAAAAGATCGCGCTCACCGCCGATGGATTTTATCAGGGCGGTCACTATCGCGAAGGCACTTCGTTAGACGAATATTTCCTGTCGCTGGCGGCCCTCTATGCCGTCACCCCCAAGTTCAGCGTCGGACCTGGGGTGGACATTACGTCGGGTAACAACGGGTCCGATCCTACAAAAAAATATCAGCGCTTCGATCCGCTCTATGGCACCCCGCACAAGTTCTGGGGCTTCATGGATTACTTCTACGTGGCCGACGGCTTTGGCGCCAACGGGCTGGTGGACACTTACCTGCGCTCGCGCTACAAAGTGAAAGACAACCTGTCGCTTTCGCTCGACGCCCATCAATTCGCCCTTCCCCACGCCGTGACGGACGAATCGGGAGCGCTGCTGAGCAAAACCCTGGGCACCGAAGTGGACTTCGTCTTCAACTATGGCCTCACCAAGATCATAAACATCGAAGGCGGCTATTCTTTGATGTCGTCTACCGCCACGATGACATCGGCCAAAGTGAAGAACGTAAAGAATGCTTCGGACTTTTCGCAATGGGCCTATGTGATGCTCTCGATCCGTCCCGAAGGCATACTGGATAAAAAAACAAAGTGAGATCAAAGGGCTTTAGCCTGAAGTATAAACAATACCCCCGGGCTTTAGCCCGGGGTACAATACCAACACTCGAAAGGGCTTTAGCCCTGACCGCACATGCACGATACAAAGAACACCTATAAGACAACATGCTCCTACTGCGGCGTAGGCTGTGGCATCGTGGTGAAAAAAGGACGACACGACAACCTCACGCTGGAGGGCGACAAAGACCACCCGGTGAACCGCGGCATGCTGTGCTCCAAAGGCATGAACCTGCACCACGCCATGCACGACCAGCGCGACCGGCTGTTGTATCCGGAGATGCGCAAGAGCCGCCATCATCCCATGGAGCGCGTCTCGTGGGACACCGCCATGCAACGCGCGGCCGCGGTGTTCTCTTCGCTCATCAAAACCTACGGACCCAACTCCGTAGGCTTTTATGTTTCAGGACAGTGCCTCACGGAGGAGTATTACGTGGCCAACAAACTGGTGAAAGGATTTCTGGGCACCAACAACATCGACACCAACTCACGCTTGTGCATGAGCAGCGCCGTGGCCGGCTACACCAACATGCTGGGCGAGGACGCCGTTCCGGTCTCTTACGCCGACGTGGAACTCGCCGATTGTTTTCTCATCGCCGGTGCCAACCCGGCCTGGTGCCACCCCATCCTGTTCCGGCGCATCGAAGCGCACAAGCAAGCCAACCCCGACGTGAAGCTGATCATCGTGGACCCGCGCAAGACCCAAACCTGCGCCAACGCCGATTTGCATTTGCAGCTTCTTCCCGGGACCGACATCTATCTGTACAACGCCATCGCCCGCGTGCTCATCGAGAACGGCGATGTGGACTACGACTTCATCAACCAACACACCGAGGGCTTCGAAGAATATCGCGCGTCGGTTTTCCAATACACCGTGGCTGAAGCCGCACGCCACTGCGACGTGAAAGAGAGCGACATCCGGCTGGCGGCCTCTTACATTGCGGCCTCGAAAGGATTTCTGACGCTGTGGGCGATGGGATTGAACCAAAGCGTGATCGGCGTAAAAAAGAATTTTTCACTGATCAGCCTAAACCTCATCACGGGCCACATCGGCAAACCCGGCTCCGGACCATTTTCCCTCACCGGCCAACCCAACGCCATGGGTGGACGCGAAGTAGGAGGTCTCGCGACAATGTTGGCGGCACACCGGACGATTGCCAACCCGCAGCACCGGAAAGAAGTGGCTGAATTCTGGGGCGTAGATTCCATCTCGGACAAACCCGGCTACACCGCCACGCAAATGATCGAAGCCCTGGAACGCGGCGACCTCAAAGCGGTGTGGATCATATGCACCAACCCGCTGGTGAGTTTGCCCGACTTGAAACGCGCCGAAGCGGCGCTGAAGAACGCGCGCTTCGTGGTGGTGCAAGACATCTCAAGACTTTCGGATACCGTTGCTTACGCCGACCTGATCCTTCCCGCGGCAGGCCATTTTGAAAAGGAGGGGACGATGACCAACTCCGAGCGACGCATCAGTCACCTGCGCAAAATTGTAGACCCACCCGGCGAGGCTCGTCCCGACAGCGAGATCCTTTGCACGTTTGCCAAGGCGATGGGATTTCATGGTTTCGACTTTGCATCGCCGGCGGAAATATTTGCCGAGCACGCCAGGCTAACCCAGGGAACGAACATTGACATCAGCGGGCTGTCTTATGAACGGCTGCAAACCGAAGGCACCTTGCAATGGCCGGTGCCCGATGAAACACATGGAGGTACGGCACGTCTTTTTACAGATCACCGTTTTTATACGCCATCCAAAAAAGCAAAATTCTTCACCCTGGATGCACCACAAAATTTGTCGGACCCGCCGACCGCGACGCATCCGCTCATCCTCACTTCGGGCCGCATCCGCGATCAATGGCACACGATGACCAAGACGGGAAAAGTGAACCGCCTGCGTCAACACATCGACAAACCTTTCCTGGAGATCCATCCCTTTGACGCCGCGGCGCGTAACATCCGCGAAGGCGATCCGGTGGTGATCAAAAATGAACATGGGGAAGCGCGCGTATGTGCCAAGATCACAGAAGAAATAAAACCCGGCGTGGTCTTCATGCCCATGCACTGGGGAAAGCGCATGACCAACGACCTGGCCCGCGCGAACAACGTGACCAGTTCGCGTGTGGACCCGATCTCGAAAGAACCCGATTTTAAATTTTCGGCCGTCGAGGTATATGCCTACCGCAGACCGGCGGAAAAGATCCTGGTAGTGGGTGCCGGAGCAGCGGCCTATCGTTTTATCTGCACCTATCGCTCGCTAAACGTGGAGGACGAGATCACCGTGATCTCGAAAGAAAAGTATCCCTTCTACAACCGCGTGTTGTTGCCGGAATATGTGAACGAACATTTGCCCTGGGAACGGCTTCAGAAATTTCAGGACGGCGAGTTCGAAGCGTTGAATGTGCGGTTGCAATTGGAGAACGAGATTGTGGCGATCAACCGGAAAGAAAAGTTTGCCGTCGATAGATTTGGGGAACGCCATGCCTACGATAAACTTATCCTGGCCACCGGCACGCGGGCGCACGTTCCCAACGACGCTCCTGTGAAGCTCCCCGGCGTGTTCACCATGCGCACCCGGCCGGATGCCGACCGCCTGAAGGCGCACCTGAAACCAAAAGGCCACGTGCTCATTGTGGGCGGCGGATTGCTGGGGTTGGAGTTGGCAGTTTCCCTTCGCGAAATAGACATCTCCGTTTCCATTTTACAATTGAGCAGCCGTCTCATGGAACGCCAGGTAGATCAGATAGCCGGGGAGTTGCTTTTGGAGTTTATCGAAGAGAGCGGTATCGTGGTGTACATGAACGACCAGGTGCAGTCGGTTTTGTTTGATGAGGCCACCGAGATGCTGGTGCCGCAGTTGCGCAGTGGCAAGGAGGTGCATGTAAATGCCATCGTCTACGCTGTGGGAACGCGCCCCAACATCGAGTTTGCGCAGGAGGCCGGGATCGAATCGGGTAGGGGCATTATCGTGAACGACTATTTGCAGACCAGCGACCCCGACATCTTTGCCATCGGCGAAATTGCCGAGCATCGCGGCAAGACGCTGGGCATTACCTCGGCTGCGGAAAAACAAGCCGACGTGCTGGCGCGTTTTCTCTATGGCGACGCGCAAAGCGAATACGACGGAGCGGTGCCCATGAACATTTTGAAACTGTCGGGCCTGGACCTTTGTTCGATTGGCCTGTCGGATATCCCGGCCAACGAAAAGGACTACGACGAGATCCTGTTTATTGATAAGTCGATGCGCTATTATAAAAAGTGCATCATCAAAGACGACCGGTTGGTGGGCGCCATCCTGATTGGTGACAAAAGCGAGTTTGCCGAGTTCAAGTCGCTGATCGAGAACGGCACGGAACTTTCCGAACGTCGCATGCAGTTGCTGCGGTCGGGCAAGGCGGTCGAGCCGGTGTTGGGCAAGCTGGTATGTTCGTGCAACCAGGTGGGCGCCGGCAATCTGGAGGCGCTGATCCGAGGTGGTTGTACCAGCCTGGGCGACCTTTGCAAGCAGTCGGGCGCTGGTTTAGGATGCGGCAGCTGCAAGCCGGAGATCGCGCAGATGCTGAAAACGGCAAAAGTTAGTGCGTGACCCATGGAATTGACAAATAATTCTTTTAGTATCAAAGCGGGAAACTGAAGGTATGCAAGGCGACGAAAAACGCGATCTCATCCGGGTATTTGTAAAAGGCGGCTTTCTTTCGCCGGCGGCACTGCTCAAGATCATGGAGCTGTCCAAAAGCCTGGGCAACAAATATGTGCTCTTTGGTTCGCGACAAGACATCATGTTTCCCCGCAACCAGGCCGGCGAAGCCCAGGTGGATGCCGTGTTCAACGCCATCAAAATAGAACACGAACTCTCGGGCGACCAATCGGTCCACCAGAACATCGTGAGTTCTTACGTGGCCGTGAACGTGGTGGACACCACGCCCTGGGTGAAAGAGGATACCTACAATGTGTTGATCGATGCATTCGAGTTCACGCCGCGTCTCAAGATCAACATCGTCGACCCCATGCAAAGCCTGGTGCCGTTGTTTTCGGGGGAGTTGAATTTTATTGCGTCGCGCGAGGAGAATTACTGGTACCTCTACATTCGCGATACCCGCAAAGGCAACCTGCTGGAGTGCTGGCCCAAACTTATCTTTGGTCAGGACATTCCCAAGATCGCCCGTGAGTTGGAGAAGATCTTTCAGGAGTTCCTGCCGTTTACAACCGAGGAGTTGTATCTCGTGCTGAAGAACAACTACGTGCGGATCAACTATCACCCGATCACTGAAAAGCTCGCCTTCACCGAAACAGCGTTTCCATACTACGAAGGCTTGAACGCCATGCTCAACAATCAGTATTGGTTGGGCTTATATTGGCGCAACAACCAATACGACATCGAATTCATGAGCGCGGCCTGCCGGCTGTGCCAGGAAACCAACATCAGCAAGATCAACATCATTCCCTGGAAGGCGTTTGTCGTGAAGGGCATCAAGGCCAGCGACCGCCTGCGGTGGCAGAAGGTGATGGGCAAATTCGGGATCAACGAACGCCATTCCTCGCTGGAGCTCAACTGGCACTTGCCCGTGATCGACGCCGAAGCCCTGGAGCTAAAACGATTCCTCGTCCGCGAGCTGGATCAACAAGACATCAGCACGCACGGCCTCACATTTTCCATAAAGACCAACCGCGAAAGTTTTCATTTCACTTCCGTGGTCATTGCCCGGAGCCAGATCGGTGGCACGACCACAGGCGAGTATTATGACATCTCCTACGCCAAAGATTTTAATCCCAACACGATCACCTACATTCCCTACGCCCGGCGTGTATCCAAAGAGTTGATCCCCGCCTTGCTGATCGAGTTGAGCAAACTCTACTTCCGCCAACTCAACCCCGAGAAGGAACCGGCCAAATCCCCAGCCGCCCCAACGGTCAATGGCCATCCCGATTCGATCTATCAATGCAGCAACTGCCTGACCGTCTACGACCAAAAATACGGCGACGAGATCGCACATGTCCCGGCCGGCACAGCGTTTAGCGAATTGCCCGAAACATATCGTTGCCACGTGTGTGATAGTGAGAAGAAATATTTTGTTGCCGTAAAAGAATAATACCGGGCGGCCCCCCTCGGAAACCTCGGGGCCGGGCTATCCATTCCAAGTCCGTCCACGCTCCAAAGCCCACGCACTTCGGGCTTTCCATTGCTATCCCTGGCCGTTGTCCTCTCCAACCGCCCCACCCACAACACCATCTTCCCCCTCGGGGAAAGTCCCAACGCAAAAAAATCACCCCCATTTTAGAACCCCATCCAACAACCCCTTCCCAAGGGTGGCCTTCAAAGGAACTTTTGGTCCTTTGAAGGCCGGGGTTCCCTCGCCTCAACTCCGTAGGAGTTGTCCATCATAAACCCGGATTTCAATCCGGGGAAAACGAGGCAACGGCAAACGCGCCACAGGAAAGTTTGATCGAGCCTCATACGGTTTGGCGCGCCTATGCACGTTGCCTCCGTGCGCAGCGCGGTGTGCGCCATGATCGCGGCGTGCTTCTATTTTCGTGAACACGTGGCGCAGGAGACTGTATGTTCGTATACACTGGGTTGGCACCCGGTGTTATGATGGAGACCTCCTACGGAGTTGGAGGGTCTAGGTCAATGAGCGCTGAAGTTGCGCCACATCGTTTGAACGCGGGTGCTTGCGAAAAAGGATTGTTGATAAAATGAGGGAAATGATGAGGAGGGAAACTAAGGTCCACCAATATACCATAACCATGGTATTGCAACCCATCCTGCACGCGCTATCTTTAATCATTGAAATTGTTTACCCTTTAATCCCACCCGCATGCAAAAAGAATGTTCCACCACCCAGTTGTACGAATGGACGGCAAACTTCAACAACAATGAAGCATTGCCCTTTGTCACAAAATCAGGCCTCATCGAACTCGATGAACTTGAGAAATTCATTTCAAAGATCAGGCAGCAGCATGCCGATAGCGTCCGCATCTGTTTCGCCAGGTTTCCCGTGAACGATACGCCAACCGCGAAAATCTTATGGGAAGATGGCAGGCCGCGTGAAGGTTGCCACTGGCACCAAAGCGGGAAAGGCCTCACCCAGGCAACGATCGTTATGGTTCCAACAAAAAACTTTAAGCTGGACGAGGAGTTCATCTTCTCGGCCGACGACCTCCAGGTAGAAGATCAGATCACGGTGTTGATGCCCGGTATCGGGGATAAAGGAACAGGGCTAAACCCACCCAGCCCCAGTAGATAATAGTTAGACACAAACCCATAGGTTTTAAAAAATGATATCGGTTGTTCCTTTGATCGTGGCAGGGTTGGCGGCTGGTATCAGTACAATCAGTTTCTATTATCGTTATCCCATCGCGCTGAGAAAGCTATCGTTATTATGGATTTTTGATCTTTTCTTCATAGACCTGGCGGGCCACCTGATGAAGGGTTCAGGGATAAAAAATCACTGGCTCTATAATTTTTATTTCTGGATATTTTATCTGGGCCTGGCTTATTTATATCGTGAGCAAATTTTGAGCAAACGCATTCGCTTAAGCATTCTTTATTTTTATGTGCTTTTTCTTTTGCTAGCGGTGTCGGAGTCCGTTTTTACGGGAATCACAACGTTACATACTACAGGCATCGTCGTGGGCGGCGCATTTATGATTTTTCTCACGGTCGCTTATTTCAGGCAACTGTACTTGAGCGAGGAAAATGAAATGATTACCCGCGATCCGTGGTTTTGGTTTAGTTTTGGATTTCTGGTCTATTTTGGCGGAACGATACCTTTTTTAGGAATGCTGAATTACATGTGGGGGAAATATCCGGTCTTCGCCAAGTTTTATTATTTGTATGTCTCTAATTCGTTTGCTATCTTAATGAACGTGCTTGTAGCGGCCGGCTTTTTATGCAGGAAGGATTACCGTTTTCGGAAGTAGAACTTATCTTGTTTGGGAGCACGGTGATCATCCTATTGCTCGCGGGCCTTATCATTTTCTCGCTTTTTATTCATCAAAAAAGAAAGTACCGCTATCTGCAGGACAAATCGCAATTGAAAAACAATTTCGATCGGGAACTCCTCCGGTCGCAGTTGGAAATTCAGTCACAAGCTTTTGAAAGCATATCCCGCGAATTGCACGATAATGTGGGCACCCTCATCTCTATCGCCATAGTGCATTTGCAATCCCTGGAAGTGACCTTACAGGAAGCAGAAAAAAATACAGTGAGAGCGGCAGATGGCTTGCTCTCCGAGGCGATGGGCACCCTCCGGGATATATCAAAAAGCATTCACCCCGAAAACATCAGCCGGCTGGGCTGGCAAGATTCATTTATTGCCGAACTGGACAGGATTTGTAAAACCAAGTTGTTTACGGTGGCCCATTCCATAGAAGGAGACCCGATCGACATCGAACTCGACAAGCAGGTTATTATATTCCGCATCATACAAGAGACATTAAATAACATTGTGAAACATTCTAACGGTAGCCATATCGACGCAAGGATTTGTTTTTCAGATCGCCATGTCGTGATCACGATTGCAGATGACGGAAGAGGATTGAACCGGACGTTGATCGAATTGATGGAATCAGGTTCCGGCGTCAGGAATATGTTCGCCCGCGCAGCCATGCTGCCGGCTGTCCTTACCATTAAACCCGGAAACACCAGTGGCACGGTGGTGGAACTTTCTTATCATGAACCTGCTATGGAGCTGCAAAAAATATGATCAAAACAGCAATTGTTGAAGACCAGGTTAGATACCGGGATCTATTGCGTACGATTTTGAGCAATTCGGATAATATAGAACTTGTTTTTGAAAGGGAACACTGCCGGAACATTGTTGCCGATGTTGTTAAACAGACGCCGGATGTATTGATTATGGATATTGACCTTCCGGGTAAAAGTGGTATAGACGCCGTGGTTGAGCTCAAGGCAGTATTTCCCGGTGTGAAAATTTTAATGCTCACCGTGTTTGAAGACGACGATAAAATATTTGCCGCTATTAAAGCAGGAGCCGATGGCTATCTCTTAAAAAAGGATTCACCACAAAAAATTCTGGATGCCATCCGGGAGCTTCATGAAGGCAAAGCCTCCATGAATGGGTTGATTGCAAAAAAGGTTATGGAATATTTCTACAACAAAAAGCCTATACCCGAAGCGCAGGATTTTCACCTTACAAAACGGGAGCATGAAATACTGAAATTACTCGTGGAAGGCCTAAGCTATAAAGAAATTGCGGCGCACTGTTTCATCTCTCCCGAAACCATGAATTCTCATGTCAAAAACATCTACCAAAAGCTGAATGTGCATTCCCGTGCAGCGCTCGCCGCGCGTTTTGGGAATAAATAACGGTTCCTTAGCGTCAGCCCATCCGGCTGAGTTCATTCCCATTTAGTTTACTGATCTGATCCGGATCCAACAGGGTTTATACCATGTGCATGGTATGAAATCTCCAGGAGGAAAACTTTTTGCCATGCTTATGGTATGGATTGCCTTTGGTGCTGGGAATACATTTGTGATAGATTTTTAACACAGCCTTTGAAAACGCATGTAACAAAGCAGTCATTTTTCTAACCCTTAAAATTTAACGATCATGAGTTTATTTCAAAAAACAGCGGCGCTGGTATTTCTGGCACGACTAAGACCCGGAGTGCATGATGCACTGATACCCCACAGCTCCAAAATGTCGGTTGGCACACGCAATGTGATGGCTTCTATGATAGTCAAAGCCATCACGAAGGAGATAACAGATGCTGTTATCGACAAGCAATTGAAATTGGCGGCAAAGAGCCTCTTTAAGGCGGGTGCAGAATCTATGGATTATGAAGATGACAACTGGTGTTTAACACCCATACACCCGCGCATACCTCCTCACCCGGTTGGCCCTCAACCTGAACCATGGTTTACGGACGGGATAAGGTTAGGAATCCCGGTTCCTTGGGCATGGGCGGACGAAGCGATGTTGAATCCACAACCTTTACCGCCGCATGAACACGCTTATTATGGAGCACTGTTAACGCTTTTAGCAGATGCGGTTTCTGTTAAAGACATCGCTGAAAGCTTGCGAGAAATCGGCCACGCTTTAATGAAGCAGGATTTTTCCGCAGATGAAAAATATGCGAATGATCCTCCCTACACGACTTTTGAAAAAAGCGTAATGTAAATTCTCTAATTAACTTAAATAAAATTGAAATGCATGATAATGTAATCGGTGAATCTAAAGACGCCAAGGTGCCGGCGGTAAAAGGCGACTATACCGGCACCGGACCGGAGTATGTTCATGATGGTGGCAAGGGTGTTCAGGGTCACAGTCAGAACGGATATGGAGTTCATGGCATCAGCGAGGTGGGGAGAGGCGTGGTGGCTGAAAGCGACTCCAACTATGGTTTAAGAGCCACGAGCAGAACACTCTCGGCGGCCCGATGCAGTTCAACGGAAGGTACGGGTGTAGAAGGTGAAGCCGGAGGTGCTGGGGATGGTGTTAGAGGTACAAGTAAAACCGGTAACGGCGTTCACGGGATAAGCGAAACGGGATACGGCGTAAAAGGTGAATCCAATAGCGGAAGGGGTGTGGCGGCCTTTAGCGATACCAACTATGGTTTAAGAGCTACCAGCAGAACGCTGTCGGCGGCCCGATGCAGTTCACCGGAAGGTACGGGTGTGGAAGGTGAAGCCGGTGGGGCGGGAGATGGCGTTAGAGGTACAAGTAAGACCGGTAATGGCGTTCATGGCATTAGCGAAACGGCATACGGACTACGGGGCGAATCGAATAGCGGCAGAGGAGTGGCGGCCTTTAGCGATACGAACTATGGCTTAAGAGCGGTGAGTAGAACATTGGCGGCCGCGCGATGCAGTTCTACCAATGGAAACGGCGTTGAAGGCGAAGCACGCGGGGCAGGAACCGGCATCGTAGGCACAAGTGTGACCGGCGTCGGAGTATTTGGAAAAGGCGGTAGACTCGCCGGACGATTTGAAGGTGACGTTGAAGTGACCGGAGATATCCGACTGACCAATGCAGACTTTGCCGAGGATTTCAATGTTATAGAAGATGCTGAGCCCGGCGAAGTCATGGTGTTAACGGCGACAGACACTTTGCAACCTTGCACGAAGGCGTATGATAAAAAAGTGGTGGGCGTCATATCCGGTGCCGGAAATTATAAACCGGGAATTATACTGGATAAACAAAACGATGATGCCGACAGAAAGCCAATTGCCATGATGGGAAAAGTGTATTGCAAAGTGGATGCAGATATTTCCCCTATCGAAACAGGGGATATGCTCACCACGTCGGCGATAGCAGGGTATGCCATGAAAGCAGTTGACCCTATGAAATCTTTTGGCGCGGTGATCGGGAAAGCACTGGCGCCATTGGCCGGCGGAAGAGGACTGATTCCAATTTTAGTTGTATTACAATAAGACTCAAGTTCAGTTATCTAACCGGCAGCGCTTGCGATGTATGCGCTGTCATTTAAACCGAATATCATGGCAACGCGATCAACCAGAATTGTATTCCACAATCAGACAGGATTTTCATTAACAAAAACCGAAGACGGTCTATCGCATGGTGATTGGACTGACCCATGGTATCCTGCCGATGTAATTAACCCAAATAGTGTGACGGAATGGAGATCAGAATCCGACGGTGTGGCAACGGGTACAGAGGGCTCGGCGAGATATGCTATCAACGATGGCCACGGCGCAAGTGTCTATGTACATTGGGATAACCCATTTTGGGGCTCCAATTCCTATCATCAGTTTACGGACGATACTTTTGAAGTATTTCACTCGGGTGGAGGTGGCGACGATGCTACGGTGGATTTTTTTTTATTGCGTTCCATTCCGCACTATGTTCCCTATTTTTTACCAAGCAAAAATGGATTCCATTTTGCGAATAGCTTTGGAGATGTGCCCTACTCGCTTCCACCCCTTCGAGGATCGGATCTTGACTGGAAATACGGAAATGCAAAAAACGGTCTCTGTGGGGGCATGGTGTATACTGTGAAAGACTATTACGAGTCGGCAGCAATCATTCCAGACCGTAGGAATCCGCCAATGGGCGAACAAGACCCGCTGTTTATTTACCTGGTGAACCGGTTATTCGATTCATTCGATATAGATGATATTAGTTTATACCTAAAATATATGAATCCGCTTTATCCGGACACAGACGAAAACATTGCCAATGCATTAGGCCTGGCAGATGGCCGGGCATTTATCATGGCCAATGTTGAATTTCCTATTATCCGGCAGGATATTCTCTCAGGAAAATTATCGCCTATGGGTTTGGTCATGATCAAGTCTCTGAATCCTGGCGATTTGGGCAGCAATCATCAGGTGATGGCCTACGGTTATCGAATGCGGGGTAATCACGTAGAAATTTATCTCTACGATCCGAATTCTCCAGATCGCGATGATATCAAATTATCCTTTAGTGCTTTCTCGACGGCAGAAAGAATTGACGTTACACACAATGTTAGTGCTGAAGGACCAATTTATTGTTTTTTCAGAACGAATTACGAGTATAAAAGACCGCCGGTCGATAAATTCAGCCTCAGACTTTTTGCAGCCAATCATCATTTTGATCCTCAATTTGGATTTAGAAATTTTAGTCCTCCTATTTCAGGTTTCCGAAGTTTATTTTAGTCAAAGCTACATTACTTCTTCATCACCTTTGCTCGAAATTGTCCACGCGAAGTCTCTGCCGTAAGAAATGTATAGGCCCGCGGGGAGCTGATTTTGCGTGTATAACATGCACGGCAACCGCGGCACACGCGGTCCCTTGGGTGATCTCCGGAATAATTTATATTTGTAGCCACAACAACCGAATAGACACCCAAAACCTGGACGAGCTGTTGAACTGTACATTCTGAATCAGACCGGGGAGAATCTTTTATGCATCGATATGTAATCGTACTTTTTTTTCTGGTGACCGTCGGTCCTGCGTTCTCTCAAAATACCAATTCCAGTTCCTTAAAATTACTTTCGTCGAGGATCACCAGGGGTCTTAGTGAACCTAGGAAGAAATTAGATGCTATATTTTATTGGGTTACCGACAATATTGAATATGATGTCGCGATTTATAGCAAATGGCTGTCCGGACATAATATGTACGAAGACTTCGACTTGAATTACCGGGACAGTATTGAATATAATGAAGCGGTTGCAAATGTCGTTGCTAATCGAAAGAAAGCAGTTTGCGATGGCTATGCCCGGCTATTCAAATCGCTGTGTAATCACGCAGGCATTCCGTGTGAAGTAGTAAATGGAATGGCCAAGGGAGTGATAAACGATGAGTTGCAGCCGCATGCTTGGAATGCAGTAAGACTCAGTGGCAAGTGGTATCTCATTGACCCTACATGGGCAAGCGGACATGTTACCGATACCTTTACGAAGGAGTTGGACATGTTTTATTACCTAACTCCCCCTGAGAAAATGTTTCTCAACCATCTTCCCGATGAACAAAAGTGGACACTGCTCGACAAGAGTTTCAATGCTGAAAGATTCAGTCAATCGCCCGTCGCAAATATTGAAGTGATTAAAAATGGACTTATCGACTACTATCCAAAAACTAAAACCATAATGCTTCGGCCAGGGGAATCCGCTACGGTCTGGTTACTCTTCGATAAATCACCATCCGATCTTGATATTGAGATCAGTGCGAAAGGGTGGCCGGAAACCCGTGCATCAAGACTTAATATTGAACTTACGGAAAAAGTAGCGGACAGTTTGTATAGGATTGATCCGGATTACTTCAAGGAGATAGAAAAAATTCAGATTGTCAGTAAAAAGGTAATTCAGAACAAAGTTGAGTTTGTTATTAAACCGCTGACGGATATTAAGGGGATTCAAATACACGTCGACTATGGATTTCCTGCATTGGTGTACGAAACATCAACCGCCAAGAAAGGTGTTATTATTCACTAACTGATCCATCTTAATGGATCGTCAGGCACGCCCCTCATTCACCAAAAACGTAAAAGCATTCACATCAAAAGGCTTCAGCAAAATATCTTTAAACCCCGCTTGCAACAATTTCCGCGTCCGCGAAGGTTCAGGATGGCAAGTGCAAGCCAGTGCGAGGAAATTGTTCGGGCAGATCGCTTTGAGGTCGCGGAGCAAGGCGATGCCGTCAAGGTCTTCGCGGAGCATGGCGTTGACTACGGCCACATCAAAGCCGCGGCTCATGGCGAAGGCCCGGGCCTCGGGTGCCGACGAGAGGGTGGTGACGTTGAAGCGCGGGGTGAGGAGTTTCTTGATGATGAATCGATCTTCTTTCAGGTCGTCGACCACTAACACGTGCATATGAACAATGCGATGGTTACGGGCACAAATGTAGCACGTTAATAAGAGATGGATGTTACGGTTGTTTGAAGATGGCGTGAAGAATGGCTTCAGACATTGACGAAAAAAACGTATATTGATCCATGCCCTCTCTCTCGGTTACGAATGGTCAGCACAAACGCTGGGTCAGGATCTCGCATTGGATCATCGCGATGAGTTTTGTCGCGCTGGTGTTTTCGGGCTATGAAATGCTGATGACCCACCCGCGGTTGTATTGGGGTGAAGTGGGCAACGACCTCACGCCGGCTTTGCTGGAATTGCCCGTCAGCCGCAACTATCATCATAACGGATGGACGCAACGTGAGTCCTTTTTCGACCGGCCGGGATCGCCCGTATCGGCAGGCCGCACCTACGACATTTTCAACCAGAACGGGTGGGGGCGAAGTCTGCACTTCCTCGCCGGATGGTTCTTGTTTGTCACGGGCGCAATCTATTTGTTAGCCGGGGCTTTCACGGGACATTTCCGGAAGCGGCTCCTGCCACGACGTGATGAATTTACATGGCGGTCGTTCTTGCGCGACGTGGGTGATCATCTGCGCATGCAGATTCCGAAAGGTGGTGGCCCCTATGGCCTCCTGCAGAAGTGTACCTATGTGACCATCGTGTTCTTCCTGCTTCCGCTGATGGTGGTGACGGGTGTGACGATGTCGCCGGCAGTGACGGCGGCGTATCCATTTCTGCTGAAAATGTTTGGAGGCGTTCAGTCGGCGCGGACCATCCACTTCTTTGCCTTTGTGGCCCTCGTGCTGTTTTTGGTGGTGCACGTAGTGATGGTGATCCGTTCCGGATTCAGACAACAAATGCGGGGCATGACCCTGGGAAAATAATGAAACAGCAACATCTCATCACGCGGCGCCGGGCCATCATCGCGGGGTTGACCTCGCTGAGCGGCATGTTGTTGCCCGCCTGTTCGCAACCTCTTCCGCCCACCTACGGCAACATCCTCCGCATGGGCGACGTGCTCACCTACAAGGCCCACCGGGCGCTGCTGCCGGGACAATCGCTGGTGAAGGAGTATGCCTATGGCGATATCTCGTCGTTCCCCGCCACGGGCACGATCGATCCCTCGGTGCATAGCGAGGCGTATGGTCCCTTTCTTAAAAATGGGTTTGGCGACTGGCGCTTGTCGGTCGAGGGGCGTGTGGCGCGACCGGGATTGTATTCGCTGGCCGACCTTCAGAAGTTTCCCATGCGCAAGCAGATCACACGTCACCTCTGTGAAGAGGGATGGTCGGCCATTGCCGAATGGACGGGTGTGCCGCTGAGCGTGGTGTTGCAACACGCCGGCATCCTGCCCACCGCACGCTTTGTGAATTTCGTGGCCTACGACGGCTACCGCGAAAGCATCGACTTGCTCGATGCCTTTCACCCGCAGACGCTCCTGGCCTATGGCATGAACGGCCGCGACCTTTCCATTCCCCACGGGGCGCCTGTACGCGCACGGGTGGAGACGCAGGTGGGGTATAAGAGCATTAAGTTTTTGGAAAGGGTGGTGGTGAGTGATGATTTTATTGACAATGGGGACATTGGGTGGGCTTGGTATGTGGGGATTTGAGGGAATTTTCAGGAGCCAGAATCCAGGAGCCAGGAGCCAGTAGGGTGTGAGTTTGTGAGGGTGAATATTTATGCGACGCATAGAGGTCATGCATTGGGGCTTTTAAAAAAATAAGCTTCCGGGGTTGAAATTGCCGCAAAAGGTGTGAGCGTTTTGGGGGTGTTGAAATGCAACATAGTTCAATCGGCTGTATCTTGGGCTTTGGTATTATGCTGTACCTTAACCAAAAAGCTATGCGTTATTTCCTTACGTTCCTGTCGATTGCTTTGATATATTCCTCCATCGACGCTCAGCCAAAATCTTATGCACAAGCCGGCGCGTTGTTGCAGCCGCGCATTTTTGGTGAGGGTGTTGTGAGTACGGGTGACTACGAATCTCATCCTGCATTTTCGCCGGGGGGTGATACGTTGTATTTTGTGAAGAGCGGTCCGGATATCAGCAAGTGGACCATTTGTGTTTCGTATTATAAAAATGGCGCGTGGGCCGCGCCTTCGATTGCTCCGTTCTCCGGGCAGTATATGGACGCCGATCCCTTCTTCACAAAGGACGGTAAGACGTTGTATTTCATTTCCAACCGTCCCCTCAAAGCCGGCGATCCTGCTAAAGCAGATATGGACATCTGGAAAATGGAGCGCACGAAGATGGGCTGGAGTGAGCCCGTCCGGATGGAGGCGCCCGTCAATAGCGATAAAAGCGAATACTATCCAACCTTAACCGACAAGGGCACGCTGTATTTCGGCTCGCGGAGAGACGGTGGGCTGGGAGGGTCGGACATTTTCCGGAGCGTGTTGGTGGATGGAAAATATCAGCAACCCGAAAATCTCGGCGAGGCCATCAACACGCCCGGGAGTGAGTACGAACCTTTTATTTTCCCCGACGAAAAAATCCTGATCTTTCTCGCCGCCCGGCCCGATCACCTTGACAACGCCGACCTGTATGTGAGCTACAACGAAAACGGAAAGTGGACACCTGCCGAACGATTGCCGGAGCCCTTCAACTCCGGGGTGACCGAGTTCTCGCCGAAGGTGTCGCGGGATGGTAAATACTTTTTCTTTGCGAGCTCGCGCAATAGAAATCCCGCCACCACGGCAAAACCTGAGACGGCTACAGAGATGGACAAGCGTCTGCACAGCGCGGGCAATGGGCTGAGCGACATCTACCAGGTCGATCTCTCGGCGCTGAATTTGCGCAAGCCGTAGCCCTTGGCTGCCGTCTTGCGTACACAAGTTACGGATCGTGTATAGCCTATATTGAACGTTTATAACCCCAGGCTTTAGCCTGGGGTTAGGGCAACCCATAGTATTTGCGCCACGCTCGCATCCTAATGTTTGTCTCGTCCTAAAATAAGTTTACAGATTTAACATCATTACTATTGTCGTGTTTTGATGTTGGAATGTGGATAACTCCACAAGAATACCTTTCAAAGTAATGTACTTTTGAGAGTTATCCATATTTCAACATCTTGAATGGATAATTTCAGGAGTCTGGTAGCCACAGCTCATATGAGGGCGTTCTTCATTATATAGCCTAACTACCAAATCCATTGTCATCTTGGCCTGATTCAAATTGTGAACGGAGTATTCGTTAAGGTACTCTTCTTTTAATATACCATTCACACGCTCAGCCAAAGCATTTTCATAGGGG
This sequence comes from Chryseolinea soli, assembly GCF_003589925.1. NCBI lineage: Bacteria > Pseudomonadati > Bacteroidota > Cytophagia > Cytophagales > Fulvivirgaceae > Chryseolinea > Chryseolinea soli. Next base: position 6,949,110 of record NZ_CP032382.1, on the reverse strand, counting down.
TCTCCATTCTCTGTCATACTAATTTGAATCAGGCTATCCCGAAGCAACTGCGTGTATTGGCGACAGCAGTATTGCAGACCCCTGTCAGAGTGATGGATTAGGCTGATGGGCTTCGTCTGGATTGTACGTAGAGCCATTTTTAATGCTTGGACAGTTCCAGTAGCTTCCAGTGTCTTGGCTACATGATAGCCAATAATTTTTCGCGAATAGGCATCCGTAATCAAACTGATATAAACGTATCCACTATTAATTTTCCAATAAGTTATATCACTTACCCAAAGTTGGTTTACGCGATCTGGAATGCATTGCTTAATTAAATTAGGGTATTTATGGAAGTGGTGCTGGGAGTTTGTCGTAAATACCTTTCTCTTTTTCCGGACAACCAATAAGTTGTTGATTTCTAGCAACTTAAAAAATGCATCACGGCCCATTTTGATTTGGTGCTCGTGCAAAAAAGACTGTATCATTCGATAAATTTTTCTTCCTCCCATGCGAGGATGTCGGTCCCTAATTTTATATACCTGGCTCAATACAACTTTGAGCGTAGTCTGCTGAGAGTTTTGATGTTTGAAATGTTGATAATAAGCCTGAGAAGTTATACCAAGTAATCGACATAGCCGGATCAGGGCGATGTGTTTGTAACGCAACTTCATTTGATGGATTACTTGGTATCGGACTTTTTTTGGATGTCAATTTTGAGATCCTTCTCCGCTATCTGAATCATCCGTCTGTAAGCTTCTTCTTTTAGTCGGCTATCCTCCAGCTGCTTTTCCAGTTCTTTAATCCTGGCTGTTAGCGCCTGATCTGAGTCTTTTTTGCCCTTCTTCTTACTACCCATAGGTCGCAAATTTAAGGGTTTCCTTGGAACACGTTTTTTCTCGAGACCAAGCTGACGCATCCACCTCAATAACCGACCCTGATTTCTACTGCCCTTATCTATGAACTGACGCCAAAATTCATCTTTGCATCCACCTCTTGAATGATACAATTCGATTAGCCGCTTCTTTTCTTCGTCGCTTAAACGGGTCCACTTTCTCTTTTTAGTTCTCATTGCAGGTTTACTGGTTTAGTGTAAACCTATTTCAGGACAAGACAGTTAGCACGAATGTTCATGGCGCACCCTCACTACCTCTGGCTTCGAAGTGCAATTGGGGTCACTTGGCTCAAGGACATGTCACGCTCGATAGAGGGGCTCGTCACGACGGAGCCCGAGGCAGCGTGTGCGGGCGGTGCCATGAAACGTGAAGATCGATCCGACTTTCCTATGGCACCTTTTTCATTATGCCGATAACCCCAGGCTAAAGCCTGGGGTTAGTATGAATACATTGGCAAGTTATGCTATCAGCAATCTTAGTTTCTCCTTCCGGCAGCTTTTGAGTTGGCGTGGGCGGCTAGGCGGTGACGACAAAACCTTGTACCTTCGCTTTCTTAAACAGCAAAGCTTTGTCCACTTTTGTTTATATCCTTTCAGCCCTGGTGCTGCTGCTGGCCGCGGCGGCGATCTACTTGTGGCGCAAGTTGGCGCGGGCAGAAGCGCGGCGAGCGGCGGCGCAGGCCCAGTTCGAGGTGCTGGAACGGAAAGTGAACGGGCTGCAACTGGAAACGCTGGAGGCAAAACTGAATCCCCACTTGCTGCGCAACATTCTCAATTCCATTCAGTCGCACGCCTACCAAACCTATTTTTCGCTTCACAAACTTTCGAACGTGCTGGACTATTTGTTGTATGAGACGCGTCATCGCTATGTGACACCGAAAGAGGAAATTGAATTTGCTTTGAATCTGATCGAGATCAACAAGATCAAGGTGAGCCCGTTGTTTGAATTGAAGGTGAAAACAAAAATCGATGAAAGCGATCCCATGTACACCCAACGCGTGCTGGCCCCGCTCATTTCCATCGACCTGATCGAAAATGCTTTTAAGCATGCCGACCTGCAACGTGCTGACGCCTTTATTTCTGTGGTGTTCGAATTGAAGGACAATACTTTTTACCTGACCGTGTCCAACAAGATCTCCTCCAAGCCCAGCCTGTCCAAAGAAAAAGGCGGCATTGGTGCCGAGACGCTGGCGCAGCGGCTGCGCATTATTTACCAGGATGACTTTAAACTGAACCGGTTTGTGGAGAACGATACGTACATTGCCCATTTAAAGATAGACCTGCTTGAACACAAAGTTAAGATGCTTGCTGCTCGATGACGAGCTCCCGGGGCTGACCTACTTAAAGTTGTTGTGCGAACAACTGCCGGAGCTGGACGTGGTGCGGGCCTACAACAATCCCGAAATATTTCTAAAAGAACTCCCCACGCTGGCTTTCGACCTTTGCATTCTCGATATCGAAATGCCGGGCACCAACGGCCTGCAGATCGCCGCGCAGTTGAAAGGCAAGCCCGTGATCTTCACCACAGCCTACACCGAATTTGCCGCCGACGCCTTTGACCTCGATGCCGTAGACTATGTGCGCAAACCCATCACGAAAGAACGGTTGCAACAAGCGGTGCAAAAAGTGGGGCAGCGCATCAACAAGACGGAGCCCTCGAAAAACTTCGTGCAACTCAATACCGACAAAGGGAAAACGCTTTTATTTTTTGATACCATCGGCTACGTCAGCGCTTCCGAAACCGACAGCCGCGACAAATTTGTTCAACTTACGGACGGTCATACGCTTACGTTGAAAAATATTTCCTTCGAAAAGCTGGAAGGCTTGCTGCCGCCGGCGGATTTTTGCCGCATCAACAAAAAACAGATGATCGCTTTGAAAAGCGTTCAGTATTTTTCGCACGATCAGATCACCACGACGTTTGCCGACGCAGCGGGTAAATCCATCGCGCTCACGCTCAATGAAATCTATCGGACGGATTTTCTAAGAAAAGTAAAATTGTAAGCCCTTCACGGGATATCTTGTTTCGTTACATTTTTCTTCGGTTTCATTACATTCTGTGACCGGCGGTCTTCATTCTTTCCCCCTCTTTTTCATATTTGCACCCGGAAATGAACCACGCCACGGCGGTTCTACCGGACGTGTAACAAAGCGAGCATGAAGAAGTTTAGGAATATATTTTTTTACATCGGCATCATCGGCATTTTTTCGCTTTTGATGTACTGGATTGTGTTGGTGGGAGAGCAGCAGGAGGTGGGAAGAAATATCGTGGTGCGTGCTGCGGAGAGCAATCCCTGGGCTGAATTTGTCACCGCGTTGAGCCACAGCCTGCACCATCCGCTGGCGGTGTTGCTGGGCCAGATCGTGACCATTATCCTGTTTGCTCGCTTATTCGGATGGATATGCAACAAGATCGGGCAGCCTTCGGTGGTGGGCGAGATCATCGCCGGAATTGTGCTGGGGCCTTCATTACTGGGAATGTACTTTCCCGAATTCTCGGCGGCGTTGTTTCCGAAGGAATCGATGGGCAACATCCAGTTCCTGAGTCAGATTGGGCTGATCCTGTTCATGTTTGTGGTGGGGATGGAGCTTGACCTGAAGGTGCTGCGCAACAAAGCGCACGAGGCGGTGGTGGTGAGTCATGCCAGCATCATTATCCCGTTTGCGCTGGGGATGGGGTTGGCGTATTTTATTTACGAGTCATTTGCGCCCGAGGGCATCCAGTTTTCTTCCTTCGCTTTATTTATAGGCATCTCGATGAGTGTTACGGCCTTTCCGGTTTTGGCGCGCATTGTGCAGGAGCGGGGCATTCAGAAAACACGTCTGGGCACCGTGGTGATCACCTGTGCGGCAGCCGATGACATCACGGCATGGTGCATTCTGGCAGCGGTCATTGCCATTGTGAAAGCGGGATCGTTTGTCAGCGCCCTGTATATCATGGGGCTGTCCATCGGCTATGTGGTGGTGATGCTGAACGTGATCCGCCCGTTCCTGAAACGCGTGGGCGATCTGCATGCTTCACGCGAGAACCTGAGCAAACCGGTGGTCGCTATTTTCTTTCTCATCCTGGTGATTTCTTCTTACGCCACGGAGGTGATTGGTATTCACGCCCTGTTCGGAGCATTTATGGCCGGCGCGGTGATGCCCGAGAACATGAAATTCAGAAACATCTTCATCGAAAAAGTGGACGACGTCGCCGTCGTGCTGCTGCTTCCTTTGTTCTTTGTCTTTACAGGATTGCGAACACAGATCGGGTTGTTGAACGATCCGTATCTGTGGATGATCACGGGTGTTATTATCCTGGTGGCCGTTACCGGCAAATTCTTTGGCAGCGCGTTAGCTGCAAAATTCGTGGGACAAAGCTGGAAAGACAGCCTCGCCATTGGCGCCCTCATGAACACCCGCGGCCTGATGGAGCTCATCGTACTGAACATCGGCTACGACCTCGGTGTGCTCACGCCCCAGGTGTTTGCCATGATGGTGATCATGGCGCTAGTGACCACCGGCATGACCGGGCCTGCCTTGGACATCATCAACTTCCTCTTCAAGTCGAAGACCGCCGTGGTGGATGCCGAGGTGAGCCAGATCAGCAAGTTCAAGATCCTGGTATCGTTTGGCAACCCTGAGCGGGGACGGTCGCTGCTGCGGCTGGCCAATAGCCTGACGCGCAAACTCAACGGCAACGCGGCCATCACGGCTATGCACTTGTCACCGAGCAATGAATTGAATCAATACAATGTCGAGGAATATGAGAAGGAGAGCTTCTCGCCCGTCGTGGAAGAGTCACACCGGCTTCAACAAAAAATAACCACCTTGTTTAAACCCACCAACGACATTGACGCAGAGATCGCGGAAGTGGCCAACCGCGGCGACTACGACCTGTTGTTGGTGGGGGTGGGCCAATCCATTTTTGAAGGCAGCCTGTTGGGCAAGGTGCTGGGCTTCACCACCCGCATCATCAACCCCAACCGCCTCCTGAGCACGGTTACCGGAAAGGAAAAACTGTTCGACAGCTCCTCGTTCGATGAACGAACGCGGTCCATCCTAAACCGAAGCCATGTGCCCGTAGGCATCCTCATCGATAAAGAACTCGAAAAAATCGACCGCGTCTTCATCCCCCTGCTGGAGCCCCGCGACAAATTTCTGATCGGCTATGCCCAGCGCCTCATCAACAACGCCGAGGCTCAAATCACCATCCTCAATCTAAACGATGTCGCAAAACACGACGCCGAGATCCGCGAGTCCATCCGCGCCATCGAACAAAACGCCCCCCAACACATCCGCCTTTTACAAGACAAATCCATCGACAAAGCCTTCCTCGCCCAACAAGAGCTGGTCATCCTCAGCCTCGAAAGCTGGAAAAAACTCATGGAATCCCACAGCGAATGGCTCAACAACACATCGTCAGTGCTCATTCTAAAACCGTAATCCCTTTTTAACCCACCAAGGGCAACGCAACAAGAAAAGACGTGACCGTCGAAGTTTTAGTAAAGGAGGGCGTAGCTTTAGCGAAGGAGGGATAAAATGTATTTTTAAAAAAATCAGTAGCTTTACTTCGCCCCCTTAACCCAGAAGTAAATCGCTACACCAATGGAAACGCACCAAATCAACCTCTCTTCCTGCACCACCTATGTAGAATTACCCCCGCAGGAACTGGAGCGCCTCCAGGAGGGCGACACGCTCGCCATCCACTGGGAATCCTTCCAGACCATGCCCGGCTTTGTAGAGCCCCATCCCTACATCCTCTCCCGCACCGATATGGCCATCGTAACGGATGCCCTGGATAACCACCTGAAAGTTCTATTGGAAGTGAGCTTCCCGCTCAACCGCTACCTGCTCACCTCCGTCAAACCTATGGGCGCCGAAAGCCTGCAGGGATAAAAAATGATCATCAACTGTCGCTAACATTTCTAAACTACAACCCTATGAAACGAAGAGCCTTTATCCAACGCGCCAGCCTCGCCTCCATAGCAACGCTCACCATCACCACCGATCTGCTGGCCCGCAAAGCCGGCCCCGTCTATGGCCAAGGCAACATGAAGTTCACGCTGGACACCCAGTGGAGTAAAGCCGATCCGCTGAAAAATCCCGTGAACGATTGCCACGAAATGGTGCAGGACGCTTCCGGAAACATCCTGCTGCTCACCAACGAAACCAAAAACAACATCATGGTCTTCAACACCTCGGGCAAGCTCTTGCAAACCTGGGGACATGAATTCCCCGGCGGCCACGGCCTCACGCTCGCCGGCGACACCCTTTTCATCACCGACACCGTGAAGCACCAGGTCTACAAAGCCAGTCTGAAAGGAGAGCTGCTCCTCACCATCGACCCACCCCAGGAAGACAACCTTTATCCCAAAGCCGAACAATTCGTCCCCACCGAAGTGGCTGTTGCCGACAACGGCGACTTCTACATCGCCGACGGCTATGGCGCCCAATACATTTTACATTATGATTCCACAGGAAAACTGAAACACTATTTTGGCGGCAGGGGAGAAGGCGATGCTAAACTCGACAACGCCCACGGCATCGTGATCGACAAACGCAAAGGCAATCCCACGCTGTTAGTGACCGATCGCACGCGCAATTGTTTCAAACGGTTTTCGATGGAAGGAGAATTGATCGAGATCATTGCATTGCCTGGAGCTTGTGTATGTCGCCCCGTGATCAAAGGCGATCATCTCTTTGCCGCCGTACTTCGCTCACCCGACCTCGGCGCAGAGGGAACCGGCTTTGTCACGATCCTGGACAAGAACAACAAAGTGATCTCTAACATTGGGGGAACACCGCCCGTGTATGCGGATGGAAAATTGCAGCCCATGGCGCAAGCGGAAAAATTATTTGTCCATCCCCACGATGTATGTGTGGATAGAGATGGCAACTTGTATGTGGCACAGTGGGCGTCGGGAAAGGTGTATCCGTATAAGTTGAATCACGCATCATAGCGTGTCCATGCCGTATTTTTTCAACAGTCGTTGGTAGTAGTAGCTAACGATCGGCACCCCTGCCGCTTTCTCTGCCATCCGGAGTTTGTAGAGACCATAGGTTACATCGTAAATGAGTTCGTTGATCTCAAAGATGGCGAGGCGGGCGATGGCGCGCTGGGTCCCGGTATTGGCTACGAGGGTTTGCAAATCGTTTTGAATGCGCAGACGCATCTCCTCATCCATTTTTGCCGCCACATGCATCGATGATCGAGCCTGACCTGATTTCACCTGAATAACGATGGCCTTTTCCTGAAGGAAAAACGGGGCCACACGCAGTGCGCAAAATGAACTCTGCGAGGTGGTGTCCAGGAGGTGATCATCGAACATGCTGAGTAGCGAAACCGTGCAGGGGGGCAGGGGCTTGCGCGAATAGGCTCCTTCCCACAGCAGGAAAACAGAGTCGCCAAAGACCGTCGTGTGCGGGGTCGATGTTCTCGGGGCCGTGAGGACGACAATGGGTTCATAATCCGCTGCGTGGAAAGACTGCGGTTTTGCACTCGCCGATACGCTGTTCAAAGACATGGGCGAATAACTTCCGCTTCCCAGCTTTCGGGCGTAGCCGGTTTCCATCAGGATGTTGGCGTAACTTTCTTTTCCTCTGATAAGAAGATTTTTGCTGTCGTCGTATACCAACTGTCCGGCCGCTACGGGCTGTCCGCCGATGGTAACATCGCCCGAGAATGTGAGAATGGTAAGCTGCAGTTGCTTTTGCGCGACGGAGGGAAAGCATGCCAAAAGAAAGGCCAGGAGGAGGGTGTTTTTTAGTCGGCTATCCATAGTTCAATTGATTCTTTTATCGTCCACTGCCCGTTTTCTAGCTTCATCAGGGAACGCATGCCTGTGCTTGCTATTTGATAGTCAACTATTGCGAGCCGATTATTGCAAAGCACTATTCCTATTACCGTAGGTTGAGTCAAAATGGCACTCCAATCCCTATCCATGGTAGTTTTAAGGAGAGTATCTAAAAAGTTCTTCTTTTCATAATACTCTATTTCTTTCTCAAAGGTATTTACTTGGATGAAATTTTTTGCAACGCATTTATATTGATCCAGCATGAGCAAGGTTTTCACACCTTCAAATTTAATATCCGGTTGAAAGTTAAAAACAGTGTCGGTGTAAACATAGTCCAAATGGTTACTTAGAGAGTCAATGTCAATGTCACAACGGGTCGCATATGGGATCATATCCTGTATCAGAATAAATCTTGACCCGGTGAACCACGTTCGATTCCCCCACTCGACCCATCCAAATTTTGTATAGTCAAACGGATCAAACAGCCCTCGGTGAATTGAGTAAATGATTTCTGTGAGCGAATCCTTTTTTTGTGGCGCTTTTAATTGTTGTATGGAAGCTTTGTGCCAATCTTCCAGGAAATCAGTCAAGAGTTTGACTGATTTAGATTGATAGGCAATTTCAAGCGCCTTAGTTTTTTTTAGACAACTATTACTTTGGGCCACCAATGATGCACTTGAGAAAAACAGAGCTAGATATGTAAACAACCTTTTCATAAAAAAATTACGGCCAACGCCTGGTGATTTTATGGTGGTATACTTTAATCGATAGGCGCCAACATTGGCCTATTGCTCCTCCTCTAAATTAGGATCATTCATACGATTATCCAAGGATTGTAGTCTACCCCGATCTTTCGCGAGTTGGTAAGTATTTCCTCCTTTGCGCCTTTGGTCTCTGCGGTGAAGCTACCGCCGTCTCCGTTTTTTCTTCGGCGGCCCTGCTTTCCCTTGCCCCGAATCAAAGATCAGCCCAATCGAAAACTCCAACCCTGTCAAATCGATCTTCGCGTCATTATAAGAAACTTGGCGAGTCTCCAACGTAGTATTGCCACCGGTGAAGCTTCCGGTCATCGGGAATTTTGACTGGCCCATCAGGTAGTTGGTTTCCAAGGATACGCCCACTTGTTGGGTAACATAGACCGTCAGCTCTGCACCGGCGTGATAACCCCAGCCCGGTTTATTTTTGAAGCTGAAGTCGCTGTTCACGACTTGCCAGTTCATGTCTTTGCGTATAGCCCGGTCCAGGTTGCCGTAGTTGATTTTTTGACTGAAGCCGTAGAAGCCGAACGCGCCACCTTTGATGTCGAACTCGACGCGCGAACCTTTTAGTTGGATCACCAGCTCTACAGGCACGAGCACGGTAAAGTTCGGTCCCACGATGGCGTCTTTGGTTTCGAAGGGAAGGTCTTTCACGCCGAGGCCCGACATGCGATAGAGCGACCCACCCGTTTCGATGGCCAGGAACCGGTTGATGTCAAAGCCCAGGCCCCGGATGGAGAATGGGCTGATGGGCGTGGAGAAATAACCGTTCTTGGGAATGAAGTAAGAGAACGATAGCCCGAATTGTTGTGCCTGCACCGTTGAACACGCCAGCACAAAAAGGAAAGACAGTCCCCGCAGAAGTTTCATAAGTTTAGTTTTTAAAACGTTGATCCCGGGATCGGCCCTTTGAAATTTTGATCCCGGAATTTGTCCGGCAAGATAAGAAGCATTTACTTCTGCCATAAATTCTGCTTAACCTTGGCGTGAAACGCGCCAGCGTCTCAACCTAAACTGAAACCTAACGCACTATGCGGAACTCACTCTTCATCCTCGTCCTTGCCGCCGTCGCTTTTTCGTGTGGCAAAAAACAAACACCGGCCGATACCGTGATCCTCGGCGGAAAGATCTATACGATGGAAGACGCTCATCCCCAGGTAGAAGCCGTGGCGGTGACGGGCGACAGGATCGTTTTTGCAGGGACGGAAAAAGAGGCGCGCGAACGCATCGGCGAGAAGACAACGGTTATCAACCTCGAAGGCAAGACCCTCACCCCGGGCTTCATCGAAGGCCACGGGCACATTATGGGCGTGGGTTACAACGAGTTGAACCTCGACCTGATGGATGTGAAAAGCTTTGACGAGATCGTGGCCCGCGTGAAGGACGCCGTCAGCAAAGCGCAGCCGGGTCAATGGATCGTGGGCCGTGGATGGCACCAGGACAAATGGGAGGTGAAGCCCGGAAAAATGGTGAAAGGTTTTCCCCTGCACCAGGCCCTTAGCGCGGTGTCGCCCAACAACCCCGTGTTTCTCCAGCATGCCAGTGGCCACGCGGGGTTTGCCAACGCCAAGGCCATGGAGATCGCCGGCGTGAACCAGCTTTCGGTCGAGAAACTGAAGAAAGAACAAAACGAAGGCGGCGAGATCTTGCGCGACGAAATGGGCAACCCCACGGGCTTGTTCAGCGAACGCGCCCAATCCCTCATCACCGACCACTTCCCCGCCGCCAACCGCGAGACCGACGCGCGAGCCCTGGACCTGGCCTTGAAAGCCTGTCTGCGCAACGGCCTCACGGGCTTTCACGATGCCGGCGCGTCGCGCGAGAGCCTGGAGCTGTTTCACCAATTCAAAAACGAGGGAAAGCTGAGCGTGCGTCTCTATGCGATGATCGAAGGTCCCGACCGTAACCTGATCTATGAGTGGATAAAAAAAGGTCCGGAGATCGACACGACCGGTTGGCTCACCATACGGTCCATCAAGTTGCACTGCGATGGGGCGCTGGGTTCGCGTGGCGCATGGCTGCTGGCACCCTACACCGACCGCCCCGATTTTTCGGGGATGGCTACGTTGTCTATGGACACCGTGTTGAAGACCTCGCAGATCGCGCTACAGGCCGGCTTCCAGGTGTGCTCCCACGCCATCGGCGACCGGGCCAACCGCGAAGTGCTGGACCGTTATGAAAAAGCCTTTGCCGAAAATCCCGCGAAGGCGAAAGACCATCGCTTCCGCATCGAACACGCCCAACACATCGACCCAAAGGATTTACCACGCTTTGCCCAGCTTGGGGTGATTGCTGCCATGCAGGCCATCCACATGTCGTCGGACCGGCCCTGGGCCATCGACCGGCTGGGGGAGAAGCGGATCAAGGAGGGAGCCTACATGTGGCAGTCGCTGCTGAAGTCGGGCGCAAAGATCGTGAACGGTACCGACGCACCGGTTGAGCCGCTCAATCCGATCGCTTGCTTTTATGCTTCCGTCACGCGCAAGACATTGAAGGGTGAGCCGGAAGGCGGCTATGAGCCCGCTGAGAAAATGACGCGTGAACAGGCCTTGCGTTCCTACACGCTCGACGCGGCGTATGGTGCGTTCCAGGAAAACATGAAAGGCTCCATTGCTCCAGGCAAGCTGGCGGACTTTACAGTTTTTTCGCAGGACATCATGACCGTCCCGGAGAATGATCTTTTGAAGACAGAGATCGCGATGACGATCGTGGGAGGGAAGGTGGCGTATGCGAAGCCTTAAACAGCCGTCGCTACCCGAAATCAATGCATAACCTAATCCAGGAAACCAAGACGGCAGAACAGCCATAAAAAAAGGAAGGCGTTAACCTTCCTTTTTCATGTCTTATGTAAAAGCGAATTATACTTTCAAAAATTTCATGGCTTTCGTCTTCACCATATCGCGGTCGGCGGTGATGGTCGGGTCGCTGTAAACGTGTTGGGAAACTTCGGCTACCACGCCTTTCTTGAAGCCGAGTTTTTCGGCGATGTGTTCGCAGAAAACGATCTCGCTGCGGAATACCTGTCCGTCCATTTTCATGAGTTGGATGAGGTAGTAGAGATGTTCGAACTTCTCATCGTTGGTTAACGTATCAATACTGCCAATGGGTTTGGGGCTTGCCAGCATGGCGTCCACTTCTTCTTTGCTGATGCCGTTGGCTTTGCCGATGGTATGGATCAGTTTGGATTCGCGCGAGGCCACGTTGCTATCGCTGGCGGCGAGGTTGATCAGAACGTTTAATTCTGCTTTCTTGTCAAAAATCATGAGGCTCAGTTTGTTTTTGGAGTACAAATGTTAGAAAATGTACATTCATTTTTACTGTAAAATACGATGTTTTCGTACATCGACAAAATAATTTGCCACATCTGGCCGGGATGCAACCCTTATATTTGCGCCCGGTCTTTAGGTTAAATATCATTGCTATATGAAGAATTTATGGGCTATAATCTTACTTGTCGGGTCGACCACCCTAATCCAGGCGCAATCGCAGACCCGCGCCTTGGGTAGTTTTTCGGGTGTGAAGGTGGCCGAAGGTGTCGACGTCTACCTGACCAAAGGTGATAAGGAAAGTGCGCGGGTGGAAACGGACGGCGGCATCAGGCCCGAAGACGTAATGACGGAGGTCTCGGGGAGTTACTTGAAAGTGCACATGCGCGATGGAAATCACGGGAGCCGCCACGGCACCGTGAAAGTATATGTCACCTATGTCAAGATCGACAAGCTATCGGCCAGCTCGGCCGGCAGCATCTATTCCGAGGGCACTATCCAGGCTTCCAACCTGGAGATCAGCACGTCCAGCGCCGGTAACGTAGAAGTGACGGTGAACGCCGAAAGCGTGGACATCAGTGCTTCGAGCGCCGGTGAGGCCGAAATAAAAGGCAAGGCGAAATCCCTCAACGTTGACGCCAGTAGCGCCGGGGAAATCGACGCCTACGACCTGGAAGCCGAGGACGTGACCGCAGGGGCCAGCAGCGCCGGCTCGATCCGCATCAATGTGACCAACGCCCTCACCGCCAAGGCCAGCAGCGGCGGCAGCATCCGCTACCGCGGCAACCCCAACAAATCCATAACCGACTCCAGCAGCGGCGGCTCGGTGAAGAAATCCAGCTAGAAAATATTCAAAAATCCATACCATAACGCTAACCTTCTAACCGGGGGTTAGCGTTATCTTTAGGTATGGTCTCCACCTATTTCACGGCCGACAAACACTTCTGGACCATCCTCCTGGTGATCCTCTTTCGCTATGTTTTCCTGGCCTCGCTGGGCTTCCTGCTCTATTATGTGATCTTCCGGAAAAAGGTCTTCTACAAAAAGATCCAGCAAAAGCTGCCGGCCAACGGCGACTACTACCGGGAGATCGGCTACTCCCTCATCACGGCCGTTGTCTTTGCCCTGATCGGCTATGGCGTGTTTGGCACCCCATTCGTAAAATACACCCAAACCTATTGGAAGATCGGCGACTATGGCACGGGTTATTTCATCTTCAGCATCTTCCTGATGATCCTCTTCCACGACGCCTACTTCTACTGGACCCACCGTTGGATGCATCGCAAAAGCGTCTACAAGATCGTCCACCGTGTCCACCATTTATCGACCAACCCATCCCCGTGGGCGGCCATGGCATTCCACCCGATCGAGTCGGTCATCGAGGGAAGTGTCATCGCTTTTATTGCGTTCCTGTTCCCCGTGCATCCATTGGCCATCGCCATTTTTCTGTTGTTTATGATGGTCTATAATGTATATGGCCACCTCGGCTATGAGCTTTACCCGAAAGGATTTTCAAAAAGCATCGTTGGAAAATGGATCAACACCTCTGTGAACCACAACCTCCACCACCAAACGTTCCAAGGCAACTACGGACTCTATTTTCTCTGGTGGGACCGTTGGATGGGAACGCTTCAGCCTGCCTATGATGATCGCTTTGACGAGGTGAAGAGTCGTAGGGTAGAAGCAAATTGACAGTGTCCTAGCTATTGGCAGGGGATTGGTCCACGCTATTTACCGGGCTGATCTCGTCCGGTGTTGGGGACGGCGACGAGGAGTTGTCTTGCCCTTGCTTCTTCAGCTTCCACAGCCAATACAATCCACCCAACGGTATGCCCACCGAAACGACGGAACCCTGATAACCCATGGTACTCACCGATATACCCAAGAGGAACTGGAAAAAAAGTAATTTAAAGGAAACGACACTCATCGCCGAATAAGTAATGGTGGGTGCATTGAGCAGGGCTACGGCCAGATATTTTAACCATTTTCGATTCCATGTGCTTCTTTTGATCTGCACGATCACGTAAATATTGAACGCGGGAATGGTGAGCGCCAACAAGACAATGGCCCAAAAGGGAATCATACTGGGGATGTCTTTTGGTTTGCCTGAAATGTTGATGTTCAGGATCTTTTTAGACGTATCATCAAAGAGAATCCGGAAGACCCCAAATTTTTTCTGGTTTGCAAACTGAACAAAAGCCACGGTGGTATGGGGCGGTGTGTTTTCGCTGGCGTTGGTAGAGAATTTCTTCTCCGCCGTCACCAGGCTATACGTCAGTTCCGTCCCGAAGCTTTCAACCAACACATTCCGGAATTTCGCCAAGCCAGCTTTCAGCGTGTCCGGGTTGGTGTTCCTGGCCATCTCATGATCCAGGGCCATGTATTCCAGGCTTTTATCATAATTCCCCTGTAACAGACAGTTAACAAAGCCCTCCGTCGTATCGGTGTAATCGAATGCATTTCTGATAAAATCACAACCGGAAAACACGAAAGCAATGAGCGACAAGAAGAAGATCCGTTTGGCCAATTTCATAGGACAGGACAGGTATAATCGCGAAATATAATGATTTTGCCAGATGGAAAGCCATTCACAAAAACAGCCACACCACCAAAAGACTCCGATCCCCCGTAACAAAAACATAACACCCGCTAAGCAAGCACCCTAACCCCACGGTTTGCTCAATCCTCCCTCACGACACCCAAACTCCTGACCACAAGCGACTGGCTACTGACTACTGACTACTGGCTACCGAATACCGAATCCCACATACTGGCTCCTGGATTCTGGCTCCTGAACCCCCCGCTCCCGACTGCCGAAACTCCCAAAAATCCATCCTGCCCCTTAAAAAATAACCCCAGCGCAAACGTGTTCTTAACAAAAAATTAAAATTGTGGTTGCGTTTTTAACGGTGTCTCGAAAATTCCGATAGATTTGGAAACAAATAGATCAAAATTACAACCACCTATGGCGCATTTACGATTCGATGCTCTAAAGAAACTGAGCGAACGTACCCCAGTACATGTAGACATGCCCGGCCCCAATGTTTCCAAATTCTATGGAGAACTTGTTTTCGGCTCGGAGCAGATGCGTGGAACCCTGGCTCCGGCAGTATTTAAAAAAGTAAGCCAGGCCATTAAGAACCACGAAAAAATTGATGAAGCAACCGCCGACGCAGTAGCCTCTGCTGCAAAATCCTGGGCGATGGCCAAGGGTGCGTCGCACTTCACCCACTGGTTCCAACCCATGACGGGCGGAACGGCCGAGAAGCACGATTCGTTCTTCGACGCACTTTCCGGCATCGAAAAATTCAAAGGCAGCGAGTTGGTTCAGCAAGAGCCCGACGCTTCTTCTTTCCCCAGTGGTGGTATCCGCAGCACGTTCGAAGCTCGCGGCTATACGGCCTGGGATCCTACGTCGCCCATGTTCCTCTATGGCACAACGCTGTGTATCCCAACGGTCTTCGTATCCTACACCGGCGAGACCCTGGATGCCAAAGCACCCCTCTTAAAAGCATTGAAAGCCGTTGACCTGGCCGCGGTAAAAGTTTGCCAGCTCTTCGACAAAGACATACAACACGTCGTGGCTTCCCTGGGAGCCGAGCAGGAATATTTCGTAGTAGACAAAGCGCTGTTCGATGCCCGTCCCGACCTGGTGATGGCAGGCCGTTCGGTGTTCGGTCATGCGCCGGCCCGTGGTCAGCAAATGGAAGATCACTATTTTGGATCGATCCCTCCCCGCGTTTACGAATTCATGAAAGAGTTTGAGATCGAAGCCTGGAAGTTGGGTATTCCCGTGCGCACACGTCACAACGAAGTGGCTCCCAGCCAATTTGAAGTAGCGCCCCTGTTCGAGGAAGTGAACGTGGCCAACGACCACAACCAATTGATGATGGATGTGATGATGCGCGTAGGCGAGAAGCACAACCTGAAGATCATTTTCCACGAAAAACCTTTTGCCGGTCTCAACGGATCCGGTAAACACAACAACTGGTCGCTGATCACCGACACCGGTGTCAACTTATATGCGCCCACCAGCAGCGCCCGCGACAACCTCATGTTCCTCACGTTCTTCATCACCACGATCAAGGCCGTACACGAACACGCCGACCTGCTGCGCGCCAGCATCGCTACGCCGGGTAACGACTTCCGTCTCGGAGCCAACGAAGCACCGCCCGCCATCATGTCCGTATTCATCGGTTCGCAAATGACCGCTGTGTTGGATGAGTTGGAGAAAAAAGGAAATGTGAAGATCGAGAAGGGCGACAACATGTATATGAAGCTGGGCATCGATCAGATCCCCGAGATCATCCTCGACGCCACCGACCGTAACCGCACCTCGCCATTTGCCTTCACTGGAAACAAGTTCGAGTTCCGTGCCGTAGGGGGAAGCGACAACTGCGGAACGGCAATGACCGCCCTTAACACGATCGTGGCCGACCAACTCGAAAAATTCTTCGAAGCCGTATCGAAAGAAATCGAAAAAGGCGAAGAGAAGAGACTGGCCATCGTGAACGTGCTGCGCAAATACATCAAGGAATCCAAAGACGTTCGCTTTGAAGGCGACGGCTATTCGGAAGAGTGGGTAAAAGAAGCAGCCAAACGCAAGTTGGGCAACGTGAAGAACATGGTTCACGCGCTCGATGCTTACACCACCAAGAAATCGGCCGAGCTGTTTGAGAAGCACGGCGTGATGTCGCACAAGGAGAACGAAGCCCGCGTGGAGATCAAGCTGGAGTCCTACATTAAACGTGTGCAAATTGAAGCCCGCGTGATCGGCGACCTGGCCATGAACCACATCGTGCCCACCGCCATCAACTATCAAACCAAGCTCATCGAGAATGCCAACGGTTTGAAAGGACTTGGTGTGGACAACAAGACGGTGGTTCAAACGATCAAGGAAATTTCCGGACACATCGATACCATCAAGAACAACGTACGTGCCATGATCGAAGAGCGCAAGCGCATCAACAAGATCACGGACACACACAAACGCGCCATCGGCTACTGCGACGACATCAAGGAGAAATACTTCGAGGTGATCCGCGATGCCGTAGACAAACTGGAATTGCTGGTGGACAACGAAGATTGGCCATTGGTGAAATACAGAGAATTGTTGTTCCTCCGCTAGTACTCGAATAACTTTTCGATACCTGAACCTAGACCTGTAGATTGAAAAACGGATCCCTTACCAGGATCCGTTTTTGTTTTTTTAAGGCGCTCGCCATACCTTGACGCACAAAAAAATAACCGCCTTGATGTGCTTCAAGAATTCCCTTTTGCTCCTGACCTGCATGGCGCTTGCCGGTTCATCCTTCGCACAGAAGAAGATCCAAAGACATATTGAAAAGATCGTCACGGCCCCCGACGCGCTGGCCCACCTCACGTTTCTTGCCGCCGACGAAATGCGCGGCCGCAACACGGGCTCGCCCGAGATCGACATCGCGGCCAACTATCTGAAGACCCAATTCATCCAAAATGGAATAGCCCCGGTGGAGGGTAACAACAACGGCTATTTCCAGGATTTTCCAATGGAGAAGATCATCCCGCCGGTAGCCGGGTCGCTCACGCTGGCCGGTACCGTGTTCGCCTGGAAAGATGACCTGGTGCAGTTGAACGGAGTAGGGGCCAACCTGCAAGGCGATGTCGTTTTTGTGGGCTATGGAAAACCCCAGGATTTTGAGACGTACGATGTTCGCGGCAAAATTGTAGTGGCGTTGGCCGGCTCGCCGGAAACGGTAAGACCGTTGCGCGCACTGCTGCGCGAGTCGCCACCAAAAAATAAACTGGCCGCTGCCCATGGAGCGCTGGCCTTGGTTGAGGTGATGGCCCTGCCGGGCATGCCATGGGCAGCCGTGCAAAGCTATTTTTCGGCCGACCGCATCGTACTGAAAAACGATCCGTCACAACCCCTTCCGCACGTCGTGTTGCGTAACAGCGAGTCGCCGGCACTAAAGGCATTTTTGGAATCGCGTCACGCCCAGGGTACGCTGGAAGTGAAAGGCATTCGGTCAAAGGCCATCCGTGGCCGAAATGTGGCCGGCATCATCCGGGGCACAGACGCCACCCTGGGCCAGCAATGGGTGGTGGTTAGCGCACACTACGACCACGTAGGGGTGAAGCACAACGACACGCCGGACTCCATCTACAACGGCGCCCGCGACAATGCTATCGGCACGGTGGCGCTACTGGAAGCGGCGCGCTTTCTGGGGCAGCATCCGCCAAAGCGATCGGTGTTGTTTGTGGCCTTTACGGCCGAGGAGAAGGGATTGTTGGGGAGTGAGTGGTATGTGAATCACCCACTGATGCCCCTGGAGAAAATGGTGTTTGATCTCAACTGCGACGGAGGTGGCTACAACGATACGAGTATCGCTACCGTTGTAGCCCTGAACCGCACATCAGTGGACAAGCAAATGCAGGAGGCTTGCGCGGCGTTCGGGTTGGGTTTGGGTGGCGATCCAGCGCCGGAACAAACGCTGTACGACCGCTCCGATAATGCCAGCTTCGCCATAAAAGGCGTGCCCGCCGCCAACCTGTCGCCGGGCGTGAAGACGTTTGATGAAGGATTGATGAAATACTATCACCAGCCGCCGGACGAAGTGGGCTCGCTGGACATGACCTACCTGGAGAAGTTTTTCAGGGCGTTTGTGCTGACGACATTCAGGATTGCCGATGATAAAGTTTTACCCGTTTGGATCAAGGGCGATAAATACGAAGAGGCAGGAAAGAAACTATACGGCGCACACTAGCGCATGGGCTTTTGCGCCAAGGGTTCCTTCTGAATCATTTTCAGGATGGCGTCGTGGATGAGTTCGGGGTTGCTCCAGGGCACGAAATGATCCATGTCGTCTTTGAATACAAACTCCACCGGCGCGTTCACCAACATTTTCTTAGCAAAGTCTGCATTGGCCGCGGGCACCAGCGAATCTTTTTTTCCTTGGATCACAATGACCGGACAAGTGATGTTGGACCACAGCGGGAGCATCTTTTCCAACTGGGGTTTCAATTGATAGATCTCTTCATTGGAAGCGCGGAAGGAGCGTGGCAAGATCCAGCTTAGGAAAGGCGTTGCCAACGGTGCACGGAACCAGGTTTCGTCCGGTTCCAATTCCGGATCGATCGAGCCCGCCACGATGATGAGCCCGTCCACCAGCGAAGGATAGTCGATGGCCATGCGTGCGATGAGCGGCCCGCCCAGCGAATGACCTACGAGGATGATGGGGCGATTTTTTTTGTATTCTTCCAATAGGGGTTTCAAGATCTCTCCTTGCTTTTGGAGGGACGTTTCGCCGTTTCCAAAATTGGAGTATCCAAATCCGGGCCGGTCGGCCGTGATCAAAAAAGCGTGATGGAGGAGGGCAGTGTCGGCCAGGAAGTCGATGAAAGCGCTGAGAGAACCCGGCGATCCGTGCACGAAAAGCACCAGCGGTTTTAGCGAATCGCCGGCGCAGACATAGTGCATGTTCCGGAAGCCGGCTTTATATGTGAGCTGTTTGGCAGTGACGTGTTTCTCTTTAAAGAAAGTATCGATCTCCTTGGAGTTCATCCGGAAGGTCATGCAGGAATGCGACACGATCATCACGGTCGCAAACAGGAACAGGAAGAACCAGCGCAATTTCCTTCCGATACCGAAGGCCATGACTATTGCAGGTTGAGAAGCTTTTTGTATTGGGCCGTGTTGTGCAGGAGCTCGGTCGCCTTGCGAATGTCATCGTCGTATTTAAAGCCTGCTTCGATGCCACCCTTTTCCAGGTGATAGTGGGAGGCGATCTCTTCTTCCAGCAACATTTTGATCTCGTCCTTGTACAAGTTGAGCTCGTTCTTTTTGCTGTCGGCAATGCGCGCCTGGATTTGTTCGAGCTGCGGTTTCAGATCGGTGTAGTATTTTTCCTTGTGGGCTTCTTCCGTGAATTGCTGGAGTTCGTATTCCAGGTACGATTTGTAGCTGTAGTTCTTATCCTTCATCCACACCACGAATTGCTGATATTCATCGTCCGACAAAGTAAACGTTTTGGCGTCGACGGCCTCGGCATGTTTGAAGGCGTATTGCGCGGCGAAGTCGAAGATGAAACCTTTTTCAAAGAGCACTTGCGTGAGCACGTGGGCTTCGTGGGCTTCGGTCTTGATGTCCGGGTCGATGCCACCGCCATCAAATACTGTACGGCCGGTGGCGGTCTTGAATGATTTTTTCAATGAATCGGGGATGGAGCCTACGCTGCCGTCTTCACGGCGGTGCGTGTAGTCCAACACCTGGATGCAGCGGCCGGTAGGGGTGTAGTATTTTGCTGTGGTCACCTTCAGTTGTGAATTGTAGGAAAGCGGGCGGCTCACTTGCACGAGTCCTTTGCCATAGGATTTCTCGCCGATGATCACGCCGCGGTCATAATCTTGTAACGTGCCGGCTACAATTTCAGAAGCCGAAGCGCTGCCGCGATTGATGAGAACACCCACCGGGATCTCTGTATCGACCGGTGCGTTCAGCGTTTCATAGTTCAAATTGTTTTCGGGAATTTTTCCTTTCGTGCTCACCACCAGCTTTCCCTTGGGGAGGAAGAGGTTGGTGATGTTGACGGCTTCGATGAGCAGACCGCCCGGGTTACCGCGCAGGTCCAGGATGGCCGCTTTGGCGCCCTGGTCTTTCAAAATGATGAGGGCGTTGCGCACTTCTTTTGCGGCGTCCGGTGTGAAGTCTGTCAATTGAATATAGCCGATGTCTTTGCCCACCATGCCATAGTAAGGCACGTTGTTCAGTTTGATCTTTTCGCGTTTAAATTCAAGGCGGATAAGTTTGTCGGCGCCCATGCGCTTCACGGTGAGGCTTACGGGTGTGCCCACCTGGCCTTTCATGAGTTGACCTGATTCTTCGCGGGAGAGTTTCGATAATTCTACGTCGTCGATCTTCACGACTTCATCGCCGATCTTGAGGCCACCGCGTTGCGCACCATAGCCCTCCATGAGCATGGTGACGATGGTTTTGTTGCCGATCTCGCGCGTGATGGCGCCGATGCCGCCGTATTGCCCGGTGTTGATGGTGCGGAAGTCTTCCACTTCATCTTCGGGAATGTAGTTGGTATAGGGATCCAGCGATGTGAGCATGGCGTCGATGCCGGTGCGCACGAGTTTGTTGGGATTGATCTCGTCGACGTACAACGCATTGACCTCTTTGAACAACGTGGCAAAAATGTCGAGGTTTTTGGCGATCTCGAAGTACCGTTCCGCCGGGCGCGTGGAGGCCAGAGCAAAACAGGTGGCGGCGAGAATGGAGAGGATGATGATTCTTTTTTTCGTTATCATACGGAGGCGGCACAAACTAAATCTACTACACGTAAAACCCGCAAATCAGGTTGATGCTGTTTTCGGAGAGGGAAAATTCAGCATTTAATTGGTAAAAATTGAAGGAATGTATGTTATTCTTTCGGTATTTTTAAAAATCACAGAAAAAACAAGACCCATGAAAAGAATTCCGTTACTCGCCGCGGTGCTTATCCTGTTTTTATACGCCTGCCGCCAGGAAAAGACCCCGGAACTGAAAACCGCCGAAAGCCAGGGCTTCACCTATTCCTACGTGCCCGACGACCCTTTGAAGGTAAGGATTTACACGCTAAAGAACGGTTTGAAAGTATACCTGAGCCAATATCCATCCGAACCCCGCATTCAAACCCAGATTGCCGTAAAGGCCGGGGGCAAAAACGACCCGGCATCGCACACGGGACTGGCCCATTACCTGGAACACATCATGTTCAAGGGTACCGCAGATTTCGGCACGATGAACTGGAAAGAAGAGGGAATCTATCTCGACAGCATCGAGCACATGTTCAATCACTATGGCACGCTGCAGGATTCGGTTGGTCGGGTCGCCTATTACAAGCTGATCGACCAGGTCTCTAACCAGGCGTCGAAGCTGGCCATCGCCAATGAATACGACAAAATGGTGAGCGAACTCGGCGCCACGGGCACCAATGCCTACACGACCGAAGACCGCACGGTCTACATCAACGACATTCCCTCCAACCAGCTCGACAACTGGGCGCAACTGGAAGCCAATCGTTTCCAAAAGATCGTGCCCCGACTTTTTCACACGGAACTGGAGGCGGTATACGAAGAAAAGAATCGCGGCCTGGACAACGACTACTGGAAAACGTATGAAGCGCTCTACGCCGCCATCTTCCCCAGCCATCCCTATGGCACGCAAACCGTGATCGGCACGATCGACCACTTGAAGAACCCGTCCATCACTGCCATCAAAGAATATTTCGATACCTACTACCGGCCCAACAACGTAGCGATCTGCCTGAGCGGCGACCTGGACTATGACAAGACCATTGCCACCCTCGACAAATATTTTGGCGGATGGAAGCCCAACGAGAAACTTCCCGAATGGAAGAAGATCGAAGAAGCGCCCATCACGACACCCATTGTGCGCGAAGTGCTGGGACCCGACGCCGAGTGGGTGACGCTGGCCTATCGCTTCAAAGGCCGGAACAGCGACGACTACCGGATGCTGACGCTCGTCAACAAGATCCTCAACAACGGGCAGGCCGGCCTGATGGATATCAACCTCAAGCAAAAACAAACCGTGCTGGAACCGCAAGCCTACGTCGACTACCTGAACGACTATTGCGTGCACGAGTTCACCGCCCGCCCCCGCGAAGGCCAGACGCTGGAAAATGTGCAGAAGTTGCTACAGGAACAGATCGAGTTGGTGAAGCAAGGTGCTTTTGAAGCCGACCTCATCGAGGCGGCGATCAACAATCTGAAAAAAGAAAAAGTAGAAAACTCCCAACAAAACTGGTCCCGGTCCGGCGATCTTGTGCTGGCCTTTACGAACGACATCCCGTGGCAGGACTTTGTAGGAGAGATCGACGCCATGCGCAAATACACCAAGGAAGACATCGTGAAATTTGCCAACGAGCATTATGCCAATAACTATGTTGTGGTGTATAAACGCACGGGCAAAGACCCGAACGCGCGCAAAGTAGAAAAGCCTTCCATCACCAAAGTGGCGCTGAACAAGGAAAACCGTTCGCCGTTTCACGAGACGTTGTTGAGCAATAAAGTAGAAAAGCTGCAGCCTGTATTTTTGGACTACGACAAAGACGTTCAAAAACTGAAGATGAACAAAGACGTGGAGGTGCTCTACACACCCAACACCGAGAACGACCTGTTCATGCTCTACTTCCTGTCGGACGTGGGCACCAACAACGACCCGCGCATGAAAGTGGCGGTGGAGTATTTGCAATACCTGGGCACCGAGACGATGCCCGCAGAGGACGTGCAAAAAGAGTTTTTCAAACTGGGTTGCAACTTTGGGGTGTATGCGGCCGAAGACCGGACCTATGTCTACCTGACCGGGCTAAACGAAAACATGGACAAGGCCCTGCAGCTTTTCGAAAAACTGCTCGCCCAACCTAAACCCGACGACGAAGCCCTGAAGAAATTGGTGGATGGCATTTTCAAGCAACGCGAAGACACCAAGAAAGACAAGAGCGCTATCATGTTCGGAGGCCTGATGAGCTATGGCCTGTATGGTCCCCAATCGTCGTTCACCAACGTGCTCAGCAACAAAGATCTGCGGGCCGTGACGTCGGGTGAATTGGTGTCGCTGATCCAGGACTTCACAAAAACACAGCATCGTGTGCTCTACTATGGCCCGAAGAAAACGGATGATCTCCTCACACTCCTGAACAAGGAACACGTCTTACCCGATCAATTGAAACCCCTGCCGCCAGCCGTCGAGTTTGCCATGACCGACGTGAAGAAGCCTTCTGTGTATTGGATCGATTACGACATGGTGCAGGAAGAGATCCTGTTCTTATCGAAGGGAGAGAAGTTCGATAAAGGCCGCATGCCCATCACCCAAATGTTTGACGAATATTTTGGCGGCAACATGAGCTCTCCCATCTTCCAGGAGCTGCGCGAAGCCCAGGGACTGGCCTATTCCGCATTTGCCTATTACGGCTCGGCCGATAAAGCTAGCGAGAACGACTTCTTCTATGCCTACATTGGCACACAAGCCGACAAGCAAGTCGAAGCCATGAAAGCGATGCGCAACCTTTTGACCGATTTCCCCAAAACGCAAAATGGTTTTGATGTAGCCCGCGATGCCATCGTGAGCCGCATCGAAAGCGAACGCATCAATAAATGGGAAATTCTTTTCAACTACGAGGAGGCCCGCAAACGCGGCCTTAACTACGACATCCGCAAAGACGTCTATGACCAAGCCCAAAAGTTCACTCTAGAGGATGTGACGAAATTCCAACAGCAATACATCAAAGGAAAGAATTTTAATGTGGTGCTGATCGGAGACAAAAGCAAAATCAAACTGAAAGACCTACAATCCTACGGCGAAGTGAAACAACTCTCCCTCGACGAAGTTTTTGGATACGAAAAAGTGCAGAAGATAAACGTAGAAAAACCAAATCAATAACCTCAATATTAAATAGCGAAGTCAACGCATGGATTCCCTTTGCGTTGACTTCGCTTGCCCGCCGACTTGCCCGTCGTAGCTTTAGCGAAGACGGGAGCTTTAGCGAAGGAGGGCGGTGAAAATGCGTTTCAGCTCCAAGCTCTCTTCAAAAAGCGCAACCAATTCCCATGCATTATCTTTTCAATATCCCCCGCCGAATATCCACGCTTGGCCAGCAAACCCGGGAACGTCTGTAAATCCGCAATCGTCTCGATATCGTAGGGACTCTGTTCCTTTCCATACCCTCCATCCAAGTCCGACCCGATTCCAATGTGGTCTGCGTTCCCCGCCAACTGACAGATATGATCCATATGATCGATGAGCACCTCCAAATTACAATTCGTACCCCGCGGCGTAGAAACCCCTCGCACCCAGTTCGGCACCATCATCCAGGCATCCATCACACCACCGATCACCGCACCCCGTGCGATGAGTTCTTTCAACTGGTCATCGCTGAACTGGCGGTTGTGATCTACAATAGCCCGGCAGTTGTGATGGCTGGCCCACACATGGCCGTTAAAATTATCCATCGCTTCGCGGAAGCTGTCGTCGCAAAGGTGCGTGGCGTCGAGGATGATGTTGAGGCGTTCCATTTCCTTTAACAACGCCTTGCCGGCAGCCCCCATGCCACCCGTGGCATTCGTGCCTTGCGCATATCTTCCAGGCCCGTAGTGCGCCGGGCCAACCGCGCGCAGCCCTTGTGCATAGGCGCGCTCCAGGTGTTTCAACGTGACGATGGAGTCGGCGCCTTCCAGGCTGCGGATATAGCCGATGGCCTTGTTGTTTTTTGGCGTGTTGTCGTTCCAGTACGCCACATGTTTTTCCAATTCACTCCACGTGGTAATCGGTTTTAATTCGCCGGCTTCTTCCATTTCCCGGTACCAAGCCAGTTGGGCTTGCGTTTGCGCCCAGGCCTGGGATGGAGAATTCCAGCCGGGAAGGGTATTGCCCGGGGCCACATAGCGCGCAATTTGTGTGGCGACCACCACGCCGATGTCTCCCTTGCGGAGTTCTTCGAAGTTCACCACGTTGTTGCCGCGGTCGGGTTTGTCGGTCATGCCTTGTTCGCGGGCCCGCATTTCGACAATGGGTCTCCGCAAGTCGCGGTTCCATTCCATAGCATTCATACTCAGGTCCAGGTGGGCGTCGATCGTAAACATGATTTGTTGGGATTTTTGTACTCAGATCAAACCGTGATCTTGCGGTTGCGCGATAAGGTGGTCCAATAGCCTTTAACCTGTTGATCTTCTACGAAGGCCACGCGGTCGTGTAGGGCGATGGTGGGACAAATGTGATAGGGCACGCCATACAAGACATCGCCTACCGCATACGCTCTTCCATCTTCAACTTTCAACACCATGTGCTCTTCGCTATGACCGGTGGGTTGCAAGGCGCCGCCATTGAGAAAGGTTACGCGGCTCGTCAACGGGTTTTCGGAAGCAATGGATTTGTGTCCCAGGTCAACGCAGATGATGCCCGGCGCCGGCTTCGAAATGACGCGGGTCACCACCAAGGCGGCAAATTTATAGTCTTGTTCTTTGAGGGTGTTGGCATAGCCAATATCCCAATAGATATACGTCCCCGGACTGCATTCGATCATCTTGCGCTTGGAATGGATCGAATAGGTGGGCGTGCCACCGGCGACGATGGTGAGTGTTTTGCCGCTTTCCTTCCGGATGTCCGCTTGCAATTTCTCCACGGAAGTAAAGGCTTCGTTGCAGCGCTGTGTACGGATGGACATATCGGGATCGCGCAGGTGCCCATCATAAGCATGCAAGCCGACGACGGCGATACCCTCAAACGCTTCGCAGGCCTTGAAGAGTGCGAGCGCGTCGGCCGGTGCAATCCCCGTACGGTTCATGCCCACGTTGAGGTCGATATAGACGGGGATGACTTTTTTTCGTTCCAGGAAAATATCCGAAAGCTGTTTGGCCGTTGTCGCATTATCGATCAGGCAACTGAAGGCAGTTTTTGGGAATCGCTGAACCAGTTCTGCCAGTCGCACGGCCTTAGGGCCAACGGGCTGATAGGCGAGCAACACGTCCGGTGCCCCCACGGTGCCGAGCATCTCGGCTTCCGAAATGGTGGCACACTTAAATTTCTTTATCCCCGCCGCCAGCATCATGGCGGTTACTTCCGCCGACTTATGTGTTTTCACATGCGGCCGCAACCGTTTCACATCGTCGATGCTGTTCACCAGGGTTTTGATATTGTCGATAACACGGTCCGGATACACGACCATCGCCGGTGTATCCAACTCGTCCGCGTTTTGAAGAACAAACCAATCCGTTTTCATACGCTACACCAGTTCAAACATGGCCTCAATTTCCACAGGAATATTATCCGGCAGCGACCCCATCCCCACGGCGCTGCGCACACCCACACCGTTCTCTTCACCCCAAACCTTGGCAAACAATTCGCTACAGCCGTTGATGACATAAGGATGCCGTTCAAAGTCGGACGTGCAATTCACCATACCCAAAACCTTGATCACCCGCTTGATCTTATTGAAGCTACCCAGGTTCTGCTTCAGCGTCGCCAAGATGGCAAGCCCCACCTGTTGCGCAGCGAGTTTGCCTTCCTCCATCGTCATATCCTTGCCAATGCGCCCAATGATCAGGCTTTTATCTTCCTTCACCGTACCATGACCGGATACGTAAACAAAATTACCCACGATCAAAAAAGGTTTGTAAACACCTAGTGGCGTGGGAGCAGGAGGCAGCGTGAGGCCAAGTTTTTCGAAATTCTGATCAGGCGAGGTTGTTGCAGACATAATGTGTTTTCAAGGTTAGAGAATGTTGTGGCCAAAAGTAATGAAATCAGCAGCAAGAATCCAGGAGGAGGGATGGTGTGTTGGAGCACACTATGATGGTGAACCGGAATGCGATAGGTACTTATAGATTGGGACGCTTTGTGATACCGGTTTTATTTGTGTATCGGGTCAAAAAACGTGTTGGTTGAACACCAACAATGGCGATGGCCGGAATCTTATTGATGCGAAGCATCAACAGGACGAATCCCTTGGCTTCCATTCCCACCTTTTCAAAGGACATCGTAACAAAGTTCATCCGCTATTAACTCCCCACTACCAAAATTACTGACTACTGACTACTGGCTACTGAATGCCGACTCCCAACTCCTGGCTCCTGGATTCTGACTCCTGGCTCCTGACTCAAATAATCGCATTCAAAATCATCACTCCAATCAATCCCGCGATCGCTACAATCGTTTCCATGATTGACCATGATTTTATCGTGTCCCGGATGCTGAGGCCGAAATATTCTTTGAAGAGCCAGAAGCCGGCGTCGTTCACGTGCGAGAACATGAGGCTGCCGGCTCCAATGGAGAGGACCATCAATTCGGGATTCACATCGGGCCGGCTCATGACGGGCATGATGATGCCCACGGCGGTGAGTCCGGCAACCGTTGCTGAACCTACGCATACGCGAATGAGACAGGCCATCGCCCATCCCAGCACAAGCGGATGTACATCGAGGCCGTTGAGCAGGTCGCCGATCTCTTGGCTGACGCCACTGTCGATGAGGATTTGTTTCAGGGAGCCCGCGCCGCCCATGATGAGGAGGAGCATGGCGATGTCTTTTACCGATTCGCCATAAATGTCCATGATGCGTTTCATGGGCATGTGCATGCGCAGGCCGAGTGTGTAGGTGGCCACGGCCAGGGAGAGGATCATGACGATGGCGGGGTCGCTAAGGAATGTCATGACGGTTTTGAGCGGTCCTTTTTCAGGCACGGCGCCGCTGGCAAAGGTGGTGAGCCCGAGCAGAAGAACCGGAAGCAGGGACGAGAAAATACTAACCCCCAGGCTGGGTAACTGGTCTTCGGGCAAAGTTTCCGACTTGAAGGTGCGCAACATCGGCGCGTGGATATTTTTCAAGGCCCTGGAAAACAACGGACCCGCTATGATGACGGTGGGTATCGCAATGAGCACGCCATACATCAACGTCTTTCCCATGTCGGCATGAAATGCGCCTACCAATGCGGCGGGAGAGGGGTGAGGCGGTAAGAAACCGTGTGTCACCGAGAGCGCGGCCAGCATGGGCACCCCGATGTAGACGACGGGCAGCTTGTATTTCTCCGCTACCGAGAAGATCAGGGGGATCACCAACACAAAACCCACGTTGTAAAACAGCGGGATGCCGATGATGAACCCGGTGATCATAAGCGCCCATTGAATATAACGCTCGCCAAAAAGTTTCATGAGCCCGGTGGCGATCTGTTGTGCCGCGCCGCTGTCGGCCGTGAGTTTGCCCAGCATGGCACCACAGGCGACGACGATGATGAGGGAGCCCAGCATGTCGCCCATACCTTTCTGAATGGACCCGGTGATCTTTGCCGGCTCGATCCCGAGCAGCAGTCCCGCCAGGATCGCGATCAGTAAAAAGGCCAGGAAGGCGTTGAGCTTGAGACGGGTGATGAAAAGAACCAGGAGCGCAATGCAAAACAGGATGATCAGTATAGACATGTACGTGCGGTCTTAGGGGTAAGATTAGGATTCGGACTTCAAATGAAATGTAAGTAAAAAATCCAATTGAACCGGTAGCGCAACCGGATGAATGCGCGGATCAGAATTTGTCCGGTATCTGAATGATGCGGACCACGATTTCATGCGGATCGCCATCCTTGTCCAACAGGCTGAATTTCACCATCGGGTTGTCGCGGCGGATGTTGCTCTCCACGTGGATCACCTGGTTGTCTTGGAGGTGTTTCTCCAGCTCTTTTTGAAGACTTTGAAGCGCATTGGCAAAATCCACTTCAAGCGGGCTGGGGTTGTAGGAGGTGGTCTTCATGATTTTTAAATCGGGTAGTTTAGCAGGTCAAAGCATGGGTCAGTAAGGGAATCATCACCACCGGAGCAAAGCAGAAGCCCAGGTGAAACCGCTGCCAAATGCAGCTAAACAAATTAAGTCATTTTCCTTGATTTTCCCTTCGGCCCAGGCCTCGCTCATGGCAATGGGAATGGAGGCGGCGGTGGTGTTGCCATAACGCATAATGTTGTTGTACACCTGGCTGTCGGTCAGGGCCAGCTTTTCTTGGATGTATTGGCTGATGCGCAAGTTGGCCTGGTGGGGCACCAGCAGGTTGATATCTTCCTTTTTGAGGTGGTTGGCGTCCAGCGCCTCGTTGATCACTTCCATAAAGCGCACCACGGCATGTTTGAACACCTGGTTGCCATTCATCACCACCTTGAACGTTGACGTGTCCGTGATCTGGTCGGGCTGCCGTTCGGCGTGGGGCCGGCTGCTGCCGGGGTCTTTCACATACAGCTCCTCGGCAAAGTTGCCGTCGCTGTGGAGGTGGGTGGAAAGGATGCCCGGTTTGTCGGAAGGCTGCAGGATGGCCGCTCCGGCGCCGTCGCCAAAGATCACGGCCGTGTTGCGTCCGCGCGTGGTGATGTCCAGGGCCGTGGATTGAATTTCAGCACCGATCACCAGGATGGTCTTGTACATGCCGCTCTTGATAAACTGGTCGGCTACCGAAAGGGCGTAGATGAACCCCGAGCAGGCGTTGCGTATGTCGAGGGCGCCGATGCGGCCGTCGAGACCCAGCTCGCGTTGCAGCAGCACGCCGCTGCCGGGGAAGAAATAGTCGGGGGTGATGGTGGCGAAGACGATGAAGTCGATATCCTTTTCGGTGAGCTTTGCGCGCGTCAGGGCCATGCGGGTGGCTTTGGCGGCCATGTTGGCAACGGTGTCCTTGGCGGGATCCATCCACCGGCGTTCCTGGATGCCCGTCCGCTCAATGATCCAGTCATTGTTGGTGTCCATGACGGTGGAAAGGTATTGGTTGGTGATGACGGTTTCGGGGACATGGTGGCCGAGGCCTACTATTTTTGAATAGCGCATTCGATTGTTTTTAGGGAACGCTAAGGTAACAAATGTTGCCTTAATGGCCCTGATCCGCCGGAAAGGAATTCCGGGGCTGTAGGCCCGGTTTCTTGGCCTTTGGACCCCGGGCGGCTTGTAAAATTGGAATGGCATAAAGAAATCAGAGTGGGCCAGCCCATGGTGTGCTGGTCGCGGATGCGTTTGAAATGGCGTGTGGTCTTTATGCGATGGTTGTGTCGGAAAACCAGGCGTTGTGGTTCATAAAGAATTTAATGATCTTCGTTGGTGTCCGTATGGATAGTTTTTGATCCTCTGAATTTCCGGTGGCCGTTGCTACAGGATGTATAAGATTTTTCAAACCGAATCTTCAGCCGGGATTAAACAACGCTTATGGATTTCATTACCTACTCCGCGAGACTGGATTATCTAGTTGACTTGGCCAGGAAAGACAACATTCCGTCACCCCATATTTTAGGAAAGAAGTTTGAATGCTCTGAACGAACCGTTCGCCGGATGATCAACGTCTTGCGCGACAAAGGTTTTGTGATCAAATACAACGCAAAAAAACAAAAGTATTCATGCACTGAATTGTAAACGGACAAATTTTGTCCGCGCGGTAATCTACCATTGCACAGCTGATGACCTTCCAGCATTTCAATTATTCTTAACCCCAAAAAAAGTATTATGAAAAGCATGGTAAAGATTTTTGTTTTCTCCCTGGTCACGGCAGTCCTGTTGGCTTCGTGTGATCCGAATGAAACGCAACCCTCTGATCCCGCCCGCTCGGATGCCGAAGGCGATCTCAAAGTAATGTTTGCCAGGTCACTGGCCAAAGCCGTAGCCTCCGAACCTGCGGTGAGACGCTTTCTGAAAGCGGAAGCGCAAAAGATGATGGATGAAGATTATGATATTGTTTATCACCTGGTGAAAGACACGCCACTGGACAACAATCACACCTTTCGCGAAACCTTATTGCCCTATTTTTCCTCGGAAGGAGATTTAGCAGCGCTGGAAGACAGGCTTCCGCTGCTGACCATTTTCGTGCCTACTTTACCGGAAGGTAGCTTTTCAGCCGAAAGCTGGGATGTAGAAAATCAAATCCCAGATGTAGCCATCCGGTTGCGGGGTACGAATGAAATTCCGATCGTGAAAGCTACCGGAGAACAAATGGTCCTTGAGCCCGCGCTTATTCCTGGGTATCCGGTCATTGTTGTTAAGAATAATGAGCGGTTGATCACGGAAAGACAATCCGGATATCACGACCTGCAAACGACGCGAATACTAAAAGCACCAAATGGTCTTTCCTACAGATTTGTCGATGATGGTTTTGATCGGTATCTGCCAAAGACTTCACCCAAGGAAGCCAGTGAGCTGAGACTCTTCCGACCTCATCAGAAACTGAAGGACGCATTTGATATTTACGGACCTGCCGATGGTTGGCAACGGGACTATATTTATTACGGCATCACACCGGCTAACCCCAACGGCCAATTTTCCTATGATTTTAAAGAGTACATCAGTTCCTTTTTGGTTGTGGGTGATGCCCTGACCGTCTACCGTAAAATGTCGGAGCAGACCGGGGATCCTGCGATTAAGTCGGGCAAAAGATCTTCAGGGTGGACGGATGGTTTTTTTGAGATCAGGTGTACGGCAGCAATTCACGCTCAAAATGGGGTCGGTGGTGAAATAAGAAGCAGTTTTCTTCGGACTGGCCCGAATTTATTTGATGTCACCTACAACACGAACAAAAGAGGGATATGGCCGTTTCGGTATACATATTATTCCATTGGATCTGTAACGGCAAAGCGGGTGTTGACCAACATGCCATTGGTGAATTGGGATCTGCAATCTTACGCTACCACGTTTAGAATCGATGTTGAAGAAGTTGATAATACAGAGATCATCCGGCAATCAAGAACTGAAGCCGTTGAGTTTGCAACTAATTTCGATGTTCAAGCTACGATTTTGAAAATAGGGTTAAAGTTTGGTGCCAGCATGAAAAAAACGGCTTCCAACACAATAGATATAACCACAACAATGGAGAGCGATGATCTGGGGCATGCCACGGTAAATTTCGCGGATAAAGTTTTGGTGGGGGGACCTGGAATTTTTACGGGACTGGGATATTATTTAACGCGGGAGTATTACAATGATATTTTTTCGATAAGCGTGGAGCCCAGAGTCGTTCAGTAGTGATGTGACATCAGTGTGGGCTAAAAGCAAGTTGATGTGAATGAAAAAAATTAAAAAAAATTTACTGTTCGTTGGGATGATCGCCGGTTGTATAGCCTGCCGGGACAACAACGTCAAGCCCGTGGAGCCTCCACCCTCCACTAGCCTTGACGGCATGTACGATGTTATCAGTATTACATGTGATTATCCCGTAGACCTGGACCGAGACGGTAACCCAAGCGTTGATTTACTGGCCGAGACACACGAGGCCGATCATGCATCACGCTATTATCTGGAACTCAATACCGAAATATATCATTGGGATCCAGATTACTACGATCAGCGAATTTTTTTATGGATCCCTTTTACGAACGTTTTTCACGACGACGCAGGCAACTTTCTGGAGGTGAAATACGGCTTTACAAATCTCCTGGCTAAATATCGATACAATGAAACAACCCACCAGGTCACTATTTTAGGAAACCTTGGAGGTGGTGAAGTTACGGGTGCCCAGGTGATCTCCGATGATAGCGTCGAAATATACTTTACCGCCTCCTTTTTCACACGCCAGGGCTGGGAGGTTTTGCCCCTGAAAGGGGTTTATAAACGAAGACCATGAAGATTGATACAATTGGTTGAAGACTTTCGTGTCTGTCAAAGTTGTCGTCTAAAATGACGGATGGCGTAGCTATAAACTTTTGAATATGCCAACGATAAATTGAAGCGAATGAAAAAATTGAGTGGGAGATTTTTGCTGTCGGTTGGGATAGTTGCTGGCTGTGTAGCATGCCAGGATAACGACGTCAAGCCCGTGGAGGCTCCTCCCTCCACCAAGCTTGATGGAACATATGACGTTATCAGCATTACCTGCGACTATCCTATCGATCTGGACCGGGATGGCAACCCAAGTTTTGATTTGCTCGCAGAAACGCACGAAGCCAGCCATACATCACGCTACTATCTGGAATTCAAAACCGAAATATATGATCGGGATCCGGATCCGGACTTTTATGATCAAGAGATCGATCTATGGATTCCATTCACGAACGTTTTTAAAGACGCGTCCGGCGACTTTCTGGATGTGAAATACGGCTTCACAAATTTGCTGGCAAGATACCGATACGACGAAACAACCGGCAACGTGTCTATCCTGAGGAATCTCGGAAACGGCGAAGTTGTGAGCGGCCACGTGATTTCAGAAGATACCCTCTCTATGCAATTCAAAGCCTACTTTTATTCCACGAAAGGGTGGGAGACACTGCCGCTCAATGGAATTTATAAGCGAAGGCCCTGATAAGACAAAAAAAAGTTGCCCGAAATCTCGCTACAGACATCACGCCTGGAAAAGATCCTCGAACAACTTTTCATTCATCGGTGGCGGTTCCAACCAATATCTAAACCCTCTCACCGTGAATTGACTTTACAAAAATCTTTATACAAAGATTTGAGATCGCTAATCTCTGGTCGGTTTGCCATCGGAACCGAAATGGTAGGTTCTCATTTTTCCGCCATTTTGGATTTGAAGGATGTAATGGTTGTTGCGCTTGTCTTTATAGAGCGTTCCATCTTCCCAGCCCTGGTATTCCGGGGCCTGCAAAGTACGCTTCAACGACCCTGGGAGATCGGAGGCCTCTAAAGGGATCAAGTGCTTTGTGTCGATCTGGGTTTTTGACGGATCGTTGGCGTTCTGACTTTCCTGTGGCTGAGGCGCTACTTGCGGCGTGCTTTGCTGCGGCGTGCTGCTTTGGGGTGTGCTGGTGGTGTCCACTTGGGCGTAGGTAAGGGCCGACGCCAGGAGCAATCCTGCTCCCGATAACATGAGTTTTTTCATGGCGTTATTTTTTTAAGTTTTGCATTCCCGTTGCGTTATCACCCACAAAAAAGTGCCGGTATTTAAACCTTGAATACCGTGCGTCGTGGATGTGTTTTTATAGGTTGTCGTAGATCAATTAAGCATTCTGTTGAATATTCTCCACATCAAAGAGCGGTCCACTATTGCACCGGCGTCTTCTGCAAGACGGCCATCAGTTCTTTTTCGTTGGTGAGGTCCAGCCGCAGGGGGGTGATGGAAACCAATCCTTTGTCTATCGCCCAGCGATCGGTGCCTTCCTCGGCGTCTTCCAGGGGCACCACCGTGAACCAATAGTGCTTGCGGCCCATGGGGTCGGTGCCGGGCACGATCCTGCCATCGTATTGCTGCACGGCCTGGCGTGTCCATTGAATGCCGGTTGGATGGGGAGGGAAGTTCACGTTTGCCAGCGTGAGGTTGGGATTCTCCAACAGCAGGCCCAGCACTTTCTCGACGTAGGGCTCCAGCGTCTTGAAATCGGGTTCGGTTTTGCCGACGGGAGTGCTCAGCGCGATGCCCTTCATGCCCAACAAGGCCGCTTGTTTTGCACCGGCCAGCGTGCCCGAATGCCACATCGAATTGCCCAGGTTCGGTCCCATGTTGATGCCCGACAACACCACGTCGGTTTGGGCCCACAAGTGCGAGCCTAGCGCGACGCAATCGGCGGGTGTGCCGTTTACGCGGTACGCCTCCAGCCCTTCGAAGGTCACAGGCGATTTTTTATAGAACAGCGGGCGGGAAGCTGTAATGGCATGCCCCATAGACGACTGCTCCACATCGGGAGCAACCACCCTAACCTCGCCGAAACGTGCCGCAATCCGCGCCAGCGCCGCAATGCCCGGGCTGTAAATGCCGTCGTCGTTTGTTACCAAAATGCGCATGATCGGTGATCATTTTTGCGTGAACCTGTTTCTACACCGGTATTGGCATGCAATTATCTTCCCACAATTTGACAAACAGACCTATCCATGAAATTTGTTGAGCTGATTCATAACCCAAAAGCCGGAGAAGGAGAAAATACGATGGCCGACATCGTTACCCTCCTGAAAGAAGAAGGTTACGACTGTGGTTATTCTTCCACACCGGAGTTGGAGGAGGGCAAGAAATTCACCAGGGAAGCAGACCTGGTGGTCATTGCCGGCGGCGACGGCACGGTCCGCAAAACGGCCACCTACCTGATGGGCAGCCGTCTGCCCCTGGCCATCCTCCCCATGGGCACCGCCAACAACATTGCGCAAACCCTGGCCATCAAGGGCGGCTACCGTAACATCATCCGCCATTGGGCAAACAGCAAAAAGGTTTCTTTCGACGTGGGTAAGCTGGACGGGCTGAAAAAGGAACGCTTCTTCCTGGAAGGACTCGGCTTTGGCGTGTTTCCAAAACTGATGGATGAAATACGCGACCAGAAGAGAAACAACGGCACCCCCGAAGAAAACATGCGTACAGCCCTGGAGTTGCTCCGTGAGATCGTGCTCACCTACAAAGCAAGAACCTGCACCATCGAAATAGACGATGCGCATTACACGGGCACCTACATTTTGGTGGAGGTCATGAACATCAGCTCGATCGGTCCCAACCTCATGCTGGTGCCATATGCCAACCCGGGCGACGGCGAATTTGAAGTGGTGCTCATCGCCGAATCGCAGCGCGACCAGTTTGCCGAATACCTGCAACGCAAGATGCGCGGCGTGGAAGAGCCGGTGTTCTTCAATATACTCAAAGCAAAACAACTGAAAATAGTGTGGGGCGGAAAACGTGTCCACGTCGACGACGCCTCCATCAGCCTGGACGGGCCGACCGAAATAGACATCACCCTTCAACCCGGGGGGCTGTCTTTTTTGGCGGGAGAAGAATATGGCATCGATAAAGCAAAATGAACCGCTAAACAACGGCATTATGGAAGAGAAGAAGATCGAAAGGGACAACAACATCCTTTGGTATAAAGATGCGATCATCTACGAACTGCACATCAAAGCTTTTCGCGATACCAATGGCGACGGCATCGGCGACTTTGGCGGCCTGCTGGAAAAACTCGACTACCTCAAAGACCTCGGCGTCACCGCCATCTGGGTACTTCCGTTTTATCCCTCGCCTCTGAAAGACGATGGCTACGATATCGCCGACTACTACAGCATCAACCCCGCCTATGGCGACCTGGACCAATTCAAACTCTTCCTGAAAGAAGCACACGACCGCGACCTGAAAGTGATCACCGAACTGGTTATCAACCACACCTCCGACCACCATCCCTGGTTCCAACGCGCGCGTCTTGCTCCAAAAGGCTCACGCCATCGCGACTATTATGTCTGGACGGACGATCCCACACAATACAAGGACGTTCGCATCATTTTCCAGGACTTCGAAGTGTCCAACTGGACGTGGGATCCGGCCGCACAACAATTCTATTGGCACCGCTTTTTTTATCACCAGCCCGATCTGAACTACGACAACCCGATGGTGCAGGAAGAAGTGTTCAAGATCATCGACTATTGGTGTGGGATGGGTGTTGATGGCTTCCGCCTCGATGCCGTGCCCTACCTCTTCGAACGCGAGGGCACCAACGGCGAGAACCTGGAAGAGACGCATGACTTCCTGAAAAAACTCCGCGCCCACGTAGACGAATACTATCCCGGCACCTTGCTGCTCGCCGAAGCCAACATGTGGCCCGAAGACTCGGCGTCTTACTTTGGCGAGGGCGACGAATGCCAGATGAACTATCACTTCCCCCTCATGCCCCGCATGTTCATGGCCTTGCAAACCGAAGACCGCTATCCCATCACCGACATCTTCGAACAAACCCCCGCCATACCCGACAACTGCCAGTGGGCCATCTTCCTGCGCAACCACGACGAGCTCACCCTCGAGATGGTGACCGACGAAGAGCGCGACTACATGTATCGCGTCTATGTGAAAGACCCCAAGGCCCGCATCAACCTCGGCATCCGCCACCGCCTCGCTCCCTTGATGGCCAACAACCGGAACAAGATCGAGCTGTTGAACTACCTGCTCTTCTCCCTGCCCGGCACGCCCGTTATTTACTATGGCGACGAGATCGGGATGGGCGACAATTTTTACCTGGGCGACCGCGACGGTGTGCGCACCCCCATGCAGTGGTCGTCGCAAAGAAATGCCGGCTTCTCAGAGACCAACCCACACCAGCTTTATTTACCCGTGATCCTCGACCCGGACTATCACTACGAGTCCGTGAACGTCGAGATCCAAAGCAAGAACACTTCGTCGCTGCTGTGGTGGATGAAGCGCCTCATCAACAAGCGAAAACAATACAAAGCGTTTAGTCACGGTGATTTGAAATTCATCCACTGTGAAAATCCGAAAATACTGGCCTTCGTCCGCCAACACCAGGAAGAGGCGATCCTCGTGATTGTGAACCTTTCGCGCTACATCCAACCGGCCGAGCTCGACTTACAGGACTTCCGCGGCTATGTGCCGAAGGAGATCTTTAGCAACAATAAGTTTCCTTCCATAAAAGACGACGGCAACTATTTCTTCACCATGGGGGCGCACGCCTGCCTCTGGTATGCGCTGGAATTGGCCCACCCCAACATCGACCGCAAGATCGCCTTGCCTCATGTCAAAGTGAAGGCCTGGGCCGACCTCACGCACAGGCCCATGCAAGAATATCTTTCCGAAAAAGTCCTGCCCGACTACATCATGAAGATGCGGTGGTTCGGCGGCAAGGCCCGCATCGTGGAGAACTTCCGCATCGTGAACCAGGCGTCGGTGCCGCTGAAGGAGCACGGCATCATTGTGTGGTTGATCGAAGTGACCTATCAATCCGGGCTGGCCGATTTATATCAACTGCCGGTCGCTTTTGGAAAGGATGTCTTTGCCGCGAAACTAAAGGACGGTTGCCCACAATCCATCATCTGCACGCTCACCGTGCACGGCGAGGAGGGTGTTTTGTATGATGCCATCTATGGCTTCGAGTGGCAGGAAATGATCTTTAAGAACCTGGCGGCAAGCCATTCGCTGTCGTGGAAGGAGGGCGCGCTGCGGTTCACGGGCAACGACGCCCTGCACCTGTACGCGTCCACCCTAAACCAACTGAAACCCCGCGTGCTCGGGGTGGAGCAAAGCAATACCTCCATCATCTACGACAACCGTTTTTTCCTGAAGCTCTACCGCAAGGTAGACCGCGCCGTCAACCCCGACGTCGAAATTTCACAATACCTTGGCGACACCGTGAATTTCAAAAACGTGCCCGCCTTTGCCGGCAAGATCGAATGGCGCATTGGCAAAGACATGATCGTGTTGGCCATGATGCAGGAAATGGTGGAAAGCAACAGCGATGCCTGGGCCTACATGCTGGACCGCCTCGACGACTTCAATGAAAAGGTGCTCACCGAAAGTGAAGGCACGTTCCTGCCGCCCATGGAAGGAAATCTTTACCACCCGCTGTCGTACGAGGAAGTGCCCAAGGAAATGCAACAGTTCATCGAAGGTGCCGTGGCCGAACGGGTGATGCTGCTGGGTGTGCGCACAGCCGAAATGCACCTGGCGCTGGCACGCGAAACGTCCGATCCCGATTTCAAACCCGAGCCCTATTCGCTGCATTATCAACGTTCGCTGTTTTCAGGGTTGCAGACCCTGGTGCGCGCCACCTTCCAAAGCCAGCAACGCCAGCTTGACACCTTGGCGCCGGAAGTCCGGCAGCAGGCGGAAGCGGTGTTGGCGCGGAAGGGTGAGATCATGGAGACCTTTCGGGGCATCTATAAGAAGAAGATCGATGTGATGAAGATCCGTATCCATGGCGACTTCCATCTAGGTCAGGTGTTGTTCACCGGTCGCGATTTTGTGATCACCGACTTTGAAGGCGAACCCGCCCGCAGCTTTGGTGAACGAAGGCTGAAACGGTCGCCGCTGCGCGATGTCGCCGGCATGATCCGGTCCTTCCACTACGCCGCCTATGGAAGCTTGTTCCTCGACAACCAGATCCGTAAAGAAGATCACGCCCTGCTCATCCCGTATGTGGAGCAATGGTATCACTATGTCAGCGGATTTTTTATGAAAGCCTATCAGGAAACCGTAAAGGGAGCGCCGTTCATGCCGGCCCACCCCGAAGACTTGAAGATCCTGATGACCACGTTTCTTTTGGAAAAGGCCATCTATGAATTGAACTACGAAATGAACAATCGCCCCGATTGGCTGATCATTCCCCTCCAGGGCATCCAGGAGATTCTGCACGACGCCGACGAAAACAGGGTGCCGGCCGAAGAACCGGTGGAAGCCGACTATTAGTCGATCGCAGAATGGGGGAGAAGCTTGGAGAAAGGACTAGGAACAGTACTTCTGGCACACCGTCCGTATTTCCTGCAACACCAGGGGGTGATCGGTCACAGGAAGGTAGGTGTTGGCATCCCGCATTTGTTTGATGAGGGAAGCATAATGTACGAGGTCCAACGTGGAAATTTGCAATTCCTTGAGGTCCCGTTTCAGGAATTCAAGTTTGATGGGACTTAATGTAGCGACATTGAAATTTTGTTCCAGGAAAGGGACAAGCGTAGACCCCAGCAGAAAACCCGAGATAAGACTATCCCTGGATTCGCGGATACTGTCAATAATTTTTTCGATCGAGACCTTAGAATGCTCCTGAACCTGGTGATTGTTTTCCATTGATCGTGTAAGGTGTTACAATGATAAAAAGAAAAATGTACAAGTCATCTACAGGAACAGAGTTGCAGAAGCTGAATTAAATTTGTATGGTGGATAAATCGCTATCCCACCTTCCAGCCCTCATCCACCAAATTAACGGCCTGCATACGCGGATTTATGCCCTGGGATGGCCCTTATGGGCAGGTTTGGGATGCACTTAGACGTTTTCTTTGATTGTCCCACAGCCCATCACATTACCCCGCTCCAAATTTTTCCATGTTTAAAGCACATTGGCTTAACACCAACCGCGACCCCTAACGCCCCATATTAAAATAAACAAAGACCAAGCCCGTAGGGCAGCGAACCTGGGGGTAAGCAAGCATTTTTGGATTCAACCCGTTTTCGCGGGTTACCTGCACGCGGCGATAGACTTAGATTTTATCCTGCAGCACCTTATAACCGTCATTCACACACATCGTAAATGCAACACACCGATATCAATCCAACGCAAACTAGATTCCAATCCGCGTCTTATCGAGACACCTCATTCTCCTTCAACAACGGCAACTTCAATTTCCTCGCCTGCCGGTTATACATCAACGTAGCAATATCCTCATCCTCGATAGGATACCGCGCGCCAACATATTTCACAATATTTCCCGAAGCATCCTTCACCGGCACGATAGAAGCATCCACCCAATAGACACTACCGTCTTTCGCCTTGTTTTTAATGATCCCCCGGAACACACCGCCTTTTTTCAACGTATCCCAAAATTCCTTGAACAACTCCTTCGGCATATCCGGGTGACGCAAAATGCTATGCGGCTTCCCGATCAATTCTTCCCTGGAATATTTCGAGACCGCACACAACTTATCATTCACAAAAGTGATATTCCCAAACAGGTCCGCCTCCGAAAGAATGGTCGTTACCCCAAACACATTTTCACGCACCTCCAACGACTGCCGCATAGCCGTATTCTCGTTTCGTGCCATCATCAACGCCGTCACATCTTTGGCATAGCAGGCGATGGCATAGATCTTTCCCTCCGCATCGCGGATGGGGGAGTAGTGATTCATATAATAAGACTCCACCCCGTTGGTCATAAACCTATCCGATACCTCAAAATGTTCACCCGCCAGGGCGCGATCATAATACGCCTTTTGCTGTGCCTGCTGCACCGTGTCGTGGGCAAACAGCGAAAGCATTTCAAAACCCTTGCCCGCCTTTAGCCCCATGGCCTCCAGCGCGCCGCTGAACACTTTGTTGGAGCCGATGATCCGGTAGTCCTTGTCCATCGTGAAAATGGAATCGTTCGTGGCGTTCAATACTTCCAGCAGATACTTCTCCTTGTTTTGCACTTCGGTGAGCACGCGCTGCATTTCTTCCTGCGTCGCCGAAAGCTCCTCCATGTTTTGGCGGAGTTCTTCCTCCTGCGCTTTCAGCTCTTCGGTTTGCTGCTGGGCGGCATCCCGGGCGCGGGTGATCTCCGTGACATCTTTCACAAAAACGGCGGCGGCAATGATCTCCCCCTGGTCGTTGTGAATGGGACTGTAGGTAACGATGTAGTATGCCTCCATGCCCTGGAACTTATAATGGTCCGAAACATCGAAGGTCTCACCGTCGAAAACGCGTTTGTAGAGATTCTTATAGCGGGTCTTTTCTTCCTGCGTGGCAAACAAATTGGAAATGTCGAAACCCTTGTCGATATCCAGACCCGATCCCGAATAGGTGGCTCTGAACACCCGGTTGCAATTGATCACCTTCATGTTCCGGTCCACGGTGAGGATGGAGTCTTTGGAGGCATTGATCAGGTCGGTCATGTATTTTTCCTTGCCCTGCATCTCTTTCATCACGCGATGCATTTCCTCTTGTGTGGCCGAGAGCTCTTCCATGTTCTGACGCATCTCTTCTTCCTGCGACCGCATTTGTTCGGCTTGCGCCTGGCTCTCTTGCAACAGCTTCTGTGTGCTCGAGCTCACTTTGGCCGCCGAGATGGTGGAAGCGATACTTTCCCCGAGGCGCTCCACGAATTCGATCTGGTAGGTTTTGATCTCGTTGAACGACGCAATCTCCACGAGACCAAACACACGTTCCTCGATCTTCAAGGGCACGATCAGCAAATTGCGGGGAAGCCCTTCGCCCAGCCCCGACGTGATGCGGATGTAGTTCTTGGGGATATCTTTCAGGTAGGTCGTTCTTTTTTCCAGCGCCACTTGTCCGATGATGCCTTCTCCCAATTCAAACCGTTGGGTGAGGAACTTCTGACGGTTGTAGGCATAGCATGCCGCCATCTCCAGGTAAACGTCTTTCTTATCGTCGTCATTCAGGATATAGAGGGCACCCTGGTTGGCATTCAGGTATTTCACCAGTTGGCTGATGATGTCGTTCGACAGTTGGGTGATGTCATTATTCTTGGAACGCAGGATGTCCACAAACTTGGCCAGCCCTTCCGACACCCAGTTGCGTTGCCGCTCTTCGGCCGAAAACTTTTTCATCTGGTCGCGCATGCTCACCAGCGACGAGGCCAACGCATTTTCGCCATCCGCTTCCGTGCCCGAATCATACGGAATGTCAAGATTTCCCTGCTCAATGGCCTTCACAAATTCTGTGGCCCCCGAAACCTGGAGCTTGTAGTTTGAAAGTTGTTGATGGAAGGCGTGCAGTTGATCCTTT
Source organism: Chryseolinea soli (assembly GCF_003589925.1). NCBI lineage: Bacteria > Pseudomonadati > Bacteroidota > Cytophagia > Cytophagales > Fulvivirgaceae > Chryseolinea > Chryseolinea soli. The sequence continues at coordinate 6,906,813 of NZ_CP032382.1, read as the reverse complement.
TTGATAAACGAATACGGAAAAGCTTTCATGACGACATGAGTTTTCGCAACGTTACCGACACAGGCAGAGGTGAAGAATTTGCATTGAGCAACCGGGCGTATCCGATGAGCGAGCGGCAAGAAACAGCAGGCGAGTGGAGGGTTTGGGCGAATGCTAAAAACCGGAAGGTTTACACGAACGGCATAGACCTTCTGATATTTTTTATCTACTCCGAGACGCACCGCCAATCCACTCTCTAAAAAAAATGCAAACAGCAGCCGAACCGGAATGACGAGTTCAGTCTGGGATGGACGTTGAAAGCTGAAATCCCGACCGAACGGTGTGAAACCTTACAAGATTTTCATGTAAGAGAAAAATACCTCCCCACCACAAACTGAAATCCCATTGCAGTAGACCAACCTAGTTTTGCCCCATTCTTAACCACGAACAACTGACTACTGGCTACTTACTACTGAACACTAACTACTATTTATGAAATCCCTCTTCGTTCTCCTTACCCTTTGTGCCGCCGTACTCTTCTCCGCCTGCACCGAACCCAAGATCATCATCATCCAATGCAACGTCTGCACACCCGACGACACCCCGTCCGGCGATCTGCGTCCGCCCATTGACCTTTTTATGCACGCCACTGTCGACGGAAAGCTTTGGATTGCTAATGTCGACAACACTGCATTAAGCACTCCATTGAGTAGTGGAAGTGAAATCGTGGTCATGGATACGGCCCGCACCTCCCAAATTACACTCCGTCTTCCGAAAGATCCCGTGATCGGACAAGTTTATCAACTCACATCTCCCGGTCAGCGCGGTGGATCCAGCGCTTTTTACACACCCAATCCTTCCAGCACCGTCCCTGCATACTATGAATCAACTGCGGGCACCATCACCATCAAAGGGATCAATTGGGATCTCGGAATAATCGGAGGAACGTTCAACTTCACGGGCACCGACGCCCAAACCCGTAAGCAGATCAATATTTCCAACGGGATCTTTAAACTGGCCATGCGCTAAGCGGCCCGGAGCAACGGCGCGTTCAATCCCGCGCAAGATGCCTTCCATTCGATACAAAAATAACTTTCGTCCCGAATGGAAGGACCCACACGGCGCCTATTTCATATTCACGCGAATACCTTGCGAATGGCTGCTGAATTCCGGCGCATACATGCATTGTATCGTCGTGATCCCATTCGAAAAGTCACCCTTCTGCGATACGCGCAGCGCATATTCAAACACATAGGTGCCTTTCGGCAGATAGCCGATAAAGAAGTTTGTGGCCAGGTCGCGCGGACTCTCATAATAATACAAGCCATCCTGGTAGCGATAGGTCGACAGCGTAGCCACAGGCTCGAAACCGGCGGCGCGCATGTCTTTGAGATGAACGTATTCCATATCGCGATCCACATGAAGTTCGATCCGCACCTTCACGAGGTCACCCACCTGCAAAAGCGTCTTGTCGTTCACTGGCGTGATCACTGGACCGCGGTCCGTGTTTTGCTGGAGGAACAGGTCCTTCTTCAGCTTCAGCGGCGTTTCGGCCGGTGTGATCTTATCGAGTTGCTCGAAGTATTGCCAGTAGGCCGCGCCCCACGCCACGCCGTCGTCTGACTTGGTGACGGTGATGTTACCCATGCCGTTGGTGATCTCGCCGGCTTGCCAGGCGGTCTTGAAATAACCGGTGCCAGCTTCCAGCTTGGCGTCGTCGCGTTTCGTGGGGTCCACCACTTTGTTGTCTACTTTCACTTCTACTAATTGTGTACTAGCCAACAGATCGGTGCCGCGGCGCAACAGCGCATAGCAGGCTTCGGAGGTGGCCTTGGTTGTTTTCCAGTCCTGAGTTTGTTTCTGTTTGAGCAACCACACTTTCAAGTCTTCCACCGATTTGATATCGGCGGCCACTTCATCATACACTTCGATCATCAGCGCCTGGGTTTCGATGGGCGCCTGGTACCAGTAGTAACCGCGGTCGCTCTTCCAATACATGCCCATCTCTTCTGAGCGCAGGGCGCGTTCCGAAAAAGATTTGATCATGCCGGCCGGTGTCACCTTGTCGCCGGAGCGGTGCAGGGCAAGGGCCAGCATGCCTTGCATGTACAGGTTTTGCGACAGCCAATATTTCTTGGCTTGGCCGGTATAATACCGGAAGGCTTCCTGTGCGTGCGAAGAGATCTTCACATCTTTAAAGTAACTGCGCGTGTACAGGTAGTGCACTTGCAGATAACCCAGGTTATTGTCTTCTAGCTTCGCTTCCTTGCGTCTGACGCGTCGCTTGAGGTCTTCATAGTCGTCGGCCAATTTGTTATCCATATATTCCAGCGCCTGCGTGGCCATTTGCCAGGTGCGGTTGTCTGTGCGTATGGATTTAACACCCAATGCATCCAGGTGGCCCAGTCCGCTCACGATGTGTTGGGTCATGTAGCGGTCTTCGGGGAAACCGGGGAACCACGTAAACCCACCGTTGGGCGTTTGGGCTTTGGCCACTTTGTCGAGCGCGCGGTCTTGTTCGTTGGCCATGCGGTTCAAGTCAAACAACAGGCCCACGTTGCGTTTGCGTTCGGTTTCATTTTGTGCTTGCAACACCCAAGGGGTTTCTTCCAGCAAGGCCGACTTCAGCTCCTGGTTCTTTTCCAGGTTCGAAAGCAACGCATCGGGCTGAACATTCTTCCAGGTCTCGAACACCTGGCGGATGCGCGGGTGGCTGTTCGCCACGTGCGATGCGATGCTATTGGCATAGAAACGGCTGAACGTCTGCTCTACGCACTCGTAGGGATATTCCATGAGGTAGGGCAGGGCTTGGATGGCGTACCACGCAGGGTTGGAGGTGAACTCCAGTGTAAACTGCTGATGTTTCAGCGTGCTGGAATTGTTCGCCAACAATTTTTCGAAACGGAAGGTCTTGCTTTGTTTGCCTCGGATGGGCAGCGGCAAGCTTTCCGTCACCAGCATGCGGTTGGTCACCACCGGCACCGTCATCTCTTCGCCGTCGGAGAAATTGCCCGCCTTGGCCACAACACGATAGGAGAGGGCCTGCAATCCTTCGGGGATCTCGATGCTCCATTCCACGGCCGTGCTTTGGCGCGCGCCGATTGAAAAGCTCTTCGAGGCGTTGATATTTTTCATTTGTGCGTCGACGGGCTTGCCAGTAAGCGCGTCGCGGAACTCGAGCTGAGCCTGGCCGGTCAACGCCTGGTCTACCAGGCTGCTGATCTTTACAGAGAACGTCATCTTATCGCCTTCGCGGAAGAAGCGGGGAGCGTTGGGCACGACCATCAGGTCTTTTTGTGTCACCAGGTGATTGGTGGCAAAGCCATATTTCAAATCCTGTGTATGCGCAAAGCCTAACATCTTCCAACGGGTCAAAGCTTCGGGAACGGTGAAGTTCACGATGATCTCGCCCGCTTCGTTGGTTTGCAAGTGGGGGAAGAAGAATGCGGTTTCGTTGAAGTTAGTGCGGACCTTTACATCGGAGAGATCTTCGGGTGCTTTTTGTGCCTGCGCTTTCTTAGGGTCTTCAGGTTTTGCGCCTGCTGTGTCCAACGTCGCCTTGTCTTGGTTCAGCATCAATTCTCCCTCCGCCTTCTTGGAACTTTCTTTTTCTTCCATAGGAGCCGCCATCGACAAAGCCATCCCCGGAGCAGCGCCTCCGGCCCTATACCGGGCAGTCCTCACCACGTGGCGGCCATACGTATAGTATCCAAACCAATTGAGCGCATCATAACTGACTCCCGACGGATAACGCACATGCGGAGGATTCCAGTACTCTGAGCGCCCCGTCAGTTCACGTTGTAAAAATCCACGCTCGCTCTTCCAGGACAATTGCGCATAAGTAGACGAATAAAAATCAGCGAACCAGTCATGGAATCTGAATACGTCCAAAGACTCATCATACAAAGTGGCCACCATCTCCGCCGCGATCTTGTCGGCGTTCTTTCCTTTCACACGGATCTTCCACTGTTCTTGTTGGCCGGGAAGCAACTTGTCGCGGAAGGTCTCGAACGAAACGTCCAGCATCTTGTTGGTGTAGGGGACCTCCACCGTAAAGTTCTCGGTGTATAACCGGTTGTTCTTCACAAAAGTGTAATGCACACCCAGATTGCCCCGGTGTTCTTCTTTCACGGCGATCTCAAAAATGCGTTGCTCTTTGCTCAACGTCACCCATTCCTGCGAAAGCAGTTTGCCATCATACTCCACTTCATAGAGCACCCGTATTTTTTCTTCCGACGTTCCCGCCGCAAAACTGGCCTTCTCCCCGGGTTCGGCTTTCAGTTTCACCGGTTGGAAATAATGTACCTGGGGAACCGCCACCGTTTTTGCCTGTGGTGCAAACACGGAGAAATAGCTCACTTCCTTCACGGGCTGCCCAAACTTGTCGGTTGACGTGATCTCCAGCACGTACTGGCCCTCCTTCCATTGGTGCAGGTTTTGGATGGTGAATGTCTTTTGTTTTTCCGTATCAAACTTCAAGGCAAATACGTCCGTGCCGCGTTCCCATTTGAAGTGATTGGATTCGTCGGCATACAGATCATAAGGGAACAGTTTGTAATATTCTTCCTGCGTATAGAGGTGCCGGTCGCTCTGTTCCCAGAAGCGCGGGCGGAAAGTTTTCGCCGGAGCCTTCAAGGCATAGATATGAATATCACCTTTCGCAGCTTCGGGTTGACCGGACAGGTTGTTGGCCTGGATGGAAAACTCTTGCTTCATTTGTGTTGTGTTGCTCTTGTCCAGGTTGGGCATGGCCACATTCACGACCAGGGCTTTATAGCCGACTTCAACCGTGGTGGACGAGCTATGGGTTTCGCCGTTGATATCCGTTACATCGGCATACACCGTGTAGCTGAAGGTGGGATCCGAAGCCTTGTCGACCGTTCCATCGGGAAGGGCCGTGAAGTCGATGCTGAATTTTCCATTGGCGTCGGTCTGCGTGTCGCCGTGCTTGATCTCTACCTCCGGGGAAGTAGGATAGTAGCCCCACCGGCACCACCACCAGAAGGGAAAGCGCGCCACGCGCACCACGCGGTAGTGTACTTTCGCACCATCGATGTTCGCACCGGAATAAGCGCGCGCAAAACCAACCGTGTTCACCGTATCCGCCAACCGGAACGTACCTTTCACCGGGTCAAAGCCCACTTCGAATTTGGGACGTTTATATTCTTCTACTGAAAAGTCAATGCTGCTGTTGTTGGATTGATCCACCAATTGCATATTCCCCATCAGACCACTGGCCGGCGCAGTAAACGTGCCGCTAAAGGTGCCGTAAGCGTTGGTCACCACGCTCACGTCGGCGCGTTGTTCGCCGTTCACGTCGTAGAGTGCAATGGTGCTGTGATGATCTTTGCGGATCTGCGACGTACGCCCATCGGTGTCCACCACCAACCCCTTGAAGTAAACGGTTTGCCCCGGCCGGTAAATGGCCCGGTCCAGGAAGAAAAAGGTTTGGATGTGGTGCTCGCGTTCGCCGTGTATGTATTGCGGGATGCCACCATAGTAATACTCATCGCCGTCGATGGCCCGCGTGCTGTTCACGTCGTTTTGATAGGTGAACAGCACCGAGAAATTTCTCCGGCTTTCGTCCTGGAAGAAAGGCACTTTAAAGAAACCCCGCGCATCGCTGGTAAGGGTGGTCACGACCTTCGTTTCGTATTTGTTTGAGCGATAGTTATAGTTGCTCACCAATACACTGGCCGTTACCCCGGCCAGGGGTTCGCCCGATTGCCGGTGAAGTACAAAGAAATCGGTCGAGCCATCGGCGTTGTTCCGGTGTACATAGCTGATGTTGGTCACGGAAGTGAACGCATAGGCCAGACCGTTGTGCTCCGTCGCGAAATCGGCCAGGTTGCTGAACACGATCATATATTCCCCCACGGGCACACCCTCCAGTTTCACTTCCAGGCTGTGCAATTGATAGTCGCCGTCGTCGGGCAGCGTGAACGATCCTGACTTCACTACAGGTTGCGCCAGGAAGTATTGTAAAAACTTTTGCTCCCGTTTGTCATAGTCCACCTTGTCCAGGCTCTTGCGTTGTGCCGCTACGGTTTGGCGGGTGGTCTTGATGATGCGGTAGTATAGCGACGTGAAGTTTTTATATTCAATGCGGCTGCGGAAAGGTTGGTCCGGTAAATTGTTTTCCTCCACCACGGCCGAGATGGATTTCTGACGGAGTTCTTCCTGTAAATTTTCACATTGTATAGCACCTTCCGATTTGGGAAATCTTTTTAAGGCACCGTCACAAATGGCATAGGCAGTCTTCAGATCCTGCTTGTGCTCGTCCGACTGCAGCGGTTTATACAGCCGGCTCGCCTCCACATAGGTCTGAGCAATCGCATAGGTCACCCGTGTTGAGATGGGATGGACGATGACCTCTTGCTCCAATTGTTCCAGCGCTTTGCGGTACAATTCATTTTTGGTGGAAAGCGTGAAATTATTTTTCACCAGGAACAGGCGTTGCAAGTCCACGTCCACCAGCGCCGAAGGGTCCTTGTCGGGCAAGTGAAAGCGGATGAGTTCCTGGAGCAACACCAGTGCCTGGAATTTCATCGACAACGTGTCCTGCGACCGGATCGACAGCGTGGCAAAGGTTTTGGCGGTGGACAGGTAAGCTTCCTGGTCCAGGGCGAACGCATCGGCGGGACGCGTAATGTTGGCTTCGTCGCCGGAGAAGAATTGGATGGCTCTTTGGGCGAGGAAGTCATAGAGCGTGGGGCGATAGGTTCGTCCCGCATCGTTGCCGCGCTGGATCACTTCCGGGAAGATCTCGATGGTGGCTGCCTTGCTTTTGCCGGCGTCCTCCAGCGAAAGTTTGTAGTGATGGAACGTGGCCGCTACGATCTTGTCGAGGCTCCAGGTGGTCACATCATTGTTATCTACGTTCACCGTCTGACTGCGTTGGTTAAAGCGCCAGCGGTTTTGTTGGTAGTAGTTCCAATACATTTCCCCCAGCATGGTGTGCAGGATGGGTTTCACCGGGTACGTTGCGGTGCGGGCTTCGGCTTCCACCACAGCCAGGTTCTTTGCAAATTCGTCTTCCTCTTCATACTCGGTAAACTTCAGTTTGTGCACAACGGCTTTTACCAGCTGCGGGGCGTTTGCGTCTTTTTTGGCTTGCGCATAGATGGTGTTCACAACGGTTAGCGCGGATTGGGGCAATCCTTTACTCTCGAAATCGGCGACCTCTTTCCAGGCCTTTTCATAATTGAAGGGTGTCATGGGAACGGATTTAGTTTGTGCCAGGGCAATGTTTAAGATCAAGCTCAAGGCTACAATTCGCGCTAGGAAGTTCATGTCCGGATATTTTTTGAAGTGTCAACGCACAATAGATGCCAGGATCGCAAAAATCCATAGTGGTCCTGCTGGATTTCTTTTGACGGGGCATCAAGGCCTAAAAATAACGCATCAACGGCAATAAAGCGCTTTGCGTCAGCGATTAACCAACAACGACATCACTCAAAAAATGAAGGAATAAAGCGGTTCTGGAAAAACGGCCAGAAACATCCGGAATGACAGTTAACGGGAATTGACAGCTATCGGCTCGGCGGTAAAATTATAAAATACCGCGATGAGTCAAACGCAACGGAAAAAAAATAGTTACACACCACGGCCGCATCCGGCGTTGCGAGGTTTTTATTTCCCTGAAAAAAGCTGTAACCTCGTGACCGTGTTGGAGCAATAGCAGGACCGATAGAAAAATTTATTTTTCCCGACCTAAACCGCATCTCAAATAACTATGTTCCTTGGATTTTACACGCCCGTCTTGCTGCTGCAGGGGTTCTGTTTGTATCACGCCTACCGAAGCAACTCCGAACAACGCTGGTACTGGCTCATCATTTTCTTCCCCGCCGTAGGCTGCGCCATCTACCTCTATCACAATTTCTATAACCGCCGCAACATCCAATCCATCGCCGAAAGCGTAAAAACGGTCACCAACAGCAACTACCGCCTCGAACAACTCGAAAAGGCCGTACGCTTCAACAACAGCCTCGCCAACAAAACCATGCTGGCCGACGCCTACCTGCACCTGGGCCGCCCCAAGGAGGCCATCAACCTCTACATCGACTGCCTCCAGGGCTTCATGGCCGACGACCCCATCCTCCGCATGAAACTTCTCCAGGCCTATTACCTCGATGGCAACCACGACGCCGTGACCGACATCGGCAGCCGCCTGGCCAGCGAAAAAACCTTCCGCGACTCCGAAGAAGGCATCGCCTACGCCTGGTCGCTCCACCAACTCGGCCGGACCGACGAAGCCCAGGCCCAGTTCGAAGTCATGGACCGCACCTTCACCAACTACAAACAACGCCTGGAGTACTGCAAATTCATGCGGGTCACTAACCAGCAGGAAGCGCTTAATCAAAAGCTCGTCGAGCTCCTCGAAGAGATCGCCCACATGACCAGCACGGAGCGCCGCATTAAACGCGACGTCATTCGTGAGATCAAAGATATGAATGCTACGGTTAGTGCCTGAGGGGAGTAGCCAGTAGTCAGTAGCCAGTAGTCAGTAGCCAGTAGGTGATGATCAAATAGTCAATAGAGGGTGATCAATATTCAATAGGTGAGGTTCAGATGCAATAGAGAACAAAATACAAATCTTCAGCGCTCGTGGATTTTGAAATTGGCTACTGACTACTGGCTACTGATTCCCGCTAATCCCAATGAATAGCATAAGGCTTCAACGCCACCACCCTGTCATTAATATGAACCGTTTGTTCCTCCGCCGTATAATTCCAAACAACCATACGACTATCCTCAAAAACAAAACCGTCCACCTTTAGCGGCTGTGTGGAATACGACGAAAGCACATTGCGCGGCAATGCCAACAATTTTCGCAACGTATCACCTACCGGATAGGGCGCGCCATCCGCAGAAACAATGCCTTGTGGTCCGTGTGTTTGATAGTAGGTTACTCCCGAAGCGCCTGCCTCGGTCAGATGCTTGATGCTTCCCAACGTCCACACCGCACAGAAGGGTGTGGATTGGCGTGGATCGGTGCGGTCCGTTTCGCTCATGGTGATATTTTTCGGATCCGACGCATACGGATTAAAGCGTTTTTTCAACGTGATAGGAGAGATGTGCACGGCGTGATCGGGATAGAGGGCCTGGGCACTAAAGATCACATCTTCTTGCGCACCGAGATTTTCGATCAGCGACAGATCGTCAATGGCATGTTCTTGTGGATGCGCGGCAAAGGAAACAAAGTCCACCGCTGTTGCATCAATGTGCCGCTGGTTCAGTTGTTGAAAGTTGTAGTTCGTGCCCGCGCCAAAATGTGTTTTTGGAAAATGTGTTTTCAATGACGATGCCTGATCAATGATGGCCTGCGGTGTCACGGCGTCGCTGTCGCCCAGCAGCAACACCCGTTTCAAACTCAGCCGGTTTTGAAGACAGAGCTGTGTAAACGCGTCGAGCTCCAGTTTATAATCCGCCGAAAGATGCAACGCCACTTCCGGTGCCAACTGCAACTCCGAAGCCGCCACGCAGGCTTCGGAAAATCCCGTCACCCAATCATGTCCCAAGGGCCGCACATCGATCCTGAAATGCGACAACCCCATCTCGCGGATCACGCGCCCAATCGCGGGAGAGACCTGCACATTCGACGCTGCACCCACGCCAATCTCCGGCACCGTAACGCGATCTTTATTAACCAGGATCCGGATCCGCCCCTCATCCGCCACCATCGGCGGCAAGGCTGGAGGCATGAACGTGATCTTCTGATGCACGCGATCGCCCTTCTTCAGCGACACGGGAAAGGGGAGGTTGGAAGGGGTACAGAAAGTTTTGAACGAAGCATCCGTCCAGTTGCGCTGGTCTTCGGTTTCAAACACGTCGCCTTCGAAAGCCAGCGTATACCAGTCACCCAACGTCTGCCAGCGAAGCCCTTTCATGTCTTTGAAAGGATTCACCGGGTCCACGTTCACGGGAAATGCCGAGCGTGTGGTGTCGCCGTTGGTGTGCAATGCTTCTGCCGGCTGGCCCAGCGTCGTGTCCGGCGGATGCAGCACGCAGAAACCGGCGCGGTTTTTCAACTGGTCGGCCAACGCCTCACCCGAAATCTCGAAAGTAATAGATCCATCGCGCCGGCCTTCCAATACCGCGTGCCACCGGAACACGGTGTTGCCGTTTTTAACATTGACACAATCGTAGGCGATGCGAAACAAATCGGGGCCTACGTCGCGCACTTCGTTTTGGATCTGTTTGTCCAGGGTGGTCCAGTTCTCATCCCGCAAGGCGAAGTAGACCATGCGCAAGATCTCGTGGCTCCCCAGTTGCAGGTGGCGCAAAAAACCGTTTTCATATCCCACCTGCCATTGTCCTGCGCGAAGTCGTTCCATGCCGTCAAAAAATTTCGTTAAAGATAACAAGACACCTTTCCCGATTCCCTGCTTTTTCGAACTTTCACAGATTTCTCCGCCCGGCGGGTTGCCATACTTTTCAAATTTCCCTATCTAGGGTCGTCGAACCTTTTTAAGACCCTTTCCCCGTGAGCACCACCGCCAAAACGATCCTGAAAAGCCTCACCTTCTGGGTATTGCTCTCCATCGCCGCCGGCATTGTCATCGGCGTGGCCGACCCCGAACGGGCCGTGCAAATGGAATTCCTCGGCAAAGGCTTCATCAGCGTCGTCAAGCTCTTCATCAACCCCATCATCTTCCTCACCATCACCCTGGGCATCGCCGCCATGGGCGACCTCAAAAAAGTAGGGAAGACGGGCGGCAAAGCCCTTATCTATTTCGAGGTCGTCACCAGCTTTGCCCTCCTCATCGGCGTAGCCGTAGCCTATGTCATCCAACCCGGTTCCGGCGTAGACACGTCGCGGGCCAGCGGCGCCGAAATCGGCAAATACGTCACCGGCGCCCAGCAATTCAGTTGGCTGCACTTTTTCCAGGATAACCTGACGTTGCAGGTGTTGGTGGTTTCGATCGTGGTGGGTTCGCTTGTCAGCTTGTTTGATAAACAACATCGTGTTGTTAAGCCGCTCGCATTTATTTCTAAATATGTATTCAAGGCTTTGCACATCGTCATGTATGCCGCGCCCATCGGCGCTTTTGGTGGCATGGCTTATACGGTTGGCAAGTTTGGTCCTTCGGCGTTGGTGTCGCTTGCTAAACTCATGGCTGCGGTCTACACAACGATGGCCATCTTTGTGTTCATTGTGTTGGGTGCTATTCTTTGGATGTATCGCATTCGTATCCTTGACTTTTTAAAATACATTAAAGAAGAACTGCTCATTGTCCTCGGCACTTCATCGAGTGAGGCGGCGTTGCCTTCGCTTATGGAGAAGCTGGAACGCATGGGATGTGCTAAACCCATCGTGGGGCTTACCGTTCCTGCGGGCTATTCATTTAATCTGGATGGCACTACGATCTACTTGTCGATGGCGTGTATCTTTCTCGCGCAGGCTTACAACGTGCACCTGAGCATGGATAAGATCCTTACGTTGATTGGTATTTTGTTGGTGACATCGAAGGGAGCGGCAGGCGTGACGGGGAGCGGGTTCATTGTGTTGGCCACAACGTTGCAGGCGGTGAAGTCTATTCCGATCGAGGGGCTTGCTTTGCTGATTGGGGTGGACCGGTTTATGTCGGAGGCGCGGGCGATTACGAATATGATTGGGAATGGGGTAGCTACGGTGTGGCTTTCGAATAATGAGAAGGCGTTTGATCGTGAGAAGATGTTGGAGGCTTTTCAGAAGGCGCCTGCTAGTTTAGAGGCCACTCCGACAATATCAGAAGAGCGTAAGTAATTTGGCGGCCCCCCTCGGAGGCCTCGGGGCCGGGCTTGCCGTTACAAGTCCGTCCACGCTCAAGGCCAGCGCACTTCGGGCTTTTCACTGCAATCCCTGGCCGAGCACCATTGACGATTTTAAGAGATGCCATCGATTTACTCATCCTCTGTGTGAACGAATTTAGACCTGGGTTTAACTTTCACCCACGACAGGAAAGGCTGCCCTTAGAAAAATGCTACCTCGCGACGTTAAAGAGCCAAGAGATTATGATCATCCATATTACAATCCTACAGCAAATAAAAGACCCCCAAAGCAAAAACAGTAATAAAAAGGCAAGTCGATCTACAATTCCGCGATTGTAAAAATCTGAAGCGAAGCTAAGTTCATCTACGCCGCGGAGCGATCTCGCGATGGCAGATATAAAGAAGGTCCCCCGGGGACCTTCTTCTTTTTGGCGTTTGCCCGGTACGTTACAACGCGGTATACCTGTTCGAATCCTTTTAATGTCGCGACCTTGCTTAATTCTGGCCTTGGAAAGGCTGCCAGAACCGTATTCAATCTTGCAATAATTTTTTTATTGCAGCCTTTTAACGGCGTATAACGCAACTAAATATTTTTTTTCGACCGTTTAACGAAAATTCCGGGAATTCCTTAGTTTTGTCCCACAACGGTTGAGGTAAATAAAGGAGCCTGACCAACGTTACTCTTATTGTGATCCTGCATTATTGGTGGGATTGTGAAGTTGTGAGTAATCTGGATGAAACCTACACTGTTGAGATTTTGCCCCTAGACATTGCGATAGGTTGCTGACTGCAGGTTTTTGCCCGCGCGCAGGAATGCATTGCCATTACATTTTGCCACTACCAAAATGTGAATAGGCCTTTGTGTTATCTCATAAGTCAGCAGCTGTTCCGAATTCGCTTGTCTTTTATGGCTTGTTAGTGGATAAGAAATATTCTGTAAAAAAATGGTTATGTCATTCTATTCGAACTGTCTCAGGGCAATTTTTCTTTGCTCGCTGACATCCTGCTTTGTTTATGGACAAGAGGAAGGTCTCAATGATAAATTAACTCCTCCCGTTGTCGGTCCGGCTCCAAATGCTGCTGCCTTAGCGCGATATGGAGATATACCCGTGAGTTACTATACGGGAACACCCAACATAAGCATTCCTATCTATAACATCGCGGAAGGTTCCATACAAATACCCATCTCGTTGTCTTATCATGCTTCAGGTATAAAGGTTTCTGACCAGGCATCCTGGACGGGAACGGGGTGGAGTCTCCAGGCGGGCGGGATGATCAGCCGGGTTATGAGAGGCATCAGAGATGAAGATCCCTTGTATGGTTTTTTTGTTGTAGGCTCAAAAATTGCTGATCCCGACAATCGTTATTCTGGTCAATTTTTGTCCGATGCTTCCAAGGGCAAAACAGATACCGAGTCCGATGTCTATTTTTTGAACCTTCCCGGGTTATCCACCAAATTCTTCTTCGATTACAACAAACAAATTTATTTGGTGGACTATCAGGATATTCTGATAGAATCCCCTTTTACAACTGGACATAATTATTGGAGAGTGGTGGGGCCGGATGGGACTCAATATTACTTGGGTAAAATGACGGCTTCGGAGTCGTCAGGCGAAGACTTGTTGAATGGGGAAACGGACGTTACGGCCTCGTGGCAAGACGGCGGACCTACATCACAAGGCTTTACATCGGCGTGGCATCTGTTAAAGATCGTTTCGGCGGACCAACAGGATGTTGTCAGGTTCTATTATGACAATGAAGAAAATATTTCAACCGAGTCCTTGCCCTCCGAAACACTAACGATCCCGGTAATTCAAGTTGAGAACCCCTTGGCCAGGTATTGCCTGGAGAATCCTACCTACACTCCAAGTCCGAATGGCACCATAACAAACAATTTCCAAAAGCTATTGTCGAAAATATCTTTCTCACACGGAAGCGTCGAATTCGTACCCTCCATCACCGAGCGTCTGGACTTGCTCGGTGCGCATAGCCTTGATCGCATCTACATCAAAAACAGCAAGGGAGATACCCTGAAATATTTCGGTCTTCAATATGGTAATTTCCAATCCAGCAACAACAAACGTCTGAAACTGCAGCGGGTCATTGAATATTCCAAGAACAATAACCCTTTGCCACCTTACGAATTGGGGTATAACGAAACCGTTCAGTTGCCCTCCCAGGCGTCTTATAAGCAGGATCATTGGGGGTATTATAACAACAACAATAAAGAAAGCCTTATTCCCCGAATTATAAAAAAGTTGGATGGCTCATACTTGTATTTTGATAAGGGTGGGAACAGGGATACCGATCCCGTTAACACGCTGGCCAACATGTTAACGTCCATCACCTATCCGACCGGGGGAAAGACAACATTCGACTATGAGGCCCACGAAATAGCCAGGGTTGGAATGCGCCAAGCCACGGAATATTATCCGGAGCCCCATCCTTTAGGGTGCCCCGAGCCCGGGCACGAGGACGATCTTGATTGCTCGAGGGAAATAACCCTTACCGTGGATGGCATCTATACGGCTCACATAGTGACCAATGTAAATTCGTCCGACCCATCGGGCAATGGCACGGCTAGTGTTTGGAGCCATGGATCGGACGGGGACAGGTCGCTTGTCTCTTCCCACATTGAGAACGATACGGGGTCGGATCCAAACGAGGACTACATAATTTTAGACCCCGCTCATACCTATACGCTGAGCACTTCCGTCGAACGCACTACGACGAGCAAACGTATCGCCGCCCGTGTGACCTTCGATATTTATAAAACGAGGAATGTAACACTAGATTCCGAGCCCATCTATGTTGGAGGGGCCAGAATACACAAAATCACGAACTACGACATCGATGGAAAAATACTCAAGAAGGTTCTGTTTAGTTATAAATACAAGAACAACGATGATCAGTTGATTTCAAGCGGGATTTTAGTAAAAGAGCCGCTCTACTATTACCAGAACCAGCAGACAAAAGCCCTACTAGTGCGCAATGTCGTGGTCAGTACACTTTGCATTTTTGATCAGGCTTTTTCGTCTGTCAGAAATTCACTGGGTGAAGGTTCGCATGTCGGATATAAGGAAGTCGTGGTCACCGAAGACGAAGCCGGATCAACCGGTTCAAATATTTTCAAGTACGTGGCGGCCGATGAAGAACCCGATGCAGGCGGGCAGCATTTTCCGTTTGCTCCGGCCGACAGCCGGGATAATCGCAGAGGGAAATTAAAGGAACAGGTGGTATTGAACGCCCAGGGAGATACCCTTCAGGTTACACAAAATGAATATTCCAATCGCAACGAGCACCGGGCGCTCGCGGTGAATTGGAAAGTTGGACAGTATACCATTGTTCCCGGAGTGCTGGACACCGAACTCACCGCGAATGCATTTAAGATTGCCGATTATTATAATCAACAAGAGTGGTCCTATCTAAGCCGGCAGACTGTCAAAACGTATGACGGCGCGAACATTCTCGAAAAAGTAACCGAATACAACTATGATCGCCCCGACCACCACGTGCAGTTAACGTCTACCGAAAGCACGGGCAGTGACGGCGCATCGACAAGAACTTACTTGAAATATCCGACCGATTACGAATACACAACCGACACGCAACTAGCGGGTCATCAGGCCCTGATCTCTAATCACGTGCTCAATCCCGTAGTGGAGGAGCAAACATGGGTGGATAATTATTTAGTCCACGCAAAGGCAACGCAATTTCATAACACACTTTTTCATCCCATCAACATCTGGCTCCTGGAGTCGCCAAAACCCAAGTCCGCGCTAAACAAGGAAGGCGCAGCCGGTGGCAAATATTCTTACCTGCTAAGCGATAGCAGCTTTGTTTTGAAGGCCAACCTGACGTATTTCGGAGGAAGACTGCGTCAGGTCACCACACCGGATGCCACGAAGAGTTATCAATGGGATTCCAGGAATATGCCCGTCGCCCAGGCGATAAATACAAAATATACCGATTTCCTGTACAACGGTTTTGAGGATGGCGATGGCGACAGCGCCGATGGCGATAGTAAGACCGGGCACAAGAGTAAAACCAACTACACCGCCAGTCTCTCCAATCTTACCAACGGCACCTATCGGTTAACCTATTGGAAAAAGGACAATGGGGTATGGACCCTGCAAGCGTCGACCGTCGACGTTACGAATAATTCATACACCCTGAACATTACCGGCCAGGTGGACGACGTTCGCTTCTACCCCAAGGATGCTGCCATGACCACATTTACTTACGATGAAATGACCGGTCAGACGTCACAGACAAATGTGGCAAACGTGGTTCAATATTTTGATTTCGATGACTTTCTGCGTCTTTCGAACATGAGAGATAACGACCGCAACATCACGAAGAATTATCACTACAACTATTTCACGTCGGCTTCGGCGGGACAGTCAACGTTGGAGCAGTGGGTGGATACGGGTAACAAAAGATGCGTATTCGGCTCAAGCGGTCCAACGGGAGACCAGGAAAAAGAACAGACCGACACCAACCCGCTGAGTGCCACCTATAGTCAGTTGCGCTGGGTGGACAATGGCCGGGATACAGGTCAATGCCAACCGTGTCTGGGTTCAAATAAGAAATGGATCAACGGTCAGTGTGAAACAGGAAGTTATATTTTCCTGGATGTTTATGAGTTGAATGGCAAGTGCATCACAGAATATCAATATTCCTTCTCGGATGGCACCAGCTCGCCCGTTCTAAAACAGTCTTCAAATCCTCCCTGTCAATTCTAAAGAGTAGCGTATGCGACACATTCTTTCTATAACAACGATTGGCTTCGGCATCCTATTCGGGACATTGACCGGGTGGGCCGATCCGATGACCATCACGCGAACCACCGCAGGGACGGCAACATGCATAGGGCAAACGTATCAATATCACGCATCCGAAAGCGGGGATGTGGTGTGGTCCATCCAGGGCGGAACCATCGTCTCCTCCAATGACGATGACGTTTCTGTTATTTGGAACGCCACCAGCGGAACGCTAACGGGTCATTTGGAAACCCTGGTCCGCGTGTGCCAATCCCCCGATCCGTGCGTGTGGGAACCCTATACCTTTGATGGTAGCCTTTCCGTTACAGCCACACCTATCGCACTTAGTCTGTCAGCGTCTCCCACGCTGGTCTGCCCGGGACAACAAGTGGTGCTGACGGCCTCCAGTGGAGGAACAACCATTACGTGGAGTGGTAGCGGCGTCGACGGATTGTCGGGGGCAAGCCAGACCGTTAACCCCACAGCAACCACCACCTACACGGCAACCACCACGAACGGAAATTGTTCCCTTTCAAAAAATGCTGTTGTCACGGTTCAAATCTCTCCCCCTAATGTGCCTGTGCAGCCACAAATTTCCCTCAACACTTGTGGGAACAAAATTATTCACAGTGGACTTCCTCCGGCCAATGTGCAATGGTATTGGCAACAGACCGACCAGGGGACCAGCATGGCCATGAGCTCCACCTTGGATGTTGAGGCTCCACAGTCCGGGCAATACTACTTGCGCGCCTACAGCCCCACCTGCGGATGGAGCACCACCTCGAGAGTCGTCACCGTTAACGTGGACAAGACCATTACCTGTCAGAATCTTAATTATATAGTCTCTACAACGGTGCTGCGGAAAAATGTGACCGTTGAAGGCGACATAAATACATTGCCGGCAGAAGATGTTCAACGACAGACGAGTTATTTCAATGGGTTGGGATGGAGCACCCAGGAGGTTTCCTGGCAGGCATCGCCATCGCATGCCGATATCATTCAACCTATCGAATACGACGAGTTTGGTAGACAGGCTGTAAAATACTTACCCTATGCCGATGGTAGCGGCACGGGCTGGTTCAGGGAGAACCCCCTCGGAAGCAACGGAAACTATGTAACGTCAAATCAATATACGTTCTACAATCAACCGGGCTCATCCATTGCGACCGACGTTGCCCCATTTGCCAAAACCATTTTTGAACCGAGTCCTTTGAACCGCGTATGGAAGCAAGGTGCCCCGGGAGTTACATGGCAACCCAACAACGACATCAATAGTCTCACCGATAAAACTATAAAAAAACGCTACCCGACTAATAAGGCCGATGAGGTGTTATTCTTCACCTACGATGTGGCATCCAACAGTCTCAGTGTTGGCACTAGCGCCTCTATAAATTTTTACGATCCTAATGAGCTTGTCGGCGATGTGACCTACGACGAAAATGAGAACGAGATCGTCACGTTCACGGATAAGAAAGGCCGCATGATTTGCAAACGGGTTCAATACGGCACCAGTGGTACTACCAAGCTGTACGCCAGCACCTACTACATCTACGACAATAAGGATAAACTGATCTTGGTGCTTCCCCCGGAAGCGATTGTTGAGATCTTAAAACAATACTATTAACCGTTACAGCGATGAAAAGAACTTTCTATATTTTCCTGACTTGCCTATCCATCGCACTGCCGGAAACGCTCTGCGCGCAAACGCTATATCCGATCCAATGGATCAATGTGGTAGGAGCGACAGTAAACGCTGACAAAAGCCTTACGAAGACAGGCACCAATGGTTGGACCAGCGGTGCAAACTCCACAAACCTTTTACTTGCTGGCATCGACGGTCAAGTGCAATTTACCTATGCTACTTCCACAGGTGCCTATATGGTGGGGCTTTCTCGGTACGACAAAGATGCCAACTACACATCCGTTGAGTATGGCATTGCATTGAATAATGGCGTGATCACAGTATATGAGTCAGGCACCTCAAAAGGCAGCTATGGGACGGCTGCGGCCGGCGATGTCTTCAAGGTCGTGAGGACCTCGAATACGATTCACTATTTTCGAAATCTTACAGAGCTAGGCACGGGCACCGTGATGCCGAACACGTACAATAGTACATTTTTTGTCGACGTTTCGGTATACAGTTTAACCATGCCCGTTTTGCAGGCAAGTTTTGATGCTGCTCTGAATATCTCCTCTTCGGTAACACCTGTGGTTTACGGGGGCGTAAATGGGGCCATTTCAGTATCCGTTAGCCAGGGCACTGCGCCGTATACGTATTCGTGGGACAGTGGTGAGACAACAAATACGATCAGTGGAAAGCCCATGGGCACCTATAAGATAACGGTTACCGATGCACAAGGGCGTACGGCAAGCAAGAGCATTTTCATTGGCTATAGGTCTTCGTGGATCGACGCGACCAATGGTTTGTCTGTAGGGTCTGACAATAGCCTGACCAAAACTGCTGCTACAAATGCGTGGGATGTTGGTGCTGTTTCGTCAAACATTTTGCCGGCCAACACCGATGGCTGGATAGAATTTACGTGGACAAATGCTGCCTACTACCAGATCGGCCTGTCGCGCCGCGACTTGGATGGCAACTACACGAGCATCGAACATAGTCTGTTTATTTACACCAACAACGACATTTATATTTATGAATCGGGAGCATCGCAGGGGACGTTTGGACGCGCTGCAGTGGGCGATATATTCCGGATCGTAAAAACGGGCACTACGATCAACTATTTTCACAACGGGTATTTGCTTCGTTCGGTTAACTACGCAACAACGGACCCCAGTTTTATGGTCGACGTTTCGGTGTATAGCCCTGGCACTGCAGTCCCCAAGGTGTTCGCTTCTTTCGAACCAAGAATTAAGCTGGCAAAGTCTGTAAAGCCGGTTAAAAGTCTAGCAACAGGAGGGGACATTGAGATAACCCCAGCCGGCGGAACAGCTCCTTATACGTATAGCTGGAATACCGGATCAACGGATAGCAACATAAAAAATAAACCCACCGGGGAGTATGGGGTCACCGTCACGGATGCAGAAGGAAGAACGACATCGAAACAGATCTCATTGGGTTATTCCGTAGATTGGACCAACATCAACAGCCGCCTAAGACTTCAGTCCGACAATTCTTTCCTGAAGTTTGGTTCCGCAGCCTGGGATGCCGGGGCGTCAAGTATAAACACACTGCTGCCGGCAGACAATGGGTGGATCGAGTTTGAGCTTCCGGCGACAGACCTGAGCATTTATGATATCGGACTCTCGCAGGTAGATCTGGATCAATCCTACAGCGGCATTCAAGCTGGATTCATATCGACAAATGGCGGCACGATGTACGTCTATCAAAAAGACCTGGTAAAAGCAAATGTGGGCCTGTGTCGCAAGGGCGATGTCTATAAGATCAAGCGCGACGGCACCAATATACTTTTCTATCAAAACGGCATATTGACCTATACCATGTCATCGATGGGGGGCTTCCCGTTTGTCGTCGATATTTCAGTGAACCAGGGAGCAATCCCGGTAGTGTATAGTTCCTTTGACACACGGTTGAATGTCATTCCGGTGATGACCCCCATTGGTACAGGTGGAAATTCAGGGGGAATCTCTCTGAACATAGATGGAGGGACCCCACCTTACACCGTAAACTGGTCAACGAGTGAAACGGGTATTGCACTGAGTGGAAAATCGAGGAGCTCGGTTGCCGCTACGGTGACCGACGCAGTCGGAAGAACCACTACACATACCTATACGTTGGGTGATGCCGCCGAGTGGTCGAATCTTTCAACCATGGCGCGGGAAAGCAATTATACCCTGCGCAAGACCGGCACAACCAATGCATCGAACGCCGGAGCCTTCTCGCGCAACGGTGCGGCAGCCAATCAAGACGCGGTGCTGGAATTTGTGTACCAACCGCTGACCTGCAGCTACTTGCTGGGATTGTCGAGCGTGAACACGACCAGCTCGGGCGCCGACACCGAGTACGGTTTTAATTTTGGTTATGGAACTGGCCTGGTTACTATTTATGAGAAGAGTAGCCAGACACCACTGGGCGTATATGCGTTGGCGGGTGATGTATTCACCATAAAACGCGAAGGATTAGCAATTAAATACTTCATCAATGGCGTACAGGTGAAGACAACGACCATAACCACTTCAAAGGCCTTGTATGCCGATGTTTCAGTGTACTCAGCTAGCGGTTTGGTCCCGGCAGTGATCGGCTCCTTCACCAACACGGCTGCGGCGGTATCGATTGATCAGAAAATCCGTAACAACTGGGCTTTTGAGTATCGCTATGACGAGCGGCAACGGATGATCGCCAAGAAGGCACCTGGAGCAGACTGGACTTATATGGTATACGATGGTCGCGACCGCCTGGTGCTTACAAAAGATGGCAATCAGCAATCTACCAACGAATGGGTTTACACGAAATACGATGTATTGAACCGTCCAGTGATGACGGGTCTCTATAAACACCCGGGTAATGAGGTGACGCAGGCTGAAATGCAACAGGTAGTAAATACCAACTTTGCAGCGGTTGCCAATTACTACGAAACCTACGATGGAACCAGCACAAACTTTGGCTACACCAACGTCATTTTTCCGACTACCTCGGTTACACCCCTCACGGTAACCTATTACGATGACTATCAATTTAAGGCATTGTACAATGATCCCCGATTTGATTTTGTGTCCGATCATTCGGATGGACAGAATCCGATGGCCTTTGACCGAGTTAAAGGACAGGTGACCGGCACGCGCGTACGAAGTCTGAACGATGCTTACACCTGGATGCGAGCGGTCAATTACTACGATGATAAATTCCGGGTCATTCAGCACGTGGAAGAAGATCATCAGGGAAAGATTTTACGCAGTACGTCGCTGTATGATTTCGTGGGCAAAGTGGACAAATCCCAGAGCACCATTCACCAGAGCTTCGATGTTGTGTGGGCCCGGTTTGCCAACACTACATTGGACAACGAAACCAATACGCTAAACTACAACGGCACGCAAGCCTTTGCCTCTGGAGCATCGTCGAGCCAGGTGCTTGCCGCAACGCAAGACGGCTGGGTTGAAAGTGTCTATGATGGCACATCGGTTGCCATGTTGGGTTTGACTGACACGGATACGGATGCCGGGTATAATAAAATACTGTTTTGTGCTTATACTACATCGTTATCCAAGCTCTATGCTTACGCCATCGGCACGCAAACCGGTTTTCTGGGCGACATTAAAAAAGGAGACGTGATTCGCGTAGAGCGCATAGCGACCAAGGTTTATGTGAAGGTGAACGGAGATGTCCGCCATTCCTTCCCGGCCACATCGGCTACGCCGCTCATTGTGGATGTCTCCTTGACCTCGGGCTCGATTAAAAACGCCCGAGCCTCGTTTGGTGCCGATAAGTCGATGGCGAACACACTGCAATGGGGGTATACAAATTTGGTTTCCACCACCGGCAACACCGTTACAAAAACTTCTACCAGTGCGGCATGGAATGCCTCCGCCGGCACGTTGAATGTCTTGTCCGGCCCGGGCTGGGTACAATTCAAGGCCTTGGAGACCACGACGGCCCGGGCAGCGGGTCTCGCTTCTTCCACTCCCATTGCCGTGCCTACCCAGTTGGATTATGGCATCTATTTGAAGGCTGGGGGGCTCTTTGACGTAGTCGAAGGAACGCAAACCATCGCCTCGGGTACCTACGCAGTAAACGATGTTTTCAAAATTGAAAGCACCATCGAAAACGGGCAACTGGTGATGACCTACACGAAGACCGGCGGTTTTAGCAAGCGCTCGACCGTTGTCCCGACCAAAGCGTATCGCGCCCAGGTGGTGCTCCTCTCTAAGTCTGCCACGATTGGCGAAGTGAGCGTTTCCTTCCCCGTACCCCTGACGGAACAAAAGACAGAACTCAGCTCGCGCTTCGAATATGATCATGCAGGACGTCTCCAGAAAGAATGGCAAAAGACCAACGACGACCCTGAGGTGCTCCTCACTTTAAATGACTACAATGAATTGGGTCAACTGATCACCAAAAAACTCTACAACACGGATCCGGAAGAAACCAACGACAATACCCGCCGTTTCAAACAAGAAGTAGACTACCGCTACAACATCCGCGGCTGGCTCACCCGGATCAACAACAGCGACCTGACAACACTCGACAACGCTGCCGGGCCTCAAGATCTTTTTGGTATGGAATTGAGTTATGAAAAGCCCTTGGACGGCATAACCGATAACACCCAAGTGGCTTACAATGGAAATATCTCCGCCATCCGCTGGAGCAGCAATCTGGCGCTGGGGGGCATCAACAATCCAACGCAACGCGCCTATCGCTACAGTTACGACCCTATGAACAGGCTCACGTCAGCGGATCATCTCGAGGCAACTGGAAGCGGGCAAACCATCGATTGGGCTACTACGAATGCCTACAAAGAGTCCATTATGGGCACAGGCGGCAAGAGCGGTTATGACCTGAACGGCAACATCCTCAACCTGCAGCGCACCGGCAAAGACGGTGCGAGCATCGATGCGCTCACCTACAGCTATGGCACGGACCTGCAACGCTCCAACAAGCTGCTGGCCGTAACGGATGCGCCCAACGCCTATGACTCTATTAGAGCCAAAGGTTTTAAAGATGGCACCAACACCACCCTGGACTATAGCTACGACCCTAACGGCAACATGGTAAGCGACCTGAACAAAGACGTTCAAAGCATCACCTACAACCACCTGAACTTACCGGCACGCGTAAATAAGACCTCCGGAGAATATGTCAAATACATCTACGATGCCACTGGCCGCAAACTGGCTCAACAGGTGTTCGATGCCAACAACGCCATGACCAAGCGCAGCGACTATGTGGGCAGTCTTTTCCTGGAGAACGACACATTGAAATTCATCAACCACGCCGAAGGACGCATCATCCCCGCCAAGGCGAAAACGGAAACAAATGAATATCAATATCACCTGAAGGACCACCTGGGCAACGTACGTCTAACCTTCACCACGAAACGCGAAACGGAGTCTTCTATCGCAACCCTCGAACCCGATCACGAAGACGAAGACCGCGCCAAATTCCTCTACTACGACGAAGCCGTAAAAGTGAGACACTATTGGTTCGATCACACTAACAACAATAGCGGTGTCCCCGAGGGAGTATGTACAGGCTTTGGAACGGTGGACGGTTATGCCACGCGGTTAACCGGTGGTAACACCGCCGCCAAGTTTGGTCTGGCCCAGTCGATAAGCGTCATGCCCGGCGACACGGTGAACATGGAGGTTTGGGCAAAATATGTCGATCTTTCCCAAGAGACCCCCGGCGCGCCTATTGTGAACTTCATCACCACCCTGGGTTCCGCCGCCTCTATCTCGACCGGAACGTTTATTGATGGTGGCGCGCCAGGAAGCCTGGGGGATCTGCCCATGCTCGTCAATCCGATTCCACACCTTACGAATGACCCAGGCAATACAGCACCGAAAGCCTATCTGAACTTTGTGTTCCTGGATAGGGATATGCAAGCGAGTTCGACGGATCTGGGCTATTCACAAATCACCACCGATGCCATAGAGCACGGCCAAAACGGCTGTCACCAAAAGCTTTCCCTGAGCTACCCGGTGAAACAACCGGGATATTTGTATATTTATCTGAGTAATGAAAATCCTACGGAAGTAGAGGTGTTCTTTGACGATTTTAAGGTGGAGCATGTTAAGTCTCCGGTGGTGCAGCAGGATGATTACTATCCGTTCGGTTTAACCTACAACTCTTACAGACGTGAAAACTCGGTCTTGAATCGCAAGAAATTCCAAGGCCAGGAGCATATTGACGAGCTTGGTTTGAATTGGGACTCGTTCAAATGGAGAAATCACCAACCTGATATTGGCAGGTTCTTTAACGTTGACCCGTTATCGCACAAGTATGTATACAACAGTCCATATGCATTCAGCGAGAATAAAGTCACGACGAATATTGAGTTAGAGGGACTGGAGACAGCGGATTTGCCGTTCAAACAAGCTGAGCCTGTGCCTGAGGGCCCCAGCGCTGGGAGCTTGTTTACACAAGGTGCCGAGCTATTTGAAACTATTGTAAGTTTCCTATTTGGTGATGGGAATGATGGATCAGCTCAAAGTGCAGCGAACTTTGGTGCGGCAATGGAAAAAGCTCCGATACTCAAGGAAGAAACGGCGAAAATGAAAGGGGAGGTAGAGGAAGTTGTAAGTCAGGTTCCGGGATTGAATTCTGCTTATAATATCATGGACGCACATGACTCCGAGACCCCAGGCGAAGCAGTCCATAATTTGTTTAAAGCAGCGGTAAACTTGGAAGGAATTCCAATGGGGAGACCAGCGCCAGAAAAGAATGTGGGAAGAAGTGGTAAACAGGCTAGATTAAAGGAGTTGGCAAATGACCCTAAAGTGGGAAGCGCTGATAGAGGATGGATAAAAAATGAAGTAAGACATATTCAGAATGGCAACAGGGCTACGATTAGATTACCTGGTAACTCCCGGAATTCGACTGGGCCAGGAAAAGTACTGGCACATCCTAGGAAGCAAAGAGCAAAGGATGGACATAGCTATAAAAACGCGAAGCTACAAGATTCGGACTTGCATAAACTAGAGCATAAGTATGAAGGATATTAACAAAAAAGTCCAAAATGTAATCAATCTCTCTGCTTCCGAACGCTATTCTTACTTTATCAGAAAGGTAGCTGATTTTGAGCAAGTTTGGGGGCTTTATAGCGACGGTTGGGCAACATTAGCGAATGACGAAGAAAAGATGTTGGCATTTTGGCCCGAAATTGAGTTTGCAGAACTCTGCGCGACCGACGCTTGGAAAGACTATCAACCGAAAAAGATTTCCCTGGAAGATTTCATTGAGAAATGGCTAAATGGGATGACTAGGGACGGCATAAAAGCAGCAATTTTTTACACACCAGCTGAAAAGGGCGTCGTTATACCAGCACAGGAATTGCGAGGTGCTCTTGATAAGGAATTAGAACAATACGAATAAGAAAATGAAAATCCTACGGAAGTAGAGGTGTTCTTTGACGATTTTAAGGTGGAGCATGTTAAGTCTCCGGTGGTGCAGCAGGATGATTACTATCCCTTTGGGCTTGCCTTTAACTCGTACTCACGGGAGAACTCCGTTCAAAATAGACGTCTATTCAATGGAGGTTCTGAATTACAGACTGACTTAAATCTTGGTTGGTATTCAACTCTTTTCCGTACCTACGACCCAGCGATTGGACGTTTTTTACAAATCGACCCATTGACAGACTTCTTCTCGGGAATTAGTCCGTATGATTTTGCAGAGAACAATCCAGTTTTGTATGGAGACCCAACTGGTCTTTCGCCAACCGTCTGGCAAAGAATCAAGGCATTTTTTGGTATCGGAAGATTGATCGGCACCAGAGCAGCGGGCAATCAGGAGTATGTAAAACCCGTAGCTAGAAGTAAGGGCAAACCAGTTCCGTATAATTTCGGCTTGCCGAAACCGCCTCCAATATCAACAACTCAGCCTGCACCTCTGCCGCCGCAACCCATTGTTGAAGAGCCTGAAGAGCCCGAAGAGGAGTCGGCAGTGGTATACATTCCGCCAGGCCCGATATACAAGGCAAAGCCTAAGCCTCCTCTGCGCAAGCGTGAGGAACCGGAAAAAAGGAAACAACCTGATCCACGACCACCGTTTGACGTTAAGCCTCATGGTACACTGGTGTTTGATGCATATCAATTCGAAGCTGACAAATCCAGTCTTTATAGTACACCGGCTAACGACAAGCTTATAAACGAATTGAATATTACTTTAAAGAGCTCTTCCAACCTTCATCTGGAAATAAAAGGAAACGTTAATGCCGAACCGAGCTGGCTTTTTGAGAAGCACCAGAAAGAACTAACATCAAGCCGAGCTCAGGCAATTTATGATGCTTTGAGGGCTGCGGGAATCCCAGCCTCACAGTTGAAAGCTACTCCAGGAGAAATTGGCAAAACGGGAGGAAATATGAGTGCCACGTTTATATTGACAAACCCCTAATTCAATGATGACCCTGCGCGATATGATAATGTTAAGGTTGATGGCGGTAGTTTTTGTTACGCATATTTCATCGGACCTGTTTTCGCAAGACACCGACAGTCTAAAATGTTGGAGCGATACCGATAAATTGAGATGGACGGACTTTAAAGGTAAAGCGCCCGGTAATGGAAATAATTTGTACATCCGCGCGCAGAGTTGGGTTAGAGTAGAGCCGATTCTTGTTGAAAAAAATAATGCATTTAGCTATCGTGTAAAATCAATTTTTCAAAGATATAAGTCATGGAAAACAGATACTGCCGACTATTTATTAGCTCATGAACAGTTGCATTTTGATCTAACGGAACTTCTTGCTCGAAAATTAAGAAAAGCCATACAGGCAGCGCCAGATCCGACAGGGGAATCATTCGACCCAGTTATTCAAAAGCTATATCAGGAATGCGCAGACATGCAGGCAGCCTATGATAAGGATACCGCACACGGAATCATTGCTGAATCTCAAGCCAGCTGGAAAAAGAAAGTATGTGAAGAGTTGAAGAAGTTAAAAGAATATGCATCTACGCCTGCGGATTGCGAATGAACTGCTTGGACCCAGCCTAGATTATTATCCCTTCGGACTTACTTGCAACTCCTATCAGCGTGAAAACAGCGTTAAACAGAATTACCAATACAACGGCAAGGAGCTGCAAGATGAACTTGATCTCGGTTGGCTAGATTATGGGGCGCCGGATGTATATGTCTGATATCGGTAGATGGGGAGTGGTCGATCCACTCAGTGAAAAAAGTAGAAGATCGACTCCTTACAATTACGCATTGAACAGTCCTATTAGATTTATTGATCCTGACGGTATGGAGTCTGATGACATCGCCATATGCTTTCAGCGAAAACAAAGTTATCGCACATGTTGAACTTGAAGGTCTTGAATCCTCCTACGGTCCTCAAGAAATCAAGAAAGTGCAAGGAGCATGGAATAGCTTCGTAAATGACGTCAAGTCCGTAATATAAGGAGATCAAAGACGCAACCACAAAACCTAAAAGCCCCGAGTTTAAGCCGGTTGATGAGAATCAAAGTAACCCAAGGACAACAAGTGACATTGATCCGATTGGTGAAAATAATGAGGCACCGTTTAATCCGAATGCCAAACAGGGAAAAGAATGACGAAAAATTGTGAATATCACTGAGGGAGACGGACAAAAGAAGAGTACAGCTGGCAAATCGGATGTCAATAGGGAGGTATATACACTTGCTGATACGGTATGGGATCCTACTATAAAAAGAATCGATGATTCTAAAGAAAGCTTCGACATTTTGGGTCCAGCCCGGTTCGTATGAAGGAAAACCGGTTGAAGAAAGTTGTCAATAAAAAGAAGGGACCTCGAATTGATCTTTTCCGCAAAATAAATGAAGATAAGTCAAAGATATATTCTCTCAATTCTCATTGCGCAAACAACAATCATAGGTTGTGCAAGAAAGGAGGAGGTTAGTTACTACCCTAATGGTGTGGTTAAGTCACGGGTTGAGATCTTTGATGGAAAACCACAAGGTATCTATAGATACTTTTACCCATCCGGTAAGTTGGCCATTCAGGGATCACAAAAGGCTGGAAGAAAAAATGGCATGGAGGAGGCCTTCTATGAAAGTGGAAGTTTGAAACAGTCATGTGAATGGAAAGACAATATGCGCAATGGATCCCTTAAAAAATACAACGAAAAAGGAGATCTACTATCCATTGCATTTTTTAGGAATGATATAAAGGTAGATCGCGAAGATTGGTACTATTTTAACGGAAAGATTATTACTCGACAGCTTTTTGATAGCTTAGGGAATGTAATTTACATAATGAACTGGGATTCTTTGGGGCGTAAAATTTATAGCAGGGCGGTGCCCGTTATCAAAATAAAAAATGACTCTATCAATGTCAACGAAGATTGTTTGATTTCAATTAGATTTGGCTTCCAGCTAACGGGCGAGATAAATTTTGACTTTGAAAGCCTTGAGTCTGCAGATGCTCCTCAAATCGAATTAGAGCGTGATTCTTTGAAAAATATTTTTTTGTTTAAGCTAAAGTTTCAACACCCAGGTAAGCAAGAATTTTTGATTATGCCGAGGCATGTTCCCGTGCCGGGTGATACGCTTTCAGCAGACGGCTGCGGCGATAAGGTTTTCTTGTTCGTAAAACCTCAGGCCAGGGTTTAACTAAAAGGAGTATTATCCGTTTGGGCTTACTTACAACTCGAACAGGAGAGAAGGATCGACTTGCAATCACTATCAGTACAACGGAAAGGAATTACAGGATGACCATTATCCAATTTGGACTAGCTTACAACATGTATCTGCGCGAGGATTCGATCAGGCAACAATTTTGTTGCTTTAATGATCCAGTACGGTGCAATCCGAACGATAATTTGCGCTACCAGTGAAATGCCGATGAACTAGTTATGGGATATGTACAATCAATCGAGGCGCACTACACGGCCTTTTGGAAGGCTAAGTGTAACCCGAAACAATGGAAGAAGGGGCCAATGGAAAAGCTATATCCCGATTTTCGTGCGTTAGAGTTTGAGCCCACAGTTAACCGTAAAATGTGGACCTATGCAACGTGTGGAATGTCAACAGAAATGGATGATGCTCCCATTGAATTGCATATCTTCTCTAAAAAAGCAGATGAAAATTTAGTCGAAATTCTTACCGCCGTGGCGTTTTATCATAAGAGCGGAGAGAAATTAGATTTGCATCATACTGTCAATTTTGGTCAACCATGGCAAAATAGTTCCAAATGTGAGTATGGTTTTATATCCTTGCCCTATTTGGACGGGCCAGGCTTGGAAAATGAAGATTGGGGAGATAAGACTATTAAATTCTATTGGTTAATACCCATTACAAAACAAGAATTGAAATTTAAAATGGATCGCGGTGTCTATGAATTGGAACGTAAATTTGAAGTCGCAAATTTCGATTATTGTTTAGAGGCGCATTCGCGATTTTTCACAATGAGTCGGAGGAAGATAGTCTATGAGTTTTAGATACGGAACAATATATATGGAAGAAGGCGTTGTGTTTTCTATTTCCTATAAGATAGGTGATCTTATCATTGACGAAATGCAAGCACGTTTGCCGAAGGAAAGTCAGCAAGTTGTTGTGAAGGGCGAGCCATTTCTCTTGGTGTCGTGATCTCTACAAAAAAAAGTAAAACGGATTTGTCAATTCAGGGGCCGTCCATTAGCAAAAAACACAAAATGGTAGATTATACGCTATGGATACCGTATGAAAAAGTGATTGGTAGTGAGAATGTCCTGAGTAGCTATTTGGATTGTGTTTGCGAGGGCATTATTCTTGTTTTCAGGGAATATCAGTATGAGAGCTCAATTGTGACCAAGATATTTTCTGATATAAAAAGGAAGGTATTAAATAACCCGGAATACGAGTATAGAAAGGAGGATGATCCCAGTCCCTGGTGATGTCAACTAAGCGTCAAGAGAACCAATGAAAAACAAAATTATATTCGGAATACTGTTCTTGGCAGGTATCGTCTTGTTTGCGAGATTAGATTATTTCATGAGTCAATACAGATGGGACAAAAGTCATCTGAGGGACCTTATTCAAAAGCGTGAAGAAGTGATCCGGGTTCTTCCTGAGGAGCTGAATCCTGAAATCCGCCAGCGATTGGAGCAGCTACAGGAAGAGGAAAAGGAGAACATTGATCTCCAGCAGGTACAGTTGATGAGTTTCTACTATTCAGTTCTGTGGGTTTACGGAATTGTGGTCACGCTAATTGTTTTGTTGCTTGTGATTTACAGATTTAAGATTGGTCATCGCGTTGCGCAACAAAAGTGAAAAATTTAAAATCTGCAGGTCAACTGCACATGGATGATTGCTAGCCTTAGAACAAACCCCATGCATGGTGGTTTTATCCATTTGAGCGTCAGTCTTTTAATAAAGTGTTTTTCCGTTCAACATATTCATCTCCATTTCCTCCACCCCCACACAATATTCTCCAACCGCCCATATAATTTCCTTCCTAAATCGTTTGAATAGTATAATTTTAGGCAAACTTTCTATGGAGTATGAACCTGAATATCGACGCTGACAAGCAGAATACTTTCGATGCCATCGTGGTGGGCACGGGTATCAGTGGCGGGTGGGCAGCAAAAGAGCTCACCGAAAAAGGATTGAAAACCCTGGTGCTGGAACGGGGTCGGATGGTGAAACACCCCGACTATCCCACGGCCACCAAAGACCCCTGGCAATTGCCCTACGCCGGCAAACCTACGCAGGAGGATCTGAAGCAACAGGCCAAACAAGCCCGCACCGGCTACACTATCTCCCAAAGCACAAAACACTGGTTTGTAAACGACCTCGAAAACCCCTACACCGAGGTGAACCGCTTCGACTGGATGAGGGGTTACCATGTGGGCGGACGCTCCATCATGTGGGGCCGCCAAAGCTATCGCCTCAGCGACCTCGACTTCGAAGCCAACGCCAAAGACGGCATCGCGGTGGACTGGCCCCTGCGTTATAAAGAAATCGAACCCTGGTATGACTACGTCGAGTCCTTTATCGGCGTGAGCGGCCAGGTGGAAAACATCCCCCAGTTGCCCGACGGCAAGTTCCTGCCTCCCATGGAGCTGAACTGCGTGGAGCGCGACCTCAAAAAATCCGTAAAAGATAAATTTGGCCGCCTGGTCACCATCGGCCGCGTGGCCCATGCCACGGCGCCGCTACCGCATAGCCCGCAACGGGGAACCTGTCAGTACAGAAACCTGTGCTCGCGCGGATGTCCCTATGGCGGCTATTTTAGCAGCAACTCGTCTACATTGCCGGCAGCGGAAAAAACAGGCAACATGACGTTGCGCCCTAACTCGGTCGTACACGAATTGATCTACGACGAGAAGAAAGGCAAAGCCACCGGCGTGAAAGTGCTCGACGCTGAGACCGGTGAGCAAGTAGAATACTTTGCTAAAGTGATCTTCCTTTGTGCTTCGACCTTCGGCTCGACCTTCATCATGCTGAACTCGATCTCCAACCGTTTCCCCAATGGTTTTGGTAACGACAGCGGCGAACTCGGCCACAACATCATGGACCACCACTTGAGCGTGGGTGCCCGTGCTGAAGTAGAAGGCTATGAAGACCAATATTACTTTGGACGCCGCGCCAACGGCTTCTATATCCCTCGCTACCGGAACTATGGCGGCGAGAAGCGTGACTATATCCGTGGCTTTGGCTACCAGGGCAGCGCCAGCCGCCAGGGTTGGGCCGACCAGATAAAAGAATTGTCGCTGGGTGTTGCGCTGAAAGAGGCTGTGACTACACCGGGCAAATGGACTGTGGGCATGGGTGGCTTCGGCGAGATCTTGCCCAACCACGCCAACCACGTGGTCATCAACAAAGAAGTGAAAGACAAACACGGTCTGCCTACACTCACCTTCGACGCCATCCTGCGCGAGAACGAATTGAAGATGCGCAAAGACATGGCCGGCGATGCTGTGGAGATGCTGACCGAAGCAGGCTTCAAGAACGTGACGCCCTATGATCGCGAGATCGGCATCGGCCTCGGCATCCACGAGATGGGAACGGCCCGCATGGGCAAAGATCCCAAGACGTCGGTGCTCAACAAGTTCAACCAGGTGCATGCCTGCAAGAACGTGTACGTCACCGATGGCTCGTTCATGGCCTCATCGGCTTGCCACAACCCTTCGCTGGGCTACATGGCCTTCACGGCGCGTGCTGTGGATCATGCCGTAAACGAATTGAAGAAGCAAAATATTTAATCGAATCTGTAATCTGACAATACTATGGATCGTAGAGAAGCATTAAAGCGCACAGCCTGGATCATGGGCGGGGTCGTATCGGCTCCCACCATCATGGCTGTATTGAAAGGCTGCGCCGCCAAGCCCACCATCGACTGGAAGCCCGTGTTCCTTACCGAACCCCAGGGCTCCCTGGTTGCCACGGTGGCAGAGATCATCATTCCCAAGACCGATACTCCCGGTGCGAAAGAGACGGGCGTGCCCGCCTTCATCGACCTGATGTTGAAAGACGCGTACGACCAGGAGACGCAAGAGCACTACAGCAAGGGTCTGAAAGAATTCGAGGAGGCCGCTGAAAAAGAATACGGTGATCCGTTCATCGAGCTGAAGCCGGAGCAGCAGGCGGCCTTCGTGAAGAAGATCCACGATGCGGCGGTCGAAGAAGAAAGAAATCGCAAGAAACCAGAACCGGGCAAGCCTGCGCCGAAGCGTTCGTTCATTCTCTTTACGAAAGAGTTGACTTTGTTGGGCTTCTTCACATCTCAACCCGGCGCCACGCAAGTGCTACAGTACGAAGCTGTGCCTGGCGCTTATAAAGGTTGTATTCCTTTGAAAGAAGCCGGAAACGGAAAGACCTGGGCAACCTAGTCTTCGGGTTACAGGATAAAAAAACATGCGCAGAGATGAAGGCTTCCTTTATCTCTGCGCTTTTTTTTGTATCAAAAAAAACTCCGGAAGGGATGAGCAATGGTTTGCTTTTTCTCAGGAGTTTGAATTTAAGATTCTTTATGGTTACCAGCCGATGCCGTAGTCCTCACCATGATTGCTCGACCCACCCCAAAAGCTTCCATGCGTCCAGTCGATATAGATCGCATTGATAGGCCCCGAAGTACGGTCATCAAAAGAAAGTTTATATCCCATCTCAAATAATTCCTTCCGTGTAAACTCCGGCGTAGCCGACTGCAGCAATATCGCGCCCGGCTTTGGCTTACGATCTTCGCCGCCAAGCGAGAGATACATTTGATAGGTGTTGATGTTCGGTGCCTCTGCAGCTTCTTGCACATTCATTCCAAACTCGACAACGTTGAGAAAGAACTGCAAAAGATTCTGATCCTGGGAATCGCCACCCTGCACAGCAAACGACAAGTAGGGCTTGCCATCTTTCAAGGCCATCGTCGGCGTAAGCGTCACGCGGGGTTGTTTGCCGGGTGCCACTACGTTGAAGGGATTCAGTTTCGGGTCGGTCACAAAGCTTTGCATGCGTTGGCTCATGCCCACGCCGGTCTTGCCTGCGATACACGCCGGCAACCATCCGCCGCTAGGCGTGATCGACACTACCCAACCTTCTTTGTCGGCGGCTTCCACCGAGGTGGTGCCCAACAAGAATTGTTCGAGATAGCGATCGTCCAAAGGCGATACGGGTTTGTTGAGGTTGGCTTGTCCCCATTGCTTCAAATAGTCTTGGTAGGGATTGATCTTGCCTTCGAAAGGGTAGGGGTCGCCGGGGCCGGCCTTGGCGTCGTTCTTGTCCCAGCGAATGGACTTGGCGCGCTCCTTGGCGTAGGCTTTCGAGAGCAGGCCTTGGATGGGCTCTTCGGGGGCTACGGCCGGATCGCCGTAATAAAAGTCACGATCGGCAAAGGCCAGGTTCATGGTTTGATAGAGCGTGTGGATGTAACGCGTGGAGTTGAAGCCCATCGCCTTCAGGTCGAAGTTCTCCAGGATGTTCAGCGACTGCAACAGGGCAGGGCCTTGCGTCCACTGCGAGAGTTTGTAGACGTCGATGCCCTTGTAGTTTACTTTCAGCGGCTCTTCGGTTTTCACTTTCCAGTTGGCCAGGTCATTCGTGGTGATGAGGCCGCCTTGTTCTTGTGCACCGCGCACGAATTCTTTGGCGATGTCGCCTTTATAGAAGCGGTCGTAGGCAGCATAGATGGCTTCCTTCCGGGTCTTACCTTTTTTCAATGCTTGTTGTTCGGCGTCCACCATTTTCTTGAGGGTCTCCAGCAGGTCGGCTTGGCGGAAGATCTCGCCGGCGGCGGGGGCTTCGCGTTCCTGGCCCAGGTGTGGGAGGAAGACGGCTTTCGAATAGGGCCACTCTTTGATGCGGTCTTTGCCGCGCTCCATGCTGTTGGCGGTCTGGGCTTCGATGGGATAGCCTTCGGCCAGGGTCATCGCGGGAGCGAGGACGTCCTTCAGGCTCATGGTGCCGTATTCGGCCAGCATGGTGCAGAGCCCACCGGGGGTGCCGGGGGTCACGGCGGCGAGGGGTCCGTATTCGGGAGGATAGTTCATGCCCTTGCCTTTGAAGAACTCGGGTGTGGCACCGGTGGGAGCAACACCCAGTGCATTGATGCCGATCACTTTGCCGGTCTTGGGATTATAGATGAGGGCCTGTGTTTCTCCACCCCAGCTCAGCACGTCCCACATGGTGCAGGTGGCGGCCAGCATGGCGCAGGCCGCATCGACGGCGTTGCCGCCTTTCTGAAAGGTCATGGCGCCGGCCGTAGCGGCCAGCGGCTTGCCGGTGATGGCCATCCAATGGCTGCCATGCAACACCGGTTTTTGTGTTCCGCCCGGGCGCGCATTAAAGCTTTGGGCGTTTGTCTGCATTGTCGCACAGAGCGTTACGACAACCAGGTAGTAAGCGATCTTTTTCATGGTGGTTTAGGATAATGAATAGAAAGATACGGGGAAGCCGGGACGAAAACAGACCGTTGGTCAAAAATGCTGGGGATTGATGATGGGAACGAGTGCACCGCGCCCATCCCGTAGTCCAATATTCACCGCCCGTCGCCCTCGCCTTTGTTGATGTTCTTCACTAACAAAATTGACGGCAAGTGTCCTGCCGCCCTTGTTGGTGTTCTTCACCAACAAGAGTTGATGGCTCGCCTTTGTTGGTGTTCTTCACCAACAAAATTTGACGGCACGTGTCTTTAAATGATGCTCTCGACAAAATGTATGTCGGTAATGATGGCTGGAAGCCACAGTTCGCTTCGGGAGTGTTGGGTGGAGGCGATTCTTGTTGGTGAAGAACACCAACAAGGGCGGGGTTGTCGATGAGACACCAACAAGTACATCTGCCTCAACGATGATCCTGATAAGTATTCACCGGAATCACCTGCAACGCATCCAACTCACGCGCCGTAAGCGGAAGGGTTGAAGCCGCTTCCAAGACATCGTTCAATTGCTTCTCCGTTCGCATTCCCACAACCGCCGAAGCAACCGCATCCGGAGCCAGCGCGAAGTTTAACGCAATTTCAGTAAGCGACCGTTTCGATTGACTCACGTTTTTCATCGCCTGCACGAGCTTTGTCACATCCTGTTCTGGATAATTGAGATATGATTTTGCCGGCTTATCGATCAGCAGTCCGCTGGCCAGGCTTCCCCGCACCAACACACTGATGGAATTCTTATGCAACAACTCCAGGCATTCTTCTTCCGGTCGCCGGTCCAGCAAACTATACTGCATCATCACGCTCACGATATTAGACCGCTCCACATATTCGCGGATCACATTCGGGCGGATGGACGAGATCCCGTAGTAGCGGATCTTTCCGTGGGAGACCAGGATCTCAAATGCTTCAATGGTTTCATCGATCGGATCGAGGATGGTGCCGCCGTGAAGTTGATAGAGATCGATATAATCGGTGCGCAACCGCTTTAAACTTTGCTCGGCCGATTTAAGAATATGTTCCTTCGAAGGATTCCAGTCCAGTCCGCTGCCATCGGCTCTCCACACATTTCCTGCTTTCGTAGCGATGATCACTTTATCGCGGCGGCCGGCGAGCGCTTTGCCAACGGTGATCTCGTTCTGACCTTTGTGATAAATATCCGCCGTGTCGAAATAGTTGATCCCTTCATCGTGTGCCCGATGAAGAAGCTGCGCATTGGCAGCATCGTCGCTCCCTAACGACATGCAGCCAAAGCTTACTTCGCTCACGCTGAGGTCGGATGTGCCGAGTGGATTGTATTGCATCATTTCACAAGCTTCTTCAATCCTGCCTCGATATACTCTTTCGACAGCCATCGCCCGTTCAACATAACGCCTTCTACATTTCGGGTTTGTGAAATATCTTTCAATGGATTGCCGCTGATCAACACAAGATCGGCGATCGCACCTTGCTTGATCACACCGGAATTGGGCAGGTTCAGGTAGGTCGCCACATTCACCGTGCCTGTCTTCAACGCCTCATACGGCGAAAGACCACTTTTGACAATATAACGAAGCTCGTTGTGTGCGGAGAATCCGGGCACATTAAAAACCTGTGGTGCGTCACTTCCCAGCAGCAACCCCACGCCGGCGTTATGACAATCACGAATGATACGTCGCCGCAGCGATATGAGCTGATCCACGCCTGCCGCACTATAGCGCGGGTTGTTGAGCAAATTGTTCTTGGCTTCGATCCAACTGTTGATCGTTTCCGGTTTCAAATATTTGTTTTCGGGATCGCCTTTGAATTTCTCCACGGTAAACGCCGGCGCAAACCAACGCTCGGCGAGCGACTGTGTGGGGACTACCCAGATGTGATGATCTTTCAATCCTTTTGTGAGCCGCGGGATTTGGGTGGTGTCGGCGCGGGGAGCAATGTATAGCGCAAACAATCCGGCGTGTGTTTCGGGAATGGTGTCGATGCCGGGGACAAGACCTTCCACAAAACCGTCGAGGTGATCGATCGTGGAGTAGTCGGCGTCAATGGCGCGCCAGATGCCCACGCCATACGACACGTGGCCTACGAACGGAATGCCCACCTCTTTGGCTGTAGACACGATCGCCGGGAAAGTCTCCCGGTTAAGCCCCGGGTGAAGCTTTAGAAAATCATAGCCGTCTTTCTGCTGGCTGCGTACCATGGCTTCGGCAGCCTCGGGTGTCTTGACGGAGAGGCCGTTGAAGGAAGGTCCGGTCGTGTAAAAATGAGGGCCCAGCACTTCGCCGCTGTTGACCATATCGCGAAGAACAAGGTGTTTGGGATGGCCCAGCATGCCGCGGATGGTAGTGATACCGTTGGCGGCAAACAAGAAGAGCACATCCTTCATCGGTTCCAGGTCGTCGATGGGAGGCACGTGGGCGTGCATTTCGGCCAGACCGGGCATGAGGTATTTGCCTTTGGCATCGACCACGAGGGCGTCTTTGCTGTATTTCGCGTTGGGGCTCAGCGCGGTGATGGTGCCGTTCTTGATGACTACGGTTTGATTTACCAACACTTGTTCTTTGTCCATCGGCACTACGTTCACGTGGCGGATGACGATCTCGCGTTGGTGGGAGTCGACGAGTTGTTGGGCTTGGGTGATGAGGGTGATGAGCACACCAAGGAGTAGGGCGAGGAGTGTTTTCATGATGGGGGAAGGTTTGTGTGAAGTTACGATCTGTGGGGGTGGAAAGAAATAGTGGGGTGATGGGTGGGGATTGGGGTGGGTGATGGTGAGGATTTTTGGGAGGGGTGGGATGGAGGTTGTGTGTAG
Source organism: Chryseolinea soli (assembly GCF_003589925.1). Lineage (NCBI taxonomy): Bacteria > Pseudomonadati > Bacteroidota > Cytophagia > Cytophagales > Fulvivirgaceae > Chryseolinea > Chryseolinea soli. The sequence goes on along the minus strand of NZ_CP032382.1, from coordinate 6,869,081 downwards.
GGGCGTTGGTGTGGGATGGTTTGGCGGGGGCGGGTGTGAATGATGTGGGGGGAAGGAATTTTTTGTTGGTGGGACACCAACAAAAGGGTGATGGGTGCACTTTAATGTGGATGAGAAATTTTGTTGATGAAGGCATCAAATGGCGGCCACGATTTGTGCGGGGGGAAGGAAATTTGTTGGTGAAGAACACCAACAAAGGCGGGGGCGATCGCATCAACAAAAGCGGATTAGAGCAACGTGGTGATGTCGTCGGATACTCGGGTGGGGCGCATGGCTTTGGCGTCCAGTAGGCACCAGGTGGTTTTGGCTTCGGCCAGGGTTTTGCCGCGGGCTTTGATGGTGACGTAGCGGTCGAAGCGGGCGCCGTGGTGTTCGCCGACCCAGGTGTAGCCGGTCACCTCGTCGTTCAGGAAGGCGGGATTTTTGTAGTCGATCTCGTGGCGTAAGACTACCCAGGCGTATTTGGCTTTCAGTTCCGCGGATGCGAGCGCGTGCCAATGGGCGGCGGCAACTTCCTGGACCCAGCGTACATAGACTACGTTGTTCACATGGCCCATCTCGTCGATGTCGGCGGGGGTGACGGTGAGCGGGTGGGCAAAGGGATTTTCGGCGGACATGGTCGTTTATGGGTCTGCGGGATCAGGCGGCATCGCCGTGTAACGTGGCCACCTTTTCTTTTTTGGTGCGGATGACGATCAGGATGATGATGCCTGTCAGTACGAGCGGGATGCTTAAGAGCTGGCCCATGTTGAGGATCATCTGATCTTCGAATTCTACCTGGTTGATCTTGAAGAACTCATCAATAAAACGGAGACTGAAAAGAATGATGAGGAACCACGCAAAGAGAAAACCGTTTTTTAATTGGTCACGACGTTTATACCACATCCAGAATAGAAATACAAAAAGCATGAAGCAATAGATGGCCTCATACAATTGTGCAGGGTGGCGCGGCACGTTGTCGACTAAGGGGAAAATAAACGCCCAGGGCAAGTCGGTCGGAATGCCTACCATTTCGGAATTGGTCAGGTTGCCCAGACGAATGAGGCATCCCGCGAGACATGTTATAATGGCGACGCGATCCAGGATCCATAGATAGGGCACCTTTGTTTTGCGCGCAAACAAGTACAGTCCGATGAACAAACCGATACCCGCGCCGTGACTGGCCAACCCACCTTCCCAGGTGGCGAAGATCTTTGAAGGGTTTGCGAAATAGTAGGCCGGATCATAAAACAACACATGCCCCAGCCGGGCGCCAAGCAGCGTGGCTACGATGACGTAGATCGTCAGTGAATCCACGTCGCCGGAGGGTTTGCCTTCGCGGCGATAAATAAAAGACATGATAAATTGGCCTAACATAAAACCCAGTGCGAACAGCACGCCATACCAGCGCAGGGGAATGCCGAGAAAGGGAATCGTGGTGATGTCCGGGTTCATGTCCCAGACGATGTAGGTCAGTATGGTCATGGTTCAAAAGTACATATTCTCCAGGGGTTCCGCTATTTTTTCCAGCCCACCAGATACAACACCACCCCAGGCCCGGATTTTACGCGTTTGATCTCCCAGGCATAGGTCTCCTGGCCACGCACGCCATCCACCAGGGCCTGCATCTCGTCCACGGAATAGGTGCGAAGCGCCGAGACGATACCATCCCACCAAATGAACAGCGGAACGAGCGGCACGAGGTACGTAAAAATGATCCTGCCTGCGCGAAACGGTCGGATAAAAGGCGTGGTGATCAAAACCGTGATCGGCGAAACGAACATAGCCAGCAGGCTGGGCAGGCTTCGTTCCTGGGCCTCAAAGATGCCGATAGGGCTTCCGTTGTCAACGGCATTTTGAAGGATCTGCCGGGCTTGGATGGGCGCGAAATGATGGAAGGACAGGAACTGGGTGCGCAAACCCACAAGATCTCGCGGCACAGCCAGCGCATTAACAGGATCCTCGACATAGCGAAAGCACGGGCGTTTCTCCGTGATGTGCCGGAAGGCATCCAGGTTGGGATAGAAATCGGTGAGGACGATCTTCAGGTCGGGGTGGGAGGCCACCAGGTACTTGCTCAGCCGCACCAGACCCCCGCCGCCTCCTGAGGCCAGGTCTACAATCGTGTTGGTCTTGCTGTGCGCCAACGCTTTTTCAATGACGGGTACCACCGGTTTGAAGAAATCCGATGCATTGGCCAGGAATTGAAGGAAATCGGTCATGTAGTTGCGGATGAAAGCGGGAAACCAGGGGAAGTCCTCAAATTCGAAGGCCTGTATGCGGGGCATGGCGTTTTTTTGGTTGACTAAAATAGCGATTGCCAAAAGGAGTTGCAATGCGAGAACTATTTCGTGTAGGGTATTGGTTTAGGATGAGGGACGGTTCGTCCGGCTTCTTTATCTTTACGCGCATGACAATACACGTCAAAAATATGGTTTGCAACCGCTGCATCACGGTGGTGGAACAGGAATTGAAAAGCCTGGGCCTGCATCCCGAGAAGATCACACTGGGCGAGGTGGCACTGAAGGAGACCAGCCTCTCGGAAGAGCAGCAGAAACAACTTGATGCCGCCCTCACCAAAAACGGCTTCGAGCGCATCGACGATCGCAAGGCCCGCATCATCGAGCACGTGAAGAACACCATCATCCAAAAGATCCACCACACCGACCGCGTGAGCCGCAAATTCAATTGGTCCAAAGTGTTGGCCGACGAAGCGCACTACGAATACAACTACCTCAGCAACCTCTTCTCGTCGATGGAAGGCATTACACTGGAACAATACATCATCCGTCAGAAAATTGAGCGCGTCAAGGAATTGCTTTTCTACGATGAGCTCACCCTCAGCGAGATTGCCGACAAGCTGGGCTACAGCAGCGTGGCGCACCTCAGCGCGCAATTCAAAAAGCTGACGGGGCTCACACCTTCCGAGCTCAAAAAATCCCGCGCCATCGAACATCCGCGCAAGCCGTTGGACACCGTCCATTAAATTTTATTCAGGCGGCCCCCTCGGAAGCCTCGGGTCGGGCTATCCGCTCCAAGTCCGGCCACGCACCACCCACCGCACTTCGGGCTTTCCACTACTATCCCTGGCCGGGTGACAGGCAAGTTTAACGGGGGAAGAGAGAATGATATAATACGCAAGTCGAAAAAGTAGCGTTGTTCTATCAGGCGCCAACTGTCCTGCCGAATTTTCTTCGCGATTGGCCTTTCACTATATTATATTTACGCATGGCGAAGCTGGTTGATAACTGCAAATGATTGCACCATCTTCCGTATTGAAACCGTTGTGATACCGTTGTGATACCGTGTCAACGTAAGGTCAATCTCAGGTCAATCCCCAGTCAATCTCGGGTATAAGGCATGGATAAGTCGGGACAACTGGCGGCGACCAGCACGGCAATCACCAAATGCCACAACATAGTCCGTTCACGGACAAAAGACTGCGCAGACGGACAGCTTGGCCATGGATGTTGTCCATGGGGAAGCCACAACTCGGTTTTAATGTGGTATGAGTATTGAATAGCGGTTGTCGTGTAAGGACGTAGATCATCCACTTATGCGCCAGGCATTATGCCCATGACAACTTTGCAAGGCCGTCTATTTCTGCGGATCATCGCCAAGAACCGCGAGGCCTACGGGTTGAAGATCGTTTCCCTGGCCATTGCCTTTGCGTGCTCGACACTCATCATTCTTTTTTCAATAAATGAATTTGGCTACGACCGGTTCCATGATGACGACCACGCTATTTTCCGGATCCTGCAAAGAAACAACAAGGAGGACTACAGCGGCAACCGTCTCTCCAACCGAATCCCAACCGAAGTCCTGACGCGCATCAAGGCTAAAGCTGGCGATCGGTTGATCGTGGCGCGCGTGAAGGGCATGGAAGAGATAAGTATCGGTGCCGCAGGCAAGACCTTTCGCGATCAAAAGATACACGCAGCAGACGCGGAGCTTACCGATATCTTTTCCTTCAGCATCATAAACGGCGCGCTGTCGGATTTTAAGACGCACACCCGAAGCGTTATACTCTCTTCATCGGCTGCACAGGAGTATTTTGGAGGCGTGGAAGTGCGGGGACGGGAAATGAAGATCAGCGCCGTGGGCGACACACTGGTCTATCGCGTGGCAGCGGTTTACAAGGACTTTCCAAAAAATGCGCACACGGAATTCAATACGCTTATCCGCTTCGATGACCCTTCCGTCCAAACCCTGGGCTTCAATCCGAAGGATCACATCGCCTATGGCAGGTCGCGCGCGTTGCTGCAAGTAGAAAAGCTCATAAACGAGCAACCCAAATCGGACGATGTGACCTACCGTTGCCAGCCCATTGCCGACATCTATTTCGGACCCCGCGTGATGGGAGAGGACGTGAAACACGGCGACCACTACAGCATCATCATCCTGATCTGTATTTCCGGCTTGATATTCTTTTTGGCACTCACCAGCTTTGTCAATCTCACCACCCTCACCTTGCCCCACCGCTCAAAAGAGTTGGCCGTGAAAAAGCTCGCCGGCACAAGCCACTGGACCTTATTGATGGCGTTTGGAAAGGAGTCGTTTTCTTTGGTGGGCATTTCACTAGTCTTGGGGTTAGTGGGTTTGGCGATTGCATCACCAGCAATCGAAAGGTTGTTGGGAATGGATCTGATCGCGCTGTTCCTGGGCTTCGACAGGATGTTGATCGTCATCATCGCAGCATTGTCCTTGATTCTCGGCATCGCCCCACTTTTCATGACCTTCCGGTTCACACAGGCCACCCCAAGCCGGCTTCTGGGCACGGCACCCATCACGTTTCCGCGCTTCAAGCGGGTCATCACCTTCCTGCAGTTGGGCATCAGCATCTTTCTCATCGTGGCCTCCATGGTCATCCGCCGCCAGGTAAACTATTCGCTGCTCAAAGAACCCGGCCGGAACCACGACCAGGTGGTCTACCTCTCCTATCCCAAAGACCTGACCGACGAAGGGCTGCGAAGCATGCGGGCAGGCTGGAAAAAATACAACCCAAACATTGTCGACGTGATCGCCACGTCGCAGTTGCCCAACAGGATCAGCAGCAAGGAATTGAATTCAGAATTTTACATCATGTCGGTCGACCCGATGTTCAAAGATTTTTTTAACCTGAACATGACCGAAGGAAATTGGTTCCGGGCCAACGATGGCGATTCGGTGGTGGTGGTCAATAAAAAGGGAAAGCAATTGTTGAGTGACCGGCACCTCGCGATCGGTGTCTTTGAGGGACTGAGCGACGAATTCGATCAGCCCGAAAAACCGGTGAAGATAAATGTGGCGTCCTACCTCCACTATAATTTTCTCTGCGTCCGGATCTTGGAGGTAGACATCCGGAGAACGGTAGCATTTCTGTCAACTCAATTTGAAAATGAAACCGGGAAGGCCCGGATCACTTTCCTGAACAAACGTTTTGAGGAGTGGTTGACCTACCAGGACCGGCTCAATACATTATCGGAAATCCTGGCCATCATCTCGGGCATTCTGTCCTGTTGTGCCATCTACGGTTTGAGTGTGAGCATTGTTCGCGATAAACTAAAACAGATTGCCATCCGCAAGCTATTCGGTGCCAGTAGTTTGAAGATCACACAGTTGCTCATCCGGGAGTTTGCCCGCCAAATGCTGATCGCCATGTTGATCTTTGGTCCATTCACGTTCATCGTACTGAAAGAATTGCTCCGAACGTTTGTGTACGCCACGCACTTTTCCTGGACCGATCCGCTGTTCCCCATCCTTTATTGTGTGGTCGTCATCAGTGCCATTTGCGGCTTCCAGGCCCTGAGCTTGAACCGCGCCGATCTCACGTCGGCGTTGAAGGATTGAAAATCCTCGCCCTTTTCTGAATTAGCCGGCACTTCCGTGTAATTCTATAAATCAAAGCGGCAATTGTGTAAAACTAAAACCCGGCTTTCCCTGTAATGTTGTAGTATCCTTTGAAGGTAAATCCTGGGATACTTTAACCATGGCAGAACAGACCTTAAACATAAAAGCAGGCAAGCTCACGCGCGAATCCTTTCCGGTATTGGAAATGACCTGTGCGGCGTGTGCCGTCAGCGTGGAATCGATTTTGAAAACAGCGCCGGGTGTGAACGATGCCGGGGTGAACTTTGCCAACCAGTCGGCCTGGGTTGAGTTCGATGCACAACGCACTTCGCCGGCAGCGCTGCAGAAAGCGGTGCAGTCCATTGGCTACGACCTCGTCGTCAATGTAGAAGACCCACAAGCGGTTAAAGAAGAGGCCCAGCGTAAACACTATGAGGCGATCAAATTTCGCACGATCGGGTCAGCGGCGCTGGCGTTGCCGGTGGTGATCATCGGCATGTTCTTTATGGATCTGCCGTATGGGAACTATATTTCTTTGCTGCTTTCAGCACCCGTGGTATTCTATTTTGGCCGCCATTTCTTTGTCAACGCCTGGAAGCAGGCCCGGCATGAGAAGGCAAACATGGATACGTTGGTGGCCCTGAGCACGGGCATTGCATTTTTCTTTAGCGCCTTCAATACATTCTTCCCTGAATTTTGGCACGCACGCGGGCTCCATGCCCACGTCTATTTTGAAGCCGCCGCCGTTGTGGTGGTTTTCGTTTCGCTGGGCAAACTGCTGGAAGAACGGGCGAAGTCCAACACTTCGTCCGCACTGAAAAAACTGATGGGCCTGCAACCGACAACGGTGCGGGTCATCACCGAAGGCACAGAACAAGACGTGCCGATCGCAGCGGTGAAAATTGGAAACACCATCGTGGTGCGTCCGGGCGAAAAGATCCCCGTAGACGGCGCCGTGCTTTCCGGCTCTTCGTTTGTCGATGAGAGCATGATCACCGGCGAGCCCGTGGCCGTGGAGAAGCGCACCGGCGACAAAGTGTATGCGGGCACCCTAAACCAAAAAGGAAGCTTCACGTTCGATGCCGAAAAGGTCGGAGCCGATACCTTCCTGGCCCACATCATCAGGCGGGTGCAGGAGGCGCAGGGCAGCAAGGCCCCGGTGCAAAAGCAGGTCGATAAAATCGCCGGTGTCTTTGTGCCCGTGGTGTTGGCCATCGCGTTGCTCACCTTCGGCGCCTGGATGGTTTGGGGTGGAGAGCAGGCCTTCACACACGCCCTGCTCACGTCGGTCACAGTGCTGGTCATTGCTTGTCCTTGTGCCTTGGGATTGGCCACGCCAACGGCCATCATGGTGGGCGTAGGCAAGGGGGCGGAAAATAATATCCTGATCAAAGATGCCGAGAGCCTGGAACTGGCCCATCGTGTCAACGCCATCGTACTCGATAAAACGGGAACCATCACGGAAGGCAAGCCGGCCGTGAAAGACTTGGTTTGGGATGGAGGCGTAAAGCAAACCAACGGCTATCGCGATCTGTTGTACACCATCGAGTCGCGATCGGAACATCCCTTGGCGGGAGCGGTGGTCCAATGGTTGAAAGATGCCGGCGCCGAACCATATGCGATCGACTCGTTTGAAAGCCTCACCGGTCGTGGTGTCAAAGCCGCAGCGGGAAAGGATGTTTATTATGTGGGGAACAAAAAGTTGCTGGAAGAAAATAACATCGCTGTCACCGCATCGGTGGACGCTGCGGCCTCCCGTTGGCAAGCCGAAGCCCACACAGTGGTGTATTTCGCAAACCAAAATCAGGTGCTGGGCGCAGCCGCCATTGCCGACACCATCAAACCGACGGCAGCCAGTGCCATAAAAGCTCTCCAGGCAAAAGGCATCGACGTGTTCATGCTCACCGGCGACAACGAACAGACTGCAGCGGCAGTAGCACGCCAGGCCGGCATAGCATCGTATCGCGCAGGGGTGCTTCCCTCCGAGAAAGCCGACTTCATCAAGACGTTGCAGCTGAAGGGAAAGATCGTGGCCATGGTGGGCGACGGCATCAACGACTCGCAAGCCCTGGCCCAGGCCGATGTGAGCATCGCCATGGGAAAAGGCTCCGACATCGCTATGGATGTGGCGAAGATGACGCTGATCACATCCGACCTGGCTTATGTTCCGAAGGCGCTAAATCTCTCCACGAAAACGGTGCGGGGCATTCGGCAGAATTTGTTTTGGGCGTTTGTCTATAACGTCATTGGCATTCCGCTGGCGGCGGGGGTGTTGTTTCCGGTGAATGGATTTTTGTTGGATCCGATGATCGCGGGAGCGGCGATGGCGTTGAGTTCGGTGAGCGTGGTTGCGAATAGCCTTCGATTGAAGGCGGCGAAGATCTGATGGAATTATGTAAACCTTTTCCGTAATTCTGAAACACCTGGGGTGGAGGGGTTGCGTTTATTTGTGTAGAGAATCAAATCAAAAAATATATGGAAACTTCGAAATTCAAGACGAATATAAAATGTATGGGATGTGTGGCGAAAGTGACGCCGCATTTGGATGAGGCTGTGGGGGTTGGGAATTGGAAGGTGGATATTGAGAATCCTGCGAAGATCCTTAGTGTCGACGGGGAGGAACAGAAGGTCCTGGAGGCCTTGAAGAAAGCTGGGTATGCGGGGGAGAGGATGCAGTGATTTAACCGCCTCACCTTCGCTAAGCACGGAAAGGCGCTAAGGACGCCCTCGTCCATTAAAGCTCCCGTCTTCGCTAAAGCTACGACACGGGCAATCGGTGGGCACGCAAAGTTGACACAAAGGCGCTTCGCGTGGGCCCTATCATTCATATTAAAAAAAACATTATCTTTGTAGCCATTGTCATGAAAGCCATTCGTTTCATATCGGCCATCACCTTTAGTCTGCTGGTGTTTATCTCCTCCAGCAGCTTCATCGTGGGTATACACCGGTGTGGCGGGCAGGTGCAACACATGGCTTTGCTTACGAAAGCTGAAAAGTGTGAGATGGAGAAGCAGATGCCTCCGTGTCACCGCCAACTTCAGAAGCCATGCTGCGAAGACGAGACGGTGGTGCATGAAGGGCAGGGCTTTAAACATACACTTTCTGAATACCATGTTGGCCACGCACCTGCGATGGACATCGAACAGCCCCCTGTGCTGATAGCTGAGATCATTCCTACGGCGCCCATAGCGCGCATCTCCTTTTATTTTTACGATCCACCTTTGCGATCGACAGACCGCACCGTTTCGCTGCGGGTTTTTCTCATTTGATCTGATCTGATCTTCTGGCCCTCCGACTTGCCCGTCGTAGCTTTAGCGAAGACGGGAGCTTTAGCGAAGGAGGGCTGATGTGACCGGCATGCCCGGTACATATCTCCTTATTATTTCAATTCCTTTTACATTTTCAATCATGATTGAAAAAATAATCTCCCTGTCCTTGCGGAACAGGTTCCTGGTGTTGCTGGTGGCGGCCGGGTTGTTGGTCTGGGGTGTTCAGGCCGTCAGGGTAAACAAGATCGATGCGATCCCCGATGTTTCGGAGAACCAGGTCATCGTCTTCACCGAGTGGATGGGCCGCAGTCCGCAGATCATCGAAGACCAGGTGACCTACCCGTTGGTCACCAACCTGCAAGGGCTGCCCCAGATCAAATATGTGCGGGGCACATCGATGTTTGGTATGAGTTTCGTCTATGTCATCTTTCAGGATGACACCGATATCTACTGGGCCCGCGAGCGCGTGTTGGAGCGTCTGAACTATGCCGCCCGTTTGTTGCCGGAAGGTGCTACGCCCACATTGGGTCCCGATGGCACCGGGGTAGGGCATATTCTCTGGTATACCTTCACCGCACCCGGCATGGACTTGGGTGAGCAGCGGGCGCTGCAGGATTGGTATGTGAAGTTCGCCCTGCAAACCGTGCCCGGCGTGAGTGAGATTGCCTCCTTCGGTGGTTTTCAAAAACAATATCAAGTAAGCCTCAATCCTACGAAGCTTGCGTACTACAACCTGTCGGTACAAGACGTGATCCAGGCCGTGCGGGCCAACAACAACGAGACCGGTGGGCGCAAGTTTGAGATGAGCGACATCGGCTACATCATCAAAACCTCTGGCTATCTGCAATCCATCGAAGAGATCGAGAACATTCCCGTGAAGACGGTGAACACGGTGCCGGTGAGCATCCGCGACGTGGCGGCGGTACAGACGTCGGGAGAGACGCGGTTGGGGATTTTCGATTTGAATGGTGAGGGAGAAGCTGTGGGGGGCATCGTCGTGATGCGCTATGGCGAGAATGCGGATGAGGTGATCGGGCGGGTGAAGCAGAAGATGGAGGAGGTGTCGAAAGGATTTCCGGAGGGAGTGAAGTTCAATGTGGTGTATGACCGGAGCCAGCTCATCGAGGAGTCGGTGTCGTCGGTGAAGAAGACGCTGATGGAGGAAATGATCGTGGTGTCGCTGGTGGTGTTGATCTTCTTGTTTCATTGGCGGAGTGCGGCGAGCATTCTCATTCAGATACCGGTGACGTTGGCGGCGAGCTTTATTCTTTTGAATGCTTTTGATATTACGTCCAACATCATGTCGCTGACGGGAGTGGCGTTGGCGATTGGGGTGATTGTGGATAATGGGATCATTATGGCGGAAAATGCTTACAAGCATCTATCGCACCGTTTTGAGGAGCTGAATCCGGAAGAAAATTAAACCGCAAAGACGCAAAGTAAAATGCAGAGCTTATGAGAAAAAAATATAATGCTATACCGGAAGATGAGCGGTTGGCGATCATTGAGAAATCGTCACGGCAGGTTTCGCGTGGGGTGTTTTACTCTACGATCATCATTATTGCGTCGTTCTTGCCGGTGTTCTTGTTGACGGGGCAGGAGGGGAAACTGTTTCATCCACTGGCCTGGACGAAGACGTTCATCCTGGTGGTCGATGCGGTGCTGGTGGTGACACTGGCGCCCGTGATCATTTCGTTTTTTATGAAGGGGAGGTTCCGGAGCGAGAAGCATAACCCGGTCACCCATGGTTTGGAGAAAATATACGAGCCCATCATCCGGGCCTGTATGAAGTGGCGCAAGACTACGCTCGCGGTGAACATCCTCGCGTTAGTGGTAAGCGTTCCGCTGTTACTTTCGTTGGGTACGGAGTTTATGCCACCGCTTGACGAGCAGTCGATTTTGTTTATGCCCGTAACGTTGCCCGACATCTCCAACGAAGAGGTGAAGCGCATTTTGCAGGTGCAGGACAAGATCATCAAGTCGGTGCCCGAAGTGGACAAGGTGCTTGGCAAGGCGGGGCGTGCCAATACGGCCACCGACAATTCGCCCATCAGCATGATCGAGACCATCATCATGCTAAAACCAAAATCGGAGTGGCGCCCGGGCATCACCAAGGCGGCCATCATCAATGAACTGGATGCCAAAATGCAGATCCCCGGTGTCGTCAACGGCTGGACGCAACCTATCATCAACCGGATCAACATGCTCTCGACCGGTATCCGGACCGACGTTGGCGTAAAAGTTTATGGCCAGCAACTCGACAGCATCTATGCGCTGTCGGAGAAAGTGAAGAAGGCCTTGGCGGGTGTCCCGGGGGTAAAAGATCTATATGTCGATCCCATCACCGGGGGAAAATACCTCACCATCGAAGCCAACCGCGAAGCGCTGGGCAGGTTTGGGGTGAGCGTCAACGACGTCAACACCATTGTGGAATCGGCCATTGGTGGCGCGGCCATCGGGCAGACCATCGAGGGGCGTCAGCGTTTCACCATCAGCGTGCGCCTGGCACAGGATTTTCGCAGCAGCATCGATCAGATCAAACGCATCCCGGTGAAGACGCCGGCGTTGGGCATCGTACCCTTATCGAGTGTGGCAAATATAAAATTCGAGGATGGCCCACCGATGATCGTTTCGGAGAACGCCTTGTTGCGCGGCGCCGTGCTCTTCAACGTTCGCGATCGCGACTTGGGGGGCACCGTACAAGAGGCGATGGAAACCATCAACAAACAGATGGGCACGTTGCCCAGTGGCTACTACTTGGAGTGGAGCGGACAATACGAAAACCTGATCCGTGGACAGCAAACTCTCATGATCATTTTGCCGGTGGTGCTGCTCATCATCTTCATCTCGCTTTACCTGGCGTTTCATTCCATACGCGAAGCTTTCTTCAGTCTCATCACCGTGCCCTTCGCATTGATCGGTGGCGCCTATATGGTCTACTTCTATGGGGTGCATTTGTCCGTGGCGGTGGCGGTGGGCTTCATCGCGTTGTTTGGTATCGCGGTGGAAACGGGCGTGGTCATGGTGATCTACCTGAACGACGCCATGCACCAACTGGTAAAACTTCGCGGCAACTCACGCGAGACGATCACACCGGAAGAGCTGAGAGAATTTGTTATTCACGGTGCGGCCAAACGCTTGCGTCCAAAACTCATGACGGTGTCGGTGGCGCTCTTTGGCCTGGTGCCGGTGTTGTGGTCGACGGGCGTGGGCAGCGATGTGATGTTGCCCATCGTGTTGCCCATGATTGGCGGTGTGCTCACCTCGTCCACCCACATCCTGCTGGTGACGCCCCTCATCTTTTTAATGACAAAAGAATATGAGCTGCGCAAGCTCGGTAAACTTGACGTATATGAGAAAGCATAACCCATTGATCCTGCTCCCGCTCCTGGTGCTGGGCCTGTCTCCGGTCACGGCGCAGGTGGTCACACTCGACAGTGTGCTGGCGCGCATCGACCGCGCGAACCCGATGTTGAAAGAATATGATCAACGGGCGCAAGCCTTTGAGGCCTACACGGGCGGCGCCAAAAGCTGGATGGCCCCCATGGTGGGTGCCGGAACATTCATGACGCCCTATCCCGGCCAGCGCCTGATGGAGGAACGCGACAAAGGTTCGGTCATGATCTCGATGGAGCAACAAATTCCCAACCCCGCCAAGCAACGGGCCAACCAAAACTATCTGGCCTCCCGCGCTGCCGTGGAAGGTGAGGCGCGTGCCGTAAGATTCAATGCCTTGCGCGCGGAAGCGAGAACACTGTATTATCAATGGCTGGTCGCTACCGAAAAAATCAAAGTGCTTCGCGAAAACGAACAAACGCTGGAACTCATGCTGAAGCTGGCCCGCGTGCGCTATCCCTACAACCAGGGCAGTCTCGGCAACATCTATAAAACCGAAGGCCGCTTGCTGGAAGTACAAAACATGCTGTTGATGACCCAGGGCGACATCGACGAAAAAACGTTCCGGATAAAATCGCTGATGGCCTTGCCGGCGGCAACACCCCTGCAAATCGACACGACCACCGAGGTGAGTTTCCGTTTCAGTCCCATCTTGTCCGACACGGCGGCGATCGGTGCGCAACGCAGCGATGTCCGGCAAATCGACAGGACCATCCAGGTAATGCAGCTGAACCAGCAATTGCAACGCATGCAAGCCAAGCCCGACTTCAAGATCCGCTTCGACCACATGCAGCCCATCGGCGACATGCCCACACAGTTCACGGCCATGGCCATGATCTCCATACCCATCGCACCATGGTCGTCGCGCATGTACAAAGCCGAAGTGAAAGGCATGCACCACGACATCGAAGCCATGCGTCGCCAACGCGAAGCGCTCCTCATCGAAACGCAAGGCATGCTGGGCGGCATGGTGGGGCCGATCAACAACATGCAACGTCAGCTCGCCAACTATGCAGAGAAGATCATCCCCGCGTTGCGCAAGAACTACGAATCGATGCTGCTGGCCTATGAAGAGAACCGCGAACAATTGCCCGCCGTGCTCGACGGCTGGGAAGCTTTGAACATGGCACAATTGGAATATTTGAACAAACGGGAGTCGTACTACATCATGATCGCGAACTATGAGAAACAAGTGGAAGAATAATAGAATCCCGGGCAGCCTGCTTCGCCTGGGACTGGTAGCCCTTTGTCTCGTGTGGTTGAGCGCTTGCGCAAAGAAAGAAGCCGTGCACGATGAATACACCTGTCCCATGCACCCCACCGTGCTCGCCGACAAACCCGGTACCTGCCCCGTATGCGGGATGGACTTGGTACGCAAAGCACGCCCCGGTGAAGTATCCGCTGCCGACGGCGACCTGACGCCTTTGCTCAAATCCACCAACGAGGTGGTCGCCAGCCATGTGAAGACCATAAAAGGAGAATACCGCGCTTTGCCACTTTCGCAGGAAACCCAGGGCATCATTACTTATGACACCCGGAACAGCTACACGCTCTCGGTAAGGACCGGCGGCCGGTTGGAAAAAGTGTTTCTCAAGTATGCCTTTCAGCCCGTGAACAAAGGTCAGAAAGTCGCTGAGCTATACAGTCCCGAACTGATCACCGCACAACGCGAATTGCTTTTCGTGTTGGAAAGCGACGCAGGAAACACAGCCCTGGTCGAGTCCGCCAAAAGGAAGCTGGAACTGCTGGGTGTGGATGCGGATTTTATTCAAAAACTGATCGCCAGGAAAACGGTGGCCAACACCTTTCCCCTCTACAGTCCGTACAGCGGCTACGTTGTGACGGCCACACAACAAACGCCTCCGACGTTACCCAAAAATCCAAACAGTACATCCCCGGCGGGAATGGGTGATGGAGGAATGGGATCTCCGACGAATGCGAGTGCGAATACTCCTTCGACTGCTAGTGCAACGTCTAGCGCTGCCTTGCTTCGCGAAGGCGACTATGTGAGCGCAGGCCAAACCCTTTTCAACATCGTGAACATCGCAGCGCTGCGCATCGAGCTGGATGTTCCCGCAGCCCAGGCCAACGCCATCCGCAAAGGCGATGTGCTCACGCTGGACTTTGGCAACGGCACACTGGAGGATGCTACGATCGATTTTGTGCAACCTTACTTTGCACAAGGCGAAGAGTTTTTGAAACTGCGCGTATACACCAAGCACATGCAAGACCTGCACATCGGTCACCTGGTGCGCGCGAAAGTACACCTCACCGCCAAGGAATCCCTTTGGGTGCCCCGCGACGCCGTGCTCGACATGGGCCGCGACCGGCTGGTGTTTGTGAAAGACGGCGCCATGTTGAAACCGAAGAAAGTTACCACGGGCGTCCATGCCAAGGGTTGGATCGAGATCACCCAAGGCCTGGCGGCTTCCGAAGAGATCGCTGCTAATGCCCATTACCTGATCGACAGTGAAAGCTTTGTTAAAACCACACCCTGAGATGAGAACCGTATTCCTATTGATCGCCTTGCTGTCCGTGTTGGGCGCATGCACCGAAAAGCGGCCTGCTGCCGGGCATGCCGATCACGCGCATGCCGAAGAACAGCCGGCACCTCAAAAGTACACGTGCCCTATGCACCCCGGGGTGGTTCAGGATGGACCGGGGAAATGCCCGATCTGCGGCATGGACCTGGTTCCCAAAAAGGCGGGCATCGAACTCATGCTGAGCGAAAACCAAATGCGACTGGCCAACATCACCACGGCGCCCATAACACTCCAGCCGGTGGGCCAGACCATCGTGATCAATGGAAAGCTGGCGCTGAATGAAGAAGGTTCCTCCGTGATCAGCAGTCGTGCTGCGGGTCGTGTGGAAAAACTTTTTCTGAAAGAGACCGGTCGTTCCGTGAAGAAAGGGGAGCCCCTCTACGAACTGTACAGCGAGACCCTGCTGACGCTGCAACGCGAGTACCTGCTGGCCAAAGCGCAGTTCGATGCGTTGGGCAAAGAGAACCCTCGTTATGCAACGTTTTTGAAAAGCGCCGAACAAAAGCTCCTGCGCTATGGCCTCACCCCAACGCAAGTTGACCAGCTCGGCAAGTCCAAAGTGTTTAAAGAGCGGATCACGTTCCTGGCGCCGGCGTCGGGGCTGATCACTTCCATCCGAGTAGCCGAAGGACAATATGTGGAAGAGGGTGCGGCACTGTATCAACTGGAAAATATCGGCACCCTGTGGCTGGAAGCGGAGACCTATCCGCAGGAAACTTCACTGGTGAAGGTGGGCGACATGATCACCGTGCGGGTGAATGGATACGAGGCCACACCTGTGGAGGCGAAAGTGACCTTTCTCAGCCCGGAATATCGCGCCAACACGGTGGTGACGGTGCTGCGCGCCACCCTGGTAAACCCCGATGATCTTTTCAAACCGGGCATGCAGGCGCAGGTGCTCTTCACCCACTCGTCGCGCCAGGCGTTGGCACTCCCTACCGACGCGGTAATCCGCGACGCCCACGGAGCCCACGTATATGTGCAAACCCTGCCGGGCACCTTCGAGCCCCGGGAGGTGGAAACGGGGCTGGAAGATTTTGGAAAAGTCGAGATCACCGGGGGATTGGCAGAAGGAGACACCGTGGCGGTCACCGGGGCCTATTTGCTCTACAGCGAGATCGTGCTCAAGAAGGGCGGCGATCCGATGGCCGTTCATCAACACGAATAGTCGCCAGGGAAGGAAATCCTAATCCATTGAAAATGAAAATAAACGCCTGGAATAAAAACCGGCTGGATCCGGACAATTTTGATGAGAGACGGCCCCTTCGAATAATGTAAATTTGCGAGAAGTCATAAAAAAAGAAAGGCCTCCTTCATTTAACTTTAATGCATCATGCAAAAAATCTCAGCGCTCATTTTTCTTCTTCTTTTTTCCCTGACGATTGGTTTTGGCCAGGCATATAAAGGCTTGATTGAGGCCTCGAAGGTGGTCACACCGGACGGCCACTACCAGGATGAATATACCTTTGATGCCTCCGTTGATCCGCAACGCTGGACAAAAGAGAAGCCCGGGTTGCACATCTCCTTTGCCTCGACCGATAAATTATATTTCAGAAGTGAAGTGCCCGACCTGCAACCCGAGTCCCTGGTGTGGGAGCAAGCAGGATGGAGGGGCGAGCGTCTCAATACTACATTGGTTGTCTGGTCGCCCGACACCCTCGACCAAGTGAGGTTTGTCTTACATGATCTGGTGGGCTCAAAGGGCGCTGTGTTGAAGAAGGAGAATATCAAACTCAATCTCGTGCGCTACGTGCTGTCGAACTATCCTTATGGCGCCAGCAATCTCGACTGCGGTCCCTCGCCCTACAAGGATGTGTTCCTGATGCCCGATCGATTCGAGCCGTTTGAAAGATTTCAACTGCCCGGACGTACGTCCCGCCCGGTATGGCTTTCCTTGGAAGTACCCGCGGGCACCGAACCGGGTCAGTACCAGGGAACGATCGATGTAAAAACAGATCACTATAGCGCTACCCTAACGCTGAAGATAAAAGTGCAGCAACCTACGTTGCCTCCGCCTTCCGAATGGAAATTCAGACTGGATCTTTGGCAGAATCCGTGGGTGCTGGCCTGGTACAATCACGTGGAGCCCTGGTCGGAGGAACACAAACTGTTGTTGAAAAAACACATGAAGCTCTATGCCGACGCCGGTGGAAAATACATCACCACCTATGCTGTGCACTCACCCTGGGCCGACAATTCATTTCGGATCGAAGGCACGATGATCGACTGGACCAAACAAGCAGATGGTAGCTGGAAATTTGACTACGATATTTTTGATCAATACGTAACGCTTGCCATGGAAGCCGGCGTGGACGAAGCTATTACGATCTATTCGCCGGTGCCCTGGGGAAATCGCTTTCGCTATCGCGATGGGAAAACAGGAAACTATGCCTACGAGATCATGGCGCCCGATTCAAAAGAATACAAGGCATTCTGGAATATTTTCCTGACCGATCTGAAGGCCCACTTGCAGCGCAAGGGATGGTTTGAGAAAACGTATATTGGTATAAACGAAAGTGAAATGAAGCAGACGTTGGCGGCGATACAAGTCGTCAAAGATCATTCGAAAGATTGGAGGATCACCTATGCCGGTGATTGGCACAAAGAACTCGATCTCTTGTTGAGTGACTATTCTTTTCTCTATGGAAAGGAACCCAGCATGAAGGAAGCCGCCGAACGTTCGGCGAGAGGAGCCTCGTCTACCTACTATGTCTGTTGCAATCCGGCCAAGCCGAATAATTTTGTTTTCTCACCGCCCATTGAAGGCCGGTGGATCAGTTGGTATGCCGTCGCGTATGGCTACGATGGATTTCTGCGATGGGCCTATGATGCATGGCCCGAAGATCCCACCCGGGATGCGCGTCACGGATCGTGGGCCGCGGGAGATTGCTTCCTGGTGTACCCTGGCGCAAACAGTGGCATTCGTTTTGAGAAATTACGGGAAGGTATTTCCGACGCAGAGAAAATAAGAGTGCTGCGGGAAAAGGCGGCGAAATCAACCGATAAGAATGTCAAAAAACTCATGCTGGAATTCGACCAACACCTCAAGTCGTTTACAACGGAACGCGATTTTAATGAACAAAAGATCACCGATGCCGTACAGACCGGAGAGAAGCTGCTCGACCAGTTGAGTGAGACGCTGAAGTAGTTGTGAATTGCAGATCTTAATAAACAATGTATAACCCCTAAAATGTAATAAATATGAAAACATCCCTGCTCCTTTTCGTAGCCCTGGTGTTGAGTGCCACGGCCTTTGCCCAAGCCCCTTCCTTTGTCGATAAGAACATTGGAGATGCGTACCAGGAATATGTAAAAGTAAAAGATGCCCTCATCGCCTCCAAAAGCGCCGATGCCAAAACAGCCGCTACGAGTCTTCAAAAGAAACTGGCCGGCGTAGCCTCCGCAAAAGGAGCCGCTGCCGAAGCCTCGAAAGTGAGCACGGCGGCCACCCTGGATGCCCAACGCCTGGCTTTCTCCTCGCTGAGCAATGAAATGGCCAAGCTGGTGAAAAGCGCCAAACTGTCGTCGGGAACCCTGTATGTAGATTTTTGTCCCATGGCCAACAACAATGCGGGCGCTTTCTGGCTTTCCAACGACAAGGCCATTAAAAACCCCTATTTCGGCGATAAAATGCTGACTTGCGGCATGGTGAAGGAAACCCTGCAATAACGCGGGCCAAAATATTTTTCAGATCTCCCTGTGACTTTCCTGCGGCCGCTTCATCTAAAACCCGAAGCGGCCGCGAAAGGTGGGGGCCTTTCAAAGCCGCTCTCTATCTGATTTCCCGGAGGGAAGGCCCGCCGTGAGTATATTAGAGTGAGAAGGATTGAATGGCGTCCTTCCAACCGGGAAAGAGGATAGTAGTATCATTTACAAGGATCGAATCCCCTGACAGTCTGGAATAGGTATTTGACAAGTGGTAAATTTTTTTACATTTGTTAGGTTCTATGAAGAAATCGAATCACATCAGACTTTTAGCTAGCATCTTGGTTGGATTCTTTTTAGCATCCTCAATCGTTTCCGATAGCCTGGCTGCCTTTCGCAGCCTCTACGAGTTTGAAGGCCTGGCGCTGACAGAAAAATTAAGTCCGGCCTGCCAGTGGGCTGACCTCACCTTCGAAGAAAAAGAAACCGAAGAAGAGAAAGGTTTCGTCCCCGTAGTTCAGAACCATATCGTTTTCATTGGCTTTACCGGCGAGTCCGTGTTGTTTACCATCGCCGGATCTTCATCCAACAGCATCTCCGACGCGCACCGCGTTTATGACAATACAGCCCATATGCCCTTGTACCTCTCCGCGAGGTCCCTTTTGATCTAGCATATTTTGTTGATGCCTCCACGGAAGGCTACTCTTTTTACTTCGCCCGTGGCCCCCAGGCTGTCCGTCACTTTGTTTCACACGACATTGAGATGAAAACACATCAAAATATTTCCTTCGATGAGCATGCCGTACTTCACGACCTGAAGCACTACCTGCCGGCTCAGGCCCCCCTCAAGGATTTTATCCACCACAACACGCTTCATGCTTTCCAGAAGCTGAAGTTTGAAAAAGCGATCCGCAGCGCCACCGAGATTTTTGGCTACAAAGTGGGCCTCACGTTGGACGAATACCGGTCGGCCTATACCACAAACAGGATCCGGGGAGATATCCTGGAGATGATCATCACCCAACGGCACGGCGCTTCCTCCATCCCGGAATGGAAAGAGAAAGCGCTCATCAAAGTATACGAGAACAACACCTCGCCCCGCATCGGCCAGTTGCGCGCCAACTGGAAAAGAGAATACCGCATGGACCTCGATTCATTGGTGCAGCCGGTTCTCTTCCGCACGTTGTGCAGCTACCTTGACCAGGGCATTTCCATCTGGGATTTCCCCGTCAGCAATAAAAGTTTTCTTTCGGCATTGCGTGAAATGGAGCGCAACAGCCTGGCCAGCTTTTTCCATAAGAACCGGGCAAAAGAAGTATTCCTGAGAACATCCTGCGAGATCGCCGACCTGCTGAAGGTTCTGGTAGGGGACGAGTCGCTCTACGCACAATATTTATACGACCAACAATTTGCACACCAGGGATGGTCGGGCATGGTGTCGCAGATCGAAGACCAGCCACAGACCCTGCTCGACCACCGGCAGATCTCGCTCCACGACCTTATCGTGCTCGAACTACTGATGGAGATCGACGCCCTGGACACACATTTTGGCGTAGCCAACTGGTCACCGCTGGCCACCAAAATAAAGAGCCTTCCGCTCGGGTTGTTTGTGCCCGTGCCCGACACGGAGTACAACGAAGTGCTCAACATCCTGCAGGAAGCCTACGAATGGTCCTACTACGACGAAGTGCTGGAAGGCATACAGTTTCCCAAACATCCTAAACCGGCGCCGGACCACAAAAGCTTCCAGGCCATGTTCTGTATCGACGATCGCGAATGTTCGCTCCGTCGCTACCTGGAAAAACTCGACCCGGCGTGTGAGACCTTTGGAACCCCCGGCTTCTTTAGCGTGGAGTTCTACTATCAGCCCGAAGACGGCAAGTTCTACACCAAGCTGTGTCCCGCGCCGGTAACCCCCAAGTACCTCATCAAGGAGGTGGGTTCGAAAAGCAAGCGCCAGAAAGATGCACACTTCTCGAAGCATTCGCATAACTTCTACAGCGGTTGGCTCATATCCCAGACGTTGGGATTCTGGTCGGCCTTCAAACTGTTTGTGAACATCTTCCGCCCGTCAATGAGCCCGGCAACGGCCTCGTCGTTCAGACACATGGACAAGATGTCGAGGCTGACCATCGAGAATAAAGGACTGGATCACCGCGAGAACGACCTGCAAATCGGTTTCACCATCGAAGAAATGACCAACCGCCTGGAGGGTATGTTGAAAAGTATTGGGTTGGTGAAAGACTTTGCGCCGGTAGTGTATGTGATCGGCCACGGCTCCAGCAGCATCAACAACCCACACTATGCCGCCTACGACTGCGGCGCGTGCTCGGGTAGAGCCGGCTCGGTGAATGCCCGCGTCATCTGTGCCATGGCCAATAAACCCGAGGTGAGAAAGATGCTCGCCGAACGCGGCATCACCATCCCCGAGACCACCCAATTCGTGGGGGGCATCCACGACACCACACGCGACGAGATCATGTTCTTCGATGAAGCGTCGCTGTCCAGAATGAACGCCGAAAACCATAGCAAGCATGAAGTGGTGTTTGCTAACGCGCTCGACTATAATTCCAAAGAACGCTCGCGGAGATTCGAATCCATCCCGACCACGTTGAGTCCTATGAGAATTCACGAAAAGGTCAGAACGCGATCTGTGTCGCTCTTCGAACCGCGTCCCGAATTGAACCATGCGACAAATGCGCTGTGCATCATCGGCCGGAGAAGCCTGACCAAGGACGTCTTCCTCGACCGCCGTTCGTTCCTCAACTCCTACGACTACCGGATCGATCCGCAAGGCAACATCCTCCACAACGTGATGAAGCCCGTGGGCCCGGTGTGCGGCGGCATCAACCTGGAGTATTTCTTCTCGCGCACCGACAACCAAAAGATGGGCGCCGGCACCAAGCTGCCCCACAACGTGATGGGACTCTTTGGTGTGGCCAACGGCATCGACGGCGATCTTCGCCCCGGCCTGCCCAGTCAAATGATCGAAGTGCACGATCCGATCCGGCTCATGGTCATCGTGGAGCAATTTCCCGAGATGTTGCTGGATGTTATACAGCGAAGCCCCGAAGTATACGAGTGGTTCATCAACGAATGGGTATACCTGGCTGCCGTCAATCCCGAAACGCGGCAGGCCTCCGTGTTCAAGGAAGGCAAGTTCGCGGCATACAAGCCGTTGCTCAGCAAGGTCGACGTTGTTCCCGACGTGACAGCCATCATCGAGACGCATCACGACAATCTTCCCGTTTACTCACTTTCATAAGACCGCCGCATCATGACATCGCTTCTTCAACTTTTCATCGTGATCCCGCTGGCGGGATTCCTATTGAGCCTGCTCATCCCCGGCAAACAGGAAACCCTCATGTCGCGCGTGGCCTTCTCTACGGTGGGGCTTCATTTGTTGAGCTTCCTTGTGTTTGCCGTATACTGGTTTATCGACGGCCTGCCCCCGTATGATCTGAAAGACATCGTGCTCTTCAAAACCACGGGCTATGAATTCTTCATCGACTTTTATTTCGACCGGGTCACGGCCACCTACTTGTTTGTGGGGGCGTTCCTCACGTTCCTGGTAACGATCTATAGCCGCTACTATTTGCACCGCGAAGTGGGCTACAAGCGGTTCTTTAACACGATCCTGTTCTTCTACTTCGGCTACAACCTCACCATCTTCTCCGGCAACCTGGAGACGCTGTTTGTAGGGTGGGAGATCCTGGGTATTTCTTCGTTCCTGCTCATCGCTTTCTATCGCGATCGCTACCTGCCCGTGAAAAATGCCGTGAAGGTGTTTTCCATCTATCGCATCGGCGACGTGGGATTGATCCTGGCCATGTGGCTCATGCACCACTTGTGGCACGAGAACGTCACCTTTGCGAAGTTGAGCAACTTCGAGTTGGTGCACGAACATTTGCAACGCCACAGTTGGGTAGGGGTGCTCATTTCGCTGTTGATCCTCATCTCGGCCGCCGCCAAGTCGGCACAGCTGCCGTTCTCCTCCTGGTTGCCGCGCGCCATGGAAGGGCCCACGCCTTCGAGCGCCATCTTCTATGGATCGCTTGCCGTGCATTTGGGCGTGTTCCTTTTGCTGAGGACCTTTCCCTTCTGGGAGCACCAGCTTTCGGTGCGCATCCTCATCGGCTTGCTGGGCTTTGTCACCAGCGTGATCACGACCGGCATCGCCCGCGTGCAGTCGTCGGTGAAGAGCCAGATCGCCTACGCGTCCATTGCGCAGATCGGGTTGATCTTTATCGAGATCGCCGCCGGATTCAGCGGGCTGGCGTTGTTCCACTTTGCCGGCAATGCTTTCCTGAGAACGTATCAATTGCTGGTGTCGCCTTCGGTGGTGAGCTATCTCATCCGCGAGCAGTTCTACAATTTCACGCCCCGTGCCCGCTCCATCGAAGACTCATTCCCCAAGAAAATGCAGTACACGCTGTACATGCTGTGTCTGAAAGAATGGAACCTCGACTCCTTCATGTACCGCTATCTCTGGAACCCGTTGAAGTGGGCTGGTCGCGGGTTGAACTTCCTCACCGTGAGCCGCGTGATGTTATTCTTTGTGCCGGCCTATCTCATCGGCGTGGCCAGTTTATATGGCGAAGAGGTGATACCGCCCGCGATCCACCAGGCGTTGCCCATCTTTTTCTCCTTGCTGGCGCTGATCGCGGTGTTGAAATCCTTTACCGAAAGAAAGAATGTGGAAATGAGCTGGATCCTGGTGATCATGAATCACTTTTGGATCGCCCTGGCCATTTCCTTTAACGAACATTTCAAGTACGACCAGACGTTCCTGTACTTGAGTGGTATCCTCGTTTCCGGATTACTGGGATACTTTTGCTTGCGGTGGTTGAAATCGCTGGAACAAAACATTGACCTGGACCAGTTCCATGGCCATTCCTACAGACACCCCAAGCTGGCGTTCATCTTCCTGCTGTCGTGTCTGGGTGTTTCAGGATTTCCCATCACCCCCACGTTTGTGGGAGAGGACTTGATCTTTACCCATATTCACGAAGAGCAATTCCTGCTGGCGTTTTTTGTGTCGTTGAGCTTTATCATCGACGGCCTTTCGATTATCCGGATCTATGCGCGGGTGTTCCTTGGTCCTCACGTAAAATCAGTTTACGAGATGGGCTATCGTTCATCATAAATGACAGGTTAGTTAATTTATTCAGGAGAGATCCCGCTCCCGTTCGTATTTCGTATATGACCGGGAGACGGGATTTTTCTTTTTCTCAGGATTTTTAGGATGTATCTTGGGTTCAGAATGATGAAGTCCCGGCTTGAACGAAGTGAGGTGGGAGACTTGGCGTTTTTATTGCCATGGAATGTATGGTGCGCGACAGTTTCCGGCAAACCAAAAACTTCAGATTAGCGTTTTTCCATTATAAAACCAGAATACCATGCAACGATTTGTTTTCATTGTAGCCATCACCCTGTTTGCCGCCTGCACCGGCAATAGCCAGAACCGCGTCGAAAAGGAAAAGATCGCTAAGGATACGGCCAAGGTCATCCAGCGTACCGATGCTGAATGGCGCGCCATACTCACCTCCGAACAATACCATGTGCTGCGCGAAAAGGGAACCGATGCCCCTTACATGGGTAAATATTACCTGCACCACGAAAAAGGTGTCTACACCTGTGCCGGTTGCGGCGCGGAGTTGTTCACGTCCGATATGAAGTTTGATTCCGAATGCGGATGGCCCAGCTTTGACAAAGAGCTTGCCGGCGACAAGATCCTGAAGATCGAAGACACCTCCCACGGCATGATCCGCACCGAGATCGTCTGCGCCCGTTGCGGTGCCCACCTCGGCCACCTCTTCGACGACGGCCCTACGCTGACCGGCAAGCGCTATTGCGTGAATTCCACCTCGCTTAATTTTGAGTCGAATAAAAAGAAAAAGTAAAGAAGAAAGTAAGACAACTGTTTTGATAGAAGGGGATGCTGAAGGGCATCCTTTTTTTTATGCTTTTTTTGATTTAGCGGAGGTAGTGTGGAATTAATGTAACAATACAAGCGGGCGTTAGGATGAGGTCCGGTTTAAAAAGGACAGATGTAGGGTTGCCGGTGAAATTATCGTGATTTTTGAATGAAATAATTGTTACTTTCGGTAAACCTGAGCATCTAAAACCTAAACCATACCAGGCTTCTTTCACATGGCGATTACCAATCCAAAGGAGGGCGCACTCACCAGGCTCCTCCACGGAAGATTCGGCGCGGCCGTTCTTCTTGTATCGTTGCTTGTCGGCATCTCCCTACTCACCCGCATTGTCTTTCTCATCTATTCCTTTTCGCAAGTCGATGTGTCCGTGGGCAATTTGCTGGGCATATTCCTGTTCGGCTTTTTCTACGACCTGGTCAATGCCGCCTATTTCATTATTCCGATGATGTTGTACCTGTGGCTGGTGCCGCAGCGTCTCTACGGAAAGCGTTGGCATGGCGTGGTGCTGCTGGTGTTGGTTACGGTGTTCACCTTCCTGCTGTTGTTCAATGCCGTTGCCGAATGGTTCTTTTGGGAAGAGTTTAACACCCGCTATAATTTTATCGCCGTCGATTACCTGGTGTATACCAATGAAGTGCTGGGCAACATTCAGCAGTCCTATCCGATCGTCTGGATCATTACGGGTCTTGTAGTTCTTTGCGCGCTCATTGTGGTCCCGTTGACACGTCTTGTGAAGCGCCTGCCGGCTGCGGAACCTATGCGGTTCAAAAAACGCAGTGTTGTGTTCTTGGGATATGCCGTGCTGCCGGTGATGCTTTATTTTGCCGTGAACGCGAAGTATCATCAGTTCAGCAACAATGCATACGTGAACGAGCTCTCGGGCAACGGCATGTATGAGCTGTTTGCCGCCTACCTGAACAACGAACTGAGCTATGATCAGTTCTACAAGACCATCTCCCAGGAAACGTCGTTCCGCGATGTGCGCGAGATGATCCGCACGCCGGAAGCTACCTTTGTGAACAACCACCCCGAAGACATCAGCCGGCGCATTGCAC
Source organism: Chryseolinea soli (assembly GCF_003589925.1). Lineage (NCBI taxonomy): Bacteria > Pseudomonadati > Bacteroidota > Cytophagia > Cytophagales > Fulvivirgaceae > Chryseolinea > Chryseolinea soli. Next base: position 6,843,426 of record NZ_CP032382.1, on the reverse strand, counting down.
ACACCGGTGAAGAGAAGCACCTGAATGTGGTGCTCATCTCCGTGGAGAGCCTCAGCGGCGAATTCATGAACGCCTTTGGCAGCACCCTCAACATCACACCCTTTCTCGACTCCCTGGCGCAACACAGTTTGTTTTTCACCAACGTCTACGCCACCGGAACACGCACCGTGCGCGGCCTCGAGGCCTTGTCCCTATGCGTGCCGCCCACGCCAGGCCAATCCATCGTGCGCCGCCCCAACAACGAACACCTGTTCTCGCTCGGCAAAGTGTTTGCAGAAAAGGGCTACGAGACCAAATACATCTACGGCGGCTACGGCTACTTCGACAACATGAACTACTTCTTCGCCAACAACGGCTACACGGTGGTGGACCGCGAAGAACTTGCCGATAATGAAATTGACTATGAAAACATCTGGGGCGTGGCCGACGAAAACCTGTTTACGCTGGCCATGCGCGAAATCGACAAGACCGTAGATAGTCACAAGCCCGTCTTCGCGCACGTGATGACCACATCAAACCACAGACCCTACACATACCCCGAAGGCCGGATCGACATTCCCTCGCACACGGGCCGTGAAGGCGCTGTAAAATACACCGACTACGCCATCGGCGACTTCATTCGAAAGGCCCGTAAAAAGCCGTGGTTCGACAGCACCGTCTTTGTCATCGTGGCCGACCATTGCGCGTCCAGCGCCGGCAAGTCAGAACTGCCCATCAACAAATATCATATCCCGCTCCTCGTCTATTCCCCGGCAAACATCGCCCCGGCAAAGATGGAGCGACTGATGAGCCAGATCGATCTCGGCCCCACGATGCTGGGACTCCTCAACTTTTCCTACGTCAGCAAATTCTATGGCTACGACATCTTCCAACTGGAACCCGGCCGCGAGCGCGTATTCATCAGCACCTATCAAAACCTCGGCTTCATCCACGACAACAAAATGATCGTGCTTTCGCCCCAGCGCAAAATGGAGACCTTCAACGTCACCTTGGGAAGCGACAAACTCACGCCCACAGCCGAAGACAAAGCCTTGGAAGAACAAGCCATTGCCTGGTATCAAACGGCGAGCTATGCTTTTAAAAATGGGTTGATGAAGTAGGGCAGGGGCACGAGCGTTAATCGAAGCACGTCATTCCGCAGGCACAAGTTTCCTCGATCTTCGCATGTGGCCCAAGGAACCCCGTGGATAGCGCACTTAATCTGTGTGGTGATGCATTTTGAAGTGGGCGCGATGCTTATCGGGATTTGCCGGGTTTCGTTTTAGACGGTGCTGCGGTATATCCCGTTTCTCTGCACTCGAAATTCGGGATGTCTTGAACTACAGGCGCAACATTTTAAAAAGCGTGTCCCTGCGACATGACGCAGGCCTTCCTCACTTCTTAATCCACTTCTTCAACACCGAATGTTGTCCCATCTGTATCGACATCAGATACAACCCCGAAGGCCAAAGCGAAGTATCAAGCGAAGTCTGCAGCGTTGCATTGTCCTTGACCAAACGCTGCGGCGGATTAACATCCTGCCCTAACACCGACTGCATGCGCAGCGTAATATCGCCGACATAGTCGTTATCGATCGTAAGATTCAACACCGCTGTCCCAGGATTGGGGTGGACCTGTATACTGGTTTCCAGCGCTTTTTCGACCGCCGTAACCCCCTCGACGTAGACGGTCTGGTCGGCTGTGGCGTTACACAGCTCCAATCCGGAACCGTTCACGGTATAGGTCGTGGTCTTGGTAGGGTTCACGACCAGTTGCGGGCCGAGTACATTATGGATCACGTTGTCGTTCGAATCCCACGAGAAGATGGTAGCGCCGCGGCCGTTCAGGATCACTTGTTCGCCAGGGTTGATCAGCAGTTTGGAAGCCGATATTTGCACCGACGGGTTGATGCCGACAATGGGCTCGATATCCATCGCGATGTTCGCGCCATAGGCGATGGTCATCAGCCTCCATTCACCGGTGGCATCCTGTACCCACGACGTAGAGTTGTTCGCCTCATTGTTGGCCGACGATACAATGGCCAGCTTGTAGCCTGCATCGTTGTTGATCTCCACGCCCACATGGAAAGGTTTACCAAAGGCGGCGGGAGTCTCGCGGTCCAGCACCACTTCGGTGTAGCGGTTGTTGGCGATGTCGTCTTTCACTTGCTTGAGCAACACGTCCTTCCGCTCCAGCACCGCGCCGGGGCCGCCTTGGTAGCCTAAGGCATTGTAGATTGTGACGGTTATGGTGGCATCATCCGGGGCGTCGGCCAGGCTGGCGAATTTTATCTTGGCGCCACTCACATACGCATAGCCACAGACGTTGGCGAAGCGTTCGGAGTAGGCCTTGTTCTTGGAGCTGTTGGTGCCGGTGAGATATCCGGTGTTGCTTCCGAAGTCGGCTGCGTTCAGAACAGAGGGTGTGTAGGCTGGATCAAAATTGGTGAGGCTGCCGCAGACACCTTCGTTCGATACGTGGATGTATTGATCAATGTTCAGCGTATCGCCATAGCCTTTACTGTTCCGGGCCACGAGCGCTACGCGGTACACGCCGCCTACGTTGTATTGGATCGTCGGGTTAGCAGCCCGTGACGAGTCCGGGGTGCCGCCTTCGAAGTACCAGCGGTAGTCTGTGGGGAAATTGGTGGCGATGCTGGTGAACTGCACTTTTGCCTCGCGCAACACACAGGTTGTGCGGTCGGCAAAGAAGCTGACGGTCGGAGGTGCGGTCGGATCGATGGGAGTGCACAAGGAGCCCAGTTCATACAAAGCCTTTCTTCGGGGGCTGTTCACCAGGACGGCGCGGATGCGATCCTTTTGTCCCTTCGTAAAAATGTTCATACATGCGTCGTCGCTATAGTCCATATAGTTCTGAGGCATGATAGGACCGCTGTTGTCGCAGGCGAGCGTGGTGACCGGGCAACCACGGCTCGGGCCTTTTGCCGGCGGGGTGTCGGAAACATAATCATCGGCGCAAACGCCATCGCCCCAGATGTGACGCAAGCCCAGCCAGTGACCGGTTTCATGGCTCAGGGTTCTGCCCTTGTTGTAGGGTTCCGCCATGATGGGAAAATTGCCCTTCTGTGCCGAGCCAAAAGAAGTGTATTGAATCACGACGCCATCGGTGGAGGCCGAGCCACCATCACTGATGCCGCTAAGCCCCGACTTGTCGGGAAACTGCGCATAGCCCAGGAGGTTGGCGTCCTCACCACCAAACTTCAGCGTCCAGACGTTATAGTATTTGCTTGGGTTCCAGATGGTCTGCGGTTTGAAAGCTTCAATTTGTGTGCGGGTCCAGGTGTCCTGGGTGTTGGCGATACGATCGATGCCGGGTTCGGCCATGGGGTTACCTTGCTGGTCAACTGGTGCAAGGCAGAATTCGATCTCAATGTCTGCCGATCGGGGATCGCTGCTGTAGCCATTCGAGCCGACTTTGCGGCGGAAGTCTTCATTCAATACGGCGATCTGTGATTGGATCTGCGCCTGGCTCAGGTTGCGTCCTGTGCCGATGGCCTCGCCTTTGTGCACCACGTGCACGATGATGGGGATGGTAATGACGATGTCCTCCGTTCTTCCGTTGGATGGATTTCTGGCTTCCTGCTGCAAGGTTTGTTGGATGAGTTGCTCCAGGTCGTCGAAGCTTGAACGCCACGGGTATTTTAGCTTGTTGATGCTGTCCTGCTCCATGGTTGCGCACTGGCGGATCGATTGGGCCTTGGCGGCGTGCCAGGAAGCGAGGGTACAGGCGGCTATAAATAAAACACGGCGTATCATGCTCTTCGTCATTAATTGTTGTTGGTAGCCTTGAAAGTCATCCGGTAGCTACTGGTATTATTTTCATCCAAAAAAATCTCGAGCTCCATCTGTGCATCGTCTGCACTGCGCACAAAGTAGGGGAGTTGTTGGTCCGACAACACGGGAAAAATAAAAGCGAGCGTGGCATTGGCATTTGAGAACGTCCACGCATCAGTCAAGTAAAGTTGAGGGTCGCCGGCCTGGCAGGTGCTGGCACCTTCCTGCACTTCGTAGGTATGCAGGGTGTTGGCATAAAACACGTAGCGGTCGTCGGCCACGCAACTGCCCAACGCCTGGGGGAGATCCGACTCCCGGAAAGTGATGTCGCCTTTGCCGGCTTGTTTGATGACCAGGCCCGTGAGCTTCCATGCGCGGCTGGTGGTGCCCGTGAAGTGCTGCGTATAGGTGTAGGGTATGGGCTTTACTTCCTCCGAGCAGGCTGCGGCCAGCAGGAGAAGAAGACTATAGAAAAGGACGTTCCGTGTTTTCATGTGGCGCAGCATTTTAGTCCCTTACGAGTTTGAATGAGAATTCCGGTTGTTCCTTATAGCCTGCCAGCTTCACTTTCATGAAGATGTCGTGGGTTATCGGATCTACAAAACCCGAACCGTTGATGGTTGCCGAATCCGCGGGCAGCGTGGCATCTTTCTGATCGGGAATGGTCAGCGTGTTGTCGCCGTTGTCGATGAACTTGAGCGAGCGTTCGCGCGGGAACTGGAAGATATCGATGTCCCAGTTGGAAAGCGTGTACTCCTCACAATCGGTGCTGATGATGGTGATGTCTTCCACGGGCACCGATAGCTCGTCTTTAAGACCCATGTAGTTGCCTCCCAGGATGCAGTCGTCCTGGATGGTGAAGATAAATTTCTTGCCGATGCCACCACCGTCTTGCCCTACGCCAATGTCGGGATGGTCGGTGCCGGTCAGCGTGAGGATCAGCGTTTGCGAGCGCAGGATGTTATTCGAGTTGTTGATGAGCTGCACGGTGATGTAGCCGAAACTGCTCTCGCTGGTCAACTTCACCTTGCCGCGGTCGCCGACGATGGTGTAGTCGATGCCCTCGCGTGCGGTGCCGCTGATGGAGTAGGTGGCCGTGATGTCGTCCTTGACCTGGGGTCCGGCCAGGTGTACTTCTATCTTCACAGGCTGACTGTAGCTTTCTTTCAATGTCTGCAGCGTGTCGCTGAACCGGAGGTGATAAGGTCCCGTAAAAATGATCTTCTCCGTTTCACAGCTCAACACCGCCGCGACGAGGCCCCACAACATCACTTGCAATATCGCCTTGTTATACTTCATGATTAATAGCCAGGGTTTTGATTGCCGACCAACGCCGGGTTATTTTGAATTTCACGCTGCGGCACAGGCCACACTTCATATTTGTCCTGCCAGTTGGACGAAAAAGCAGACATCACGGCACTGGCCCGCCCGGTGCGCACCAGGTCGTACCAGCGGTGGCCTTCAAACGCCAATTCGTACAACCGCTCGTTCTCGATGATTTGGATCATCTGCGTTTTGGTGACCGCCGAGATCGCAGGGGCTTTAGCCCGTTTCCGTAAAACATTAATATCGGTTTGCGCCGAATTGTCACCGGTCACATTATTCAGTTGGGCGCGCGCCTCGGCGCGGATCAGGTAGATCTCGCCCAAACGGAAAAACATCACGTTGTTGTTGTCCTGGTCGGCTGTGCCGTATTTGGCCACGGACCAGCCGTTGTCGTTACCCTTCAGGTTGTCGCTGCTGAAGCTGATGCTGCTAAAACGGCCTCCCGATTCATCCGAAGCCAACGCCACCACGGTGGGGTTGGAGGGAATCAGCTCGCGGCGGCTCACAAAGATGTTGTTCAAGCCGATATTGCCGTTGGTACCCGGATCGTCCGTGAGCGTGTAGGCGCCTTCGAGGATCGACTCGGCTGGAAAATCTTTGGTGACCACATAGGAAAAAAGTGTGTCGAGTGAATATTGCTTGGAGTTGATCACGTTGGTGGCATAGGTTTCCGCCTCAGCCCAGTTTCCACGGTAGAGATGAAAACGCGCCAGCGCCGACTGCAAGGCATACTCGCCTGCAAAGGCTGTGCTCACCGGCTTGGTGGGCATCTGGCCCAGGGCGGCGGTATAATCTGCCAGGGCAAAATCAAGAATTGCCTCTTTGTCGGTGCGGCCGATATTTCGGTTGTCGTCGATGGCCGTGGTGGTTACCAGCGGCACGGCGCCAAACGAATAGGCGGCGATGAAATAGCAATAGCCCCGGATGAAATGGGCTTCGCCCATCACCTGGTTTCGTTGCGCGATTTGCACGCCGTCCACGTTGGGCAGGCGTTCCAGGATGAAGTTGGCGATGTAGATGGTTTCGTATAGCGCCGACCACAACGTTGACACGGAGGCATTGGCCGAAGTGATCTGTTTGGTGCCCAGTTCCTGGTATTGGGTAAACGTACCGTTGTTGATCAGCAGATCGGCCGTGGCATCGCCGGCAATTACCGTAGCGGGGGCAACGGTCCGGAAAGCATTGTATAAACCGATCTCCACGTTGGGCACGTCGGCGGGTTCGTTCAGCACAACGTCGTCGGTGAGAATGTCAACCGGTTTTGGCTCCAGCGTGTCTTTGCACCCGGCAACGAAAAGTGTCAGGCTGAGCGTAAGAAATATGGCGAATGACTTTTTCATTTTAATGCGGCGTTAAGTCCAACGGAAATGGTGCGCACCTGCGGCAACGTAAAGAAGTCGATGCCTTGCGAGGTGGTGGACCCATCGAGTGTGCTCACTTCCGGGTCGGCCCCGGAGTATTTGGTGTACGTCCACAAGTTGGTGGCGGAAGCAAAAATGCGCAGACGGTCCATCTTCAACCGGCTGGTGATGCGCGTCGGCAGGTTGTAGCCGATGCTCACGCTCTTCAGACGCAGGTAGGAGCCATCTTCCAGGAAGCGGCTGCTGTGCAAATTGTTGAACGTGTTGCCCAGCTCATAGCGGGGCACGTCCGTGATATCGCCCGGCTTCTGCCAGCGGCGAAGGGCCGCCACCGACTGGTTGTTTTGAATGTCCTGCCCGGCATTGACAAAGGTCTCTTTTGAAAAATTCAGGATCTTATTTCCCAGCGAAAACTGGAAGAAAATATTCAGGTCGAACCGTCCGTAGGTCAATTTGTTGGTGATGCCGCCGATGAGCTTGGGCTGAGCGTTGCCGATCACCACGGCGTCGGCGTTGGTGATCTTGCCGTCCTTGTTCACATCGTCATAGATGGCATCGCCCGTGCCGGGATCCACACCCAGAAAACGGAGACCGGTGAACGTACCCAACGGTTCGCCTACCTTAAGCACGTTGGTGCCGTCCACGCCATTGGCCTGGTAGCCGGTATAGACGGGAATGGAGTCGGCAAGGAACAGGATCTTGTTCATGTTCTTGGAGAGGTTCACCGTCGTGGTCCACTTCAATTGCTTGTCGATGTTCACCGATGTGATGCCCAGCTCAAGTCCCTTGTTCTCCAGTTCGGCGATGTTGTCAAACACGCTGGTGAAACCGGTGGTCGACGGGTAGGGGCGGGCAAACAGCAGGTCCGTTGTTTTGTTGTAGTAGGCGTTGGTGGTAAGCTGGATGCGGCCATCGAGCAACGACACATCGAGACCGGTGTTGATCTCGCGCGTGGACTCCCATTTCAGATTGGGGTTCCCGATCTTTTCCGGCGACACACCGGAGTTGCCATTGTAGGTGGCTGCGGCCCACGTGCCCAGGAACTGGTAGTTCGGAATGCGCTCATTACCCGTAAAGCCAAAGCTCGCCCGCAGCTTGAGGTCGTTGATCACGCTGCTGACCGAAGAGGATTTGAAAAAACTCTCCTCCGAGATCCGCCAGCCGGCCGACATCGAGGGAAAATAACCAAACCGGTTGCCGGGACCGAACCGCGATGAACCGTCTGTACGCATGCCGATGCTCACGAGATACTTGTCGAGATAATCGTATTTCACTTCGCCGAAGACCGAGAAAAGTCCGTTTTGCGCTTTGAAGGATGAACCTTGGTCAACGATACCGGCAGACGTGATGTAGGTGAAATCGTCGCTGGGGAAAATTCTTCCCTGCACGCTGCTGGAACGTGAATTTTGCCGGATCATCTCCGTGCCCAGGAGACCCGAGAAGTGATGCTTGTCGCCGATCGCCTTGCTGTAGTTCAGTGTGGCGTTGACAATGAATGACCCGTTGTTGGTCGTGCTGTAGACACCATAGCCTTTGCCGCCAACGCTTTCGAGCACCCCGCCGATAGCGGTTTGCGTGGACTCATATTGATCTTCCAGGACTTCGTTATAATCGATGCCGGCCTGCGCCCGCACGAAAAGATTGTCTGAGATTTGATACCGTGCATTGACGTTGCCCAGCAATTTGGTAGTGAACGCATCGAACCGCGGCAACAAGGCCTGGCCCACGGGATTAAAATTGGGAAAGCCTGCATACAGCGAAGAGCTCGGCCCAACGATCCGGCCGTTTTCGTCATAGGGAGTATAGTAGGGCATGCTTTTGACGGCGCCCGAATATACGCCATCCAAAAAGTTGTCGCCCTTCACGCGTTTGTTGAGCGTGTGCGACAAGTTAAGGTTGGTGCCCACCGTGAGTTTGCTGTTGAGCTTCCGCTCCAGGTTGAGCACACCGGCCAGGCGTTGGAAGCGGTTGTTCAACTGAACACCTTCTTCGTCGCGATAGCTGCCACTGATATAGTACGTAGTGACGTCGTCGCCACCCGACGCCGACAGTTGATATTGTTGCATGATGCCGGTGCGCAACACAGCGTCCTGCCAGTTGGTGTTCACCGCATCGGTCACACCGGGAATGAGACCCAGGCCGTCAGGATTTTTACCGGCATTGCGGACCGCTTCGCGTTGCAGCTCCAGCAATTGCGTGGAGTTGAGCAGGTCCAGTTTTTTTACGATATCCACCATGCCGCGCTGAACGTCCACGGTGATGGCCGCTTTTGACGATTTACCGCGCTTGGTGGTGATGATAACCACCCCGTTGGCGGCACGCGATCCATACATGGCTTTCGCGGAGGCGTCGCTCAGGATTTGGTAGGACTCGATGTCGCCGGGGTTTACCAGCGCGAGCGCGTTGTCGTCCTGGCCACCAAAGTCCCGTTGCGATAAGGCACCCACCTGAACGGGAACCCCGTCGATGATGTACAGCGGGCGGTTGGAAGCGTTGATGGACGTGCTGCCGCGAATGCGCACCGCGACACCGCCACCCGGGGTGCCCGAAGATTGCACCACCTGCACACCCGGTGCCTGCCCTTGCAGGGCCTGGTCGATACCATTAATGGAAAGATCTTTCACGGCGTCGCCTTTGATGGAGGACACCACTCCGGTAATATCTCTTCTTTGAACGGATGAATACCCGGTAACAATAACTTCATCTAGCTCCGTGGATTCTTCCACCAGCGTGATGTTGACCGTTGTTTGTCCGTTGAATGTGAATTCCTGGGTCTGGTACCCCACAAAAGAAAAAACCAGGATAGCACCGGCAGGAGCCTGCACGGTATACCGGCCTTCAATATCGGTGATGGCGCCCACCGACGTACCCTTCACCACGACGTTCACCCCCGGCAAGCCGTTTGGTTCGGTGGCAGACGTAACCTGTCCTGTCACCAACTGGCCCTGGGCGAAGGTGAGCGAAGAAAGCAATATGAACAGCAATCCGGGTAAAAATCTCAGCATAGAGAAAGGTTAGTACAGGTGTTCTAAAATTAGATATTTAAGCCTAAAGAACAAGGAGCGGCCGGCGAAAGAAGCTGCGTCGTAAATATTTGCGGATCAAATCCCGAAAATCGGAGAGTAAATTTCAGGTGTTGATGAATTTCACCATTTCTTCCCGCTGTTTTTCCGAAGGCAACCGACCTAAACCAGCGCTCAGGTTGTCGAGCATGTGCTGGGGTTTGGAGGTGCCGGGGATCACGCAAGTTACGGCAGGGTGGGAGAGGATAAATTTTAGAAAAAATTGGCCCCAACTGTGGCAATTGAACTCCTCGGCCCACTCCGGCGGCACCTTTCCCTTCACCCGGTGGAACAGCGCCCCCTCTTCGAAGGGCTGGTTCACCAGCACACTGATCTTTTTTTCCTGCGCCAGCGGGAACAGGCGCTCCTGTGCCTTCAGACTGAGCAGCGAATAGTTGATCTGGATAAAATCCAGCGGTTCGCGCAGCATGATCTGCTCCATGGCGTTGTAGGCGCTCTCGGTATAATGCGTGATGCCAATGTAGCGCACCTTGCCTTGTTCTTTCCAACCCCTCAGGGTCTTCAAATGCGTTTGCCAGTCCACCAGGTTGTGGATCTGCATCAGGTCGATGGTTTTGCGCTGAAGCAGGTTGAACGACTGGTTCATTTGCGCAATGCCCTCCTGCTCGCCGGTAGTCCATACTTTGGTGGCGATGAAAAGTTTGTTGTTGACATTGATCTCGGTAGAGAGGTCGCCCACGACCTTCTCCGACTGGCCATACATCGGTGAGCTATCCACCACGCTGCCGCCCCGCTCTACCAGCGTTTTTAACACCGCCTTTAGCGGGTCGCGCTCTGTAGCGTTGCTGCCGACGTCAAACGTTTGCCAGGTGCCCAGGCCCACCGCCGGCAGCCATTCCGAAGCGCTGAGGATCGGGCGCTTTAAGAGCGTTTCATCCATAAGTTTCCATCCCGACGATAGCGACAGCAAACCTAAAGCAGAAAGGTGTTGAAGGCAAGTTCTCCGGTCCATAGGCCTATTGGGTTTGGTTCACTTGCTTAGGGTCCCGTTAGCGGCAACGCAGGCAAGAGGGTTGGGAAGAAATGTTCCGGTAAGTCATGAACTCAGGGGCTCTCTTCGGACATGACGGAGATAATACATGACCAAGTTATCACTTGGGTAAACGTTTATCAAGAAGACTACGAAGATTTTATACCATGGGGAAAAACCGTGGAACTGAAGGGAAAAATACGGGTGATGCGTTTGCCCTGTCGTTTGTCAGGCACGCGTCGCAACGGCTGTCAAAGCTTCGCCGGAAGCTGGATATAGAACGTTGTTCCCTCGCCCGGCGTGGAGGCGACTTTCAAGGTGCCGCCGTGCAGGCTCACGATCTGTTTGGAAAGGCTCAGACCGATGCCGCTCCCCTCTTTTTTTGTGGAGAAAAAGGGTACAAAGATCTCCTGTAGTTCCTTTTCGGGGATGCCCTTGCCGTTGTCGGTCACCTCCAGGCGCAAATAGCTTTCGATGCGGAACGCACGCAGGTCGATGCGTTTGGCCGCCCGGCCCTCCAGGGCATGCGTGCTGTTGGTCACCAGGTTGATCAGCACCTGCTCCAGCAGCGTGGCGTCGAACGAAGCCTGCAACGTGTCCGGCACAACGGCAAGGCTGAGCGCGATGTCCTGGCGGACGAGATTGGGCTTCATCAGTTTTTCGATGGTCTGAAGAAATTCCCCGACGTTCACCGTTGCCATCACTGGTTTGGGCACCCGCGTGAGCTGGCGGTAGTTCTCCACAAACTCGAGCAACCCATCGCTGCGCTTGTGAATGGTGGCGAGCGAGAACAGGATATCGCCCAGCGTCTCCGGAGTGATGTGGTCGACCGATTTTGGCTGGCCGCTCTTATCGGTCAGCAGGCTTTGCATGGTTTCGGTGAGCGAGGCGATGGGGGTCACGGAGTTCATGATCTCGTGGGTGAGGATGCGGATCAGCTTGTGCCACGCCTCGATCTCCTTCTGTTCAATCTCCGAATTGATGTCTTGAAGGGTGATGAGCTTCAACGGCGTATTGAGAATGACCAGCGTGCTCACGTCCACGGCCAGCAATTTGTTTTCTGCCGCCGTGCGCACCTCCACCAGTTTCCGCCCAGCATCGCCAAGGGCTTCGATGTCGCTGGTCAGTTTAGGATGGAGCATGGAGATGGCCTTCCAGTGTTTGAGTCCCGTGAGCCCCAGCAGGCGCTCAGCCGTGGGATTGACGAGCGTCACTTCGTCGTGCTCCAGCGAGATGATGCCTACTTTTAGTTGGGCCACCAGCAATTGCAGGAAGTGATACTGTGCTTCCTTCTCGATCTTCACTTGTTTGTAGGCATCGACGATCTCCGCCATGCTCTGCTGCAGCTCCCGGAACGACGACCCCAGCGGCCCCTGCTTGAAGGTGACCGAGAAATCGGCGTGCTTGATGGCCAGGAAAAAACGCGACAGCTCGCGGTTGGTGTGGTTCACGTAGCGGATCAACTCCACCACTTGTGCCACCAGCAGCAGGAACAGGATGATCTGGTTGAAGAACAACCGCGGATCGCCAAAGATCCAGGACAATAAAAGCACGTTGCCCAGCAAGAACGCGATGCGAAGGACGATGAGGAAAGTGAAGCGCTTGTAGATCATTGAATGCCGTGTTTTTTCATCCTGCGGTATAAAGCGGTGCGCGTCATGCCCAGCGTCTTCGCCGTGTTGCTCACATGCCCATCGTGGTCTTGCAGCGATTGCTGGATGAATTGTTTTTCCATTTCATCGAGGGTCAGGGGCAGGTGATCTTTCTTGGGCGAATAGCCGGCGTTGTTAATGAGGAGCTCGGCCGAGTGGATCACTTTTTCTTCGCTCAGGATCACGGCGCGCTCCACGGCATGTTGCAGCTCGCGGATGTTGCCTGGCCAATGGTACTTCTTTAACTTGGCCAGCACGGACTTGTCCACTTTGATGTCAGGGCGTTTATACTTTTGTCCGTACCGCTGCAGGAAGTGATCCAGCAGGGCGGGGACGTCTTCAGCGCGCTCGCGCAGCGGGGGCACGCGCACCTCGACCGTGTTGATGCGGTAGAGGAGGTCCTGGCGGAATTTCTTTTCGTACACCATTTCGTGTAACGGCATGTTGGTGGCGCAGAGCAGGCGGAAATCTACCGGGGTTTCTTTCCCCGAGCCCACGCGTTGCACTTTGCGGTGTTGCAAAACCGTGAGCAGCTTGGCCTGCAGGGGCAGGGATAAGTTGCCGATCTCGTCCAAAAAAATGGTGCCGCCGGAAGCGATCTCAAAACGACCGGGCTTGTCTTGTTTGGCGTCGGTGAACGCACCTTTTACATAACCGAACAATTCACTTTCGAAAAGCGTCTCGGTGATGGCGCCGAGGTCCACGCTGATGAACACCTGGTCTCTGCGGGCCGACCGCCGGTGGATGGCGCGCGCCACCAGCTCTTTGCCTGTGCCGTTTTCGCCGAGGATCAACACATCGGCGTCGGTGCCGGCGACGCGGTCGATCATTTCGCGGACGCGCCCAATGGCAGGTGAGTCGCCGATAAAATCCGAGTAGGCGTGATCGATGTCGTCGCTCAATTTCTCCTGCGCCATTTTCAACTTTTCCACTTCCTTGCGCGACTGCCGGAGCTGCAGGGCAGAGAGGAGCGTGCCCAGGAGTTTTTGATTCTTCCACGGTTTCAGCACGAAGTCTACGGCGCCATTCTTCATGGCTTTCACCGCCAGGTCCACTTCGCCATAGGCCGTGATGAGAATGACCACGGCTTGGGGATCGGCTTTCAGGATCTGGTCCAGCCAGTGGAATCCTTCCTCGCCATCGTTCACACCCTTTTTGAAATTCATGTCAAGCAGGATCACATCGAAGTCCTGGTTTTTCATGAGGGTGGGAATTTTCGCGGGATCTTCTTCGATCTGCACTAGCGAAAATTCCTGTTTCAAAAACATGCGGGCGGTTTCCAGCACGTCGCGGTCATCGTCTACGATCAATATCTTTGCAGCGTTCATCAGATCAGCTTAGAGTCGGTTTGGGATGGCCGGCCTGCGCGTAAACGCCAGCCCAAGCCATAAATTCCTTTGTTTTTGGTTTATAAAGCTACTGGAATTGTATCATATTCAAACGTTTCTTTGTATCGTTTTTGATACATCTTATCGGATTTAAATCACATTGTTATTATGTAAATAGTTGATTATTAATACATTATAACAATGGCACAACTTTAGTAATGGATGATGCATTATGATAAAAAACTATTTGATCATTGCCCTTCGAAATTTCCTCCGGAACAAGAACTACACCCTCATCAACGTGCTGGGGTTGAGCATCGGGCTCACCTCCTGCATCGTGATCTTTTTGATGATCACCTATGATCTGAGTTTCGATAAATTTCATGCGCACTACAACAGCCTTTACCGGATTGTCCAGGATTCAGAAAGCGCTTCAGGCGTTCAGTCGGAAGCCGCTACGCCTTACCCGCTGGCGCAAGCTTTCCGCAATGATTTTCCGGAGATTCCGCTGGTCACCCAAATGCATTACCAGGACGAGGTCCTCGTGCGGGTGGGCGATGACAAGCAGGTAGTGGAGAATATCCTTTTTGCCGACTCGTTGTTTTTCGAGGTGTTTAGTTTCAAGGTGATCTCAGGAAATCCCAAAGCCGAATTAGGTCAGCCCGGAAAAGTGTTTCTCACCGAGTCACTGGCTAAGAAGCTGTTGAAGCATGAAGGCGTGACCACCATCAAGATCGGCAACAAAGTGCAACTGGATGTAGCCGGCATTGTAGCCGATCCTCCCGCCACGTCGCACATTCAATTTACCATGGTCGTTTCCATGCCCTCCCTCACGGAGGATTTTCTGGGCGGCCTGCCACTGGATGAGTGGGGAATGACGGCTTCAGGTTTTACCTATATCGTTCTGCCCTCAACGATCGACCCCGCTTCGCTGACCCCGCGCTTCGCTGCATTTGTGAAAAAATATATGGCGGGGGAGGACCAATCGATCAAACAGACGTATTCGCTCCAGGCCTTGCAAGACATTCACTTCAGTAAAAAATATACCAAAAATCCCGGAACGTTCTCCAATGCCGAATATTCGGACCTGGTGGTGCTGGCCATCCTGGGATTGTTCATCCTGGCCATTGCCTGCATCAACTTCATCAACCTGGCCACGGCGTTGGCGATAAAAAAATCGAAAGAGATCGGCATCCGGAAAACGCTTGGCGCCAAGCGCGGCCAACTCACCCTGTATTTTCTGGGCGAGACTTTCCTGATCACCCTGTGTGCCGTGCTCATCTCCCTTTGTGCAACGGAGTGGCTGTTGCCGTGGATCAACCGGTTTCTGACCAAGTCGCTGGGGCTGAACATTCTTTCCAACCCGATGCTGGTGTTGTTCTTGCTGGGGTTAATGGTGGCGGCCACACTTTTTTCGGGATTTTATCCGGCGGTGATCTTGTCGGGGTTCAATCCGGCGGCCGTTCTGAAAAATAAGATCTCGGCCCAAGGCAGTTCCGGCGCCACGGTGCGGAAGGTGCTGGTGGTGTTCCAGTTCATGATCGCGCAGGTGCTCATCATCGGCACGCTCATCGTGGCCGACCAGATGGAATATTTTAACAGCAAACCGCTGGGATTCAACAAGGATGCGATCATCAACATTCCCATTCCGGATATCAACCGGCAAAACATGCTCGCCTTGCGGGCACGCCTGGAAGCCAATCCCAACATTCAACAGCTATCCTTTTGCTTGGGCGCACCGACTTCCAATAATAATTTCAATACAGGATTCTACCTGACAGAGAAGGGCACTGGGGAACGTTACGACATAGGGTTAAAACCAGTTGATATACACTACCGCGACACGTATGGCCTCAAACTGGTGGCGGGACGCTGGTTCACGGAAGCCGAAGAGAAACGTGCGGACTTTGGTTTGCCGGAAGGCGAAGCGGAATTTAAATACATCGTCAACGAAGCGGCCGTACGGACATTGGGTTTTCACGATCCGAAAGACATCATCGGAAAATTCATCACCACCGGTGTGCGGCGCACGAACGCCGAAGTGATCGGTGTAGTGGAAGACTTTCACGTGACGTCGCTGCATGACAAGATCAAACCTGTATTGCTCATGGGCATGCCCGAATTTTATTTCACGGCCGGTATGAAGGTGGCGCCCGAACATTTTTCGGAGACCATCAAGTTCATCGAAAAGAATTGGAACGAAGTTTTCCCGGACTACTTCTTCGAATACGAATTCCTCGATCAGGAACTGGCTGCCCTCTACCGTCAGGACGAAAGAACGTTCACCCTCTTCAAGATCTTTGCCGGCATCTCCATCTTCATCGGCTGCCTGGGCTTGTACGGACTCATCTCGTTCATGGCCAATCAAAAACTGAAAGAGGTCGGCATCCGCAAAGTGATGGGCGCGTCGGTGACCAGCATCATGATGCTGTTCTCGAAAGAGTTTATCAAGCTCATCGTGATCGCCTTCGTGATGGCGGCGCCGCTGGCCTGGTATTCGATGCACCGGTGGCTGGAAAACTTTGCCTACCGCATCGACATCCGCTGGCCGGCATTTCTCATTGCGGTGGGAGCCACGTTGACCATCGCCTTGCTCACGGTAAGTTATCGTTCACTGCGGGCGGCTGTTTCCAACCCGGCCGAAACCCTGCGCACGGAATAAAATCTTCACGTATATTTTAAACGTCTTAACCTTCTCATCATATGTTCCAGAATTATTTTAAGACCGCCATCCGCAGCATTTTTCGCGAACGCTACTATGCGTTGATCAAGATCGCCGGATTGGCCCTGGGGCTGGGCACCAGCCTGGTGTTGTTCCTGTATGTGACCCATCAATTGTCGTATGATTCCATGCATCCCGACGTGGATCGCCTGTATCGCGTCAACATGACCAACATCTGGAATCCCAAGGGAGGCTATTGGGGGTCTACGGGACCGGCGGTAGCCAATGCGTTGATCACGGAATATCCCTCGATCGAGACGGTCCTGCGCATCAATACACCCGGCGGACAGATCGTGCGCTACACCAAACCCAACCGCGACGTGGTGGCCTTCAACGAAGAACGCGTGCTGGCCGCCGACTCCACCTTCTTTTCATTTTTTGCTTTCGAATTGAAAGAAGGCGATCCGCGCACCGCCCTGGAAGGAAAAAATAAAGTGGTGATTTCAGACGAGGCGGCCAAGCGCCTGTTTGGCGACGAACCTGCCCTAGGCAAGCTCATCCAGATCGGCGACCAGCGGGAGACCGCGGAAATTACGGGCGTGACAAAAACACAACCCACCAACGTGCACTTTCATTTTGACTATCTCCTGTCGATGCCGTCTGTCCCGATCATAAAGCAGATGGAGTGGAGTTGGATCTTTACGCAAGTGGTCACCTATGTAAAACTCAAACCCGGCACCGACGTCACTGCGTTAAACAAGACGCTGAAGACGCTGCCGATGCGTTATGCACCGGCGACTTTTCAGCGGATTGGGATTGACTTCAACGAATTTATAAAGGAAAGGGGTGCGTGGGAAGTGTATCTCCAACCGGTGCGCGAGATGCGGCTATATTCTTCGGACACCGGCAACCGCCTGGGCCCCGTAGGCGACATCAA
Organism: Chryseolinea soli; assembly: GCF_003589925.1. Classification (NCBI taxonomy): domain Bacteria; kingdom Pseudomonadati; phylum Bacteroidota; class Cytophagia; order Cytophagales; family Fulvivirgaceae; genus Chryseolinea; species Chryseolinea soli. The sequence goes on along the minus strand of NZ_CP032382.1, from coordinate 6,826,334 downwards.
GTATGTGTATGTCTTCAGCATCGTGGCCGCGTTTATCCTATTGATCGCAGTGGTGAACTTTATCAATCTCTCCACGGCACGGGGTGCCAGCCGGGCAAAAGAAGTGGGTGTCAAGAAAACCCTGGGCCTCCATCGTGCTTCGCTCATCGCCCAGTTCCAGGTAGAGAACATCCTGGTCACGTTCGTGGCCATGTTGCTGGGGCTCGGGGTAATGGAACTGCTTCGCATGCTCATTCAGCCGCTCACAGGTCTGGAAATCCCGGTTACCCTGTGGGATAATAAATTGTTCTTTGCCATCATCATCCTGCTGCCGTTGGTGGTCGGTTTCCTGGCAGGGCTTTATCCCGCCTTCTACCTCACCTCGTTCCGTCCGGCACAGGTGCTCAAGGGCAAGATGATCTCGGGCCTGCGCACGTCGAATCTGCGGAACGTGCTGGTGATTTTTCAGTTCACCATTTCCATTGCGTTGATGGTGGCCACCATGGTTGTGTTCGATCAACTGAAGTATTTCCAATCGGCAAGCCTGGGCTTCAACCAGGAGAGCATGCTGATCGTGAACAATAGCGAAAAGCTCGGGAACCAATTGCAATCCTTCCGCGATGAGATCGCCACCTATCCCGGTGTAGAGGAAGTATCGGCTTCCGCCGATTTTCGCAAAGCGTTTGAAGACATTTTCATGCGGGAAGGCAACGACCTGAAGCTGCCTATCACCTACATGAAAATAGACGACTACTACCTGGCAACGGCACAACACCAGCTGGTTGCCGGTCGGGGCTTCGAGCCCAACCGACCGTCGGACGTAAACGCTGTGATCCTGAACGAGACCGCGGTGAGATTATACGGGTGGACACCAGAGCAGGCCATTGGCCAACACATCATTTACGTTGGCGACGATGTAGGCCGGCAGGAGATCATTGGCGTGGTAAAGGATTTTCATTTCCGGTCGCTGTACGAGACCATCAACCCGTTCATGTTCTTCAACATAAAATCCAAGATATTTGGAGACCTCCGCACGGTATCCATCCGGTTCAACACGCCCGACGTAGCGTCATTGATCGCGAGGATTGAGAAGCGCTGGAACCAGATCGCGGATGCAACTCCCTTTGAATACTCTTTCCTGGACGAACAGTTGAAGATGCGCTACCAGGAAGAACAACGCCTTGGATCCCTGTTCTCCGTCTTCACGGTGCTTTCCATCACCATTGCCATCATTGGGCTGGTGGGGCTGGTGGCCTACTCGGCCGAGCAGCGCAAGAAGGAGATCGGTGTCCGCAAAGTTTTTGGTGCTTCGCTGTCGAGCATCTACCTGATGATGAATACGCAGTATGTTAAACTGCTGGTGGTCGCTTTGATCATCGCCACACCGCTGTCGTGGTGGGTGATGCAGCAGTGGCTGGATACTTTCCAGTACAGGGTGTCGATCAATCCCTGGCTCTTCATCCTGGCGGGAGGCGCGGAGCTTATCCTGGCGATGATTTGCGTGGGCTACCTGGCCTTGCGCGCGGCGTCGCTTAACCCGGCAGTGGTACTGAAAGAAGAATAAGAACATTTATTGCAGATGATCCATCCTAAACCGGCGGGGCGACCTGCCGGTTATTTTTTTGAATGACCAGCTGAAAGAGCTCAGGCTTTCAAAGCCGGCCACCTGGCAGATCTCGGTGATGGGTAGTGCTGAATATTGCAAGAGCTGTTCGGCGGTTTTCATGCGCAGGCGGGTGAGGTATTGAAAAGGCGTGCAGCCAAAGTAAACACAAAAGTTGCGCAGCAGGTGGTTGGGTGAAAGCATGGCAGCGTCGCTCAATTCTTCCAGACCGATGGCTTCAGATTTATAGGCATGCAGATAATCGCGGGCCACCAACAGCCGGCGGGCAATCTCCTGCTGGGTGCTCGTCTTGGCAAACGGCAGCGTCAGGGCATGCGATGATGCGCGCGCTTCGGTTGCCCGCAACGCGTGGAAGAGGAAGAAAAGGTCTTCCCGCAGCGAAAGCATCGGAGCGTTTTGCGCGATGGATTGCTTGAGCTGCGCCAGTCTCTGCCGGAGCCCATCGTCCAGGTCAAGGGTATTCAGATTGAAGGTGTAATCAGATGACAGGGGATTTGCCGGGTTGTCCAGCAGCCGTTCGTCCGAACGCTGAAAATGTTGCAGGACATCGGCCACCAGGGTGGCATCGAAGAAGACGATAAAGGTTTCGGCTTTGAAGGGGCTGTTCACCAGCACGCGATACTCCTGGGCGTCATTGAGGATCAGGAGACGATGCTCGTCCACGGTCAGGCGCCGGTGCTCGACTTCATACATCGCCTCGCCTTTCAACGCCACTTTCAACGACAGCGGGCCCACGCCTTTCCAATCGTGGAAGCGGGCGCTGCTGTTCATGATGATGGAACTTTCGCGCGTACTGGCAAACAGCGATCCTTCCGGGGCACGTTTCTTTTGGGGATCTTTATGTACGAATGCCAGCACGATTGTGTAATTTAAAGTAAGATACAAAAAGGTGATTTAAAAGAAGTTCACTCGCCCGCGTCACCCTAGCTTCGTCACTATAAACCCACACTTCTATGATAACCCGCCGCAATTTTATTACCGGACTCCCCATCCTCACGCTCGCCGGTGTTCCGGCACTGGCCCAGGACAAACGACCCGACCCCCTCAGCGTCGACAAAGTAAAAGAGTTTGTCAGGCTGGGTCACGGCGACCTGGCCGGCACCAAACAAATGCTGGAAGAAATGCCGGCCGTACTCCACGCGACCTACGATTGGGGCAATGGCGATTTTGAAACCGCCCTCGGAGGGGCATCCCACATGGGCCGCAAAGACATCGCGGAGTACCTGGTTGGAAAAGGCGCCCGCATGGACATCTTCACCGCCGCCATGATGAACAAGATCGACATCGTGAAAGCGATCTTTGCCGCCTTCCCCGATACCCATCTCTGCAAAGGCCCTCACGGCATCACCCTGTTGATGCACGCCCAGAAAGGAGAGGCGGGAGAGGTCCTCGAATTCCTGAAGCTCCGTAACATCACCCAATAGCCCGACCATGGAAGAAAAAGTATTGACGCTCCTCAAGGCGCGCCGCACAACCGATCTCATCGACGAACTGAAACAACATCCCGCGCTGGTCGACACCCGCGACACACAGGGTGTATCGCTTTTATCGCTCAGTTTTTATTATGGAAATACCGAACTGAGCGACTACCTGCTGGCCCACAAATCCAACCTCGACATCTTTGAAGCCAGTGCCGCAGGAAGCCTCGACAAGGTCAAAGGATTCGTCACTGAAAATCGCGACCAACTCAACGCCTTCTCCGCCGACGGCTTCACGCCGCTTGGGTTAGCCTGCTTCTTTGCCCGGACACCGGTGGCGGAGTACCTGTTGGGCGCAGGTGCCGACCCCAGTCTCGCTTCACGCAACGCCTTCCATGTGGCTCCGCTCCACTCGGCCGCTGCTGCGCATGCCACCGACATCGTGCGCCTGTTGCTGGAGCATCACGCCGACGCGCAGGCTACCCAGCAAGGCAACAACACGGCGCTGCATACCGCCGCCCACTATGGCGACCTGGAGATGACCCGGATCCTCCTCCGCTACGGCGCAAACCCGCAGGCAAAGACCGACCAAGGCCAAACACCCTATGACATGGCGATCGAAAAGGGATTTTCGGAAGTAGCTGCGTTGCTAAGGGGATGAGGGGGTCAAAGCCCCAGTTGAACCTTGAAATATTCCAGGGTGAAAGGCTTGTGGATCACGGCGTCGAACCCCGCCGCCTTCAGCTCGGTCACTTGCTGGTTATCGACATAGTTGGTGAGCACAAAGGCTTTGAACGGATGGGTGACGAAGGTGCGCAATTGGTGCAGCACATGGTGGGCCAGTACGGTAGTGGTGAGGTAGTAATCGATGATGACCACATCGAAAGTATTTGCCCGCGCCCAGTCCAGCGCCTCCTGGGGAACGGTGAAACCCTCAGCTTCGAACTCCAGTCCCACTAATTTTTTTACTACAAATAAATCGAACTTCTCATCGTCGAGGATCAGTACCTTCATTGGCGTCAGCCTTTAGTATATCAAAAGTATCTTTCCGCAGGAGAAACTACAAGCAGAATGAAAAAACTTTGGCACTCCCGGGTGTGGAAGCCGGGGTGGTGGCGAAGTGTTTTTTACAACGTATCGTGTTCTTTTTCTTTACTATATGATTCCCTAGCTATAGTAAGAATGTAAGCCAATGTGGACGGGTAAGCAGAAGGTTAGAAGGTCATCCGGCAGTGCTTCGCGAAGGGCACACAGCATGTTTTTTCAGAGACAAAAGAGGCCTATCACACGTGGTGATGGGGGTGTTTTTCATAGGGAAAATGAACGTCGCGGAGGGTGTAAAACACAGTGAGAAAAAGATGAAAATTGTAAGTGTGATTCAAAATATAGTATATTCACAGCAAAGTGTGAACCATAACATTTTAAGTAATTATTAATTAACTCTAAAATTCAAAAACGCTATGGCAAAAACAGCGAAAAAAGCAGCTAAGAAAGCTGCGAAGAAGTCCGCTAAAAAAGCGGCAAAGAAAGCAGCTCCCAAGAAGGCCGCAAAGAAGGCCGCTCCTAAAAAAGCAGCCAAGAAAGCTCCTAAGAAAGCAGCAAAAAGAAAACCCAACGCAGCCTTCATGGTTCCTCTGACTCCCAGCGCAGCCCTTTCTGAAGTGATCGGCACCAAAGCCATCCCCAGAACAGAGATCATCAAAAAGATCTGGGACTACATCAAGAAGAACAATCTTCAGGACAAGAAGAACAGAAGAATGATCAACGGCGACGTGAAGCTGAAAGCCATTTTCGGTGGCAAAGATCAGATCTCCATGTTCGAATTGGCTAAAGTCGTGAACAAACACGTGAAGTAATTCAAACAGGACAGACGCGTGCTTGGGTAATACTGAGCATACAAAGCCTAAAAAAAGCACCACGGTTTAGCTGTGGTGCTTTTTGTTTTTAGGGGGGAGCCAGAATTCAGTGGCCAGTAGTTAGTAGCCAGAAGTCAGTATTCGATAGTTGTTAGGGCGCTGTTTGGCTTGTGATTTCTGCCGATTAGATGAAGAGAATGCATCTATTTCAGATTTAAAGTTCACGAAGCGATTGATGGCCTATGGTTACAGATCAACCTCCAAATGCTTGTGCATCCTGCCTATTTGCCAGCCATGATTTACTGAATAGAGACTACTGATTACTGACCACTAACTACTGGCTCCTGGATTCTGGCTCCTGAACCTCATCGCTCAAACAACCCCAACAACTCCTTCTTCCTACTCGGCGCCACCTCCAATTCCCGCTTATCCTTCATCGTCACAAACCCTCCCTTTCCCTTCGAGTATCGAATAACATGATGGGGATGAATAAGATGCGATCGATGGATCCGCAGAAAGCCATGCTCCCCCAACACTTCCTCAAAATATTTCAGTGTGCGGCAAATGAGCAGGGGAGTGCCCGTCTCGAAATGAAAGCGGGTGAAGTTATCTACGGCCTCGCAATATAAGATGGTGTTGATCGACACGATCTCGAAGCCCTCCAGGGTGGGCAGCATGATCTTTTGAGGTGAGGGTGCGCGCAAATTCTCCAGGAGCACTTGCGCGTGGTGTTTGTAGTTTTCGGCGGCGCGCTCTTCTTTTATTTTGGTCACGGCCTTGATGAGCTCGTCGATGTCGATGGGTTTCAGCAGGTAATAGGCGGCACTCAGGTTGAGGGCTTGGATGGCGTAGGTGTCGAAGGCCGTGACAAAGACCGTCTCGAAATCTACCTGACCAACCTTGTCCAGCAGGTCGAAGCCGTTGCCATAGGGCATTTCGATGTCGAGAAAAACAATGTCGGGGCGGTGGGCTTCGATGGCCTCCAGCCCGGTGGATACGGACTCGCCAAAGCCACAGACCTGGACTTCGGGACAGTATTTGGCCAGGTAGTTCGCCAGGATCTGGCGGCTGTCTTTTTCATCGTCGACGATCACGGCTTTCATAGGCTCGCGGTATGATTTTTCATAGGTAAATACACGCGCACTTCGGTTCCCGATCCTTCCGGCAGGTCGTCTATGGCAACGCGGTAATGGGTCTTGTAAACTTTATTGAGGATGTCCAGCCGCTCGCGAATATTTTTCAAGCCGGTGGACCGGTGTTTTTTCTGTTGCGCCGTCTTCAACGCGGCCGACCGTTTGCGGCCGATGCCGTTGTCTTTGATCTCCACCACCAACTGCCCGTTGTCTTTGATGAACCGGAGCGAAAGATGACCCTTCTCCTCCCGATACCTCAACCCATGCCAGACAGCGTTCTCGATGTAAGGCTGAATCAGCATAGGAGGGACCTCCATCGCTTCGGTGTTCAGCGATGCGTCTACGTCGATCGTGTAGTCGAATTTATCGCGGAAGCGATAGTGCTCCAGTTTCAGGTACAGCGAGAGAATGTCCTGCTCCTGTTGCAAGGGAATAAAATCCTCTTGTGAATTTTCTAGCACGAGCCGCATCAGTTGGGAGAATTCGGAAAGGAATTTGTTGGCAGCGCGCTCGTCCTGCTGGGCAATAAAATGGTTGACGGAATTGAGCGCATTGAAAATAAAATGCGGGTTCATCTGGCTGCGCAGCGACTTCAAGGCCAGCAGTTGGTTGGCCATTTTGCTGGCTTGCGCATTCTTATAGGTGAAATACGAGGTGGTGCCAATCACCAGCAACAAGGCCAGCAGTCCATAGATGATGATCCGTTGACGCGTCACGGTGGCCTGCTCCAGGCTTTCTTCCTGTTTGCCGAGCGATACATTCTTGGAGAGTTCGGTGATGTCTTTTTGAATGTTGAGGATCCGGGCCTGCTGGAGACGCTGCACTTCGTTGAGCGAGTCGGCCTGCGTGACGTGGAAGCTGAATTTGTGATAGGCATCCAGCGCCTTGGACGTCATGCCGTTCTTTTCATAGAGGTTGGCCAGTGTTTGATAGGCATACATCTGCTCCTTGGGATTGTGGAGGGTGTCGGCAATGCGCGCGGCTTCTTCGATGGCCCTCAGCGCAGCGCGGGGTTCGCCTTTGGCGTCGAGCGCGTTGCCGATCTCTACTTTGTCCTTGGTCACTTCAGAAAAGTTATTCGACTCCAGGTTATATTCAATGGACTTATTGCGCAGGTCGATCTCGTCATCGTAACGGTTTTGGGAGCGAAATACGCCCGCGATTTCCTCTTTGGCCTTTTGCAAAGACTGGTCTTCTTCGGGGCTCACGTTCTTGGTTTGGCGCAACGTGTTCACCGAGCTGTCAAACAGGGCTTTGCTTTTGTCCAGGTTGTTAAGGCGGGCATAGATCTTCGCTTCCTGGTTCTTGGCTTGGTTGGAAAAACTGTTGTCACTGCTCACTACTTTCTTCGGGGTGAGGTCGATCTCCTTCAAAGGGACCAACGCTTCCGGGTAGCGCTCCATCTGGTAATACACTTCCGACAAGCTCAATTGCAAGGCAGCTTTTTGGTTGGCATTCCTGGATAGCTGCAAGGCTTCTTCAAAGTGCTTCAAAGCTTCAGCGTATTGCCCGAGTTTCAGGGCGGTGTTGCCCATGCCTTGCACGGCACGCACATACTCGTCGGTGTATCCACCCTTTGGGGTAACAAGTTTTTCACGGGCATGTCCATAATTGTCCAGGGCCAGCTTCCATTCCTGCAGGCCTTCATTGATCTCGCCCAGCAATAGGTAGCATCGTCCTTCATTGAAGGACTCGCCGTTGGCCAGGCTTAGTCCAAGGGCTTCCCGCACTTTGCTGAGCGCATTTTGTGGGTCTTTATCCTTCATTCCACTCGCTTCATTCAACAACACCGACACCGACTGGCGCGAGGAATTGCTCTTGAATTTCGTGTAGGAGTCTTTTTTGCTGGCCTGACCATAACCGGTCGTCGAGAGCAAGATCCCCAGAAAACAGAACACGATGACGATTCGTTGGCGCATGAAATGAGCTTTGAGCGGGAAAGTTAATACAATATTCAAAATGCAAATTTTCGGGAGACCAACCTAAACCAGGCTTTCCCGAAGCCGGCCTGGCGGTTCACTCAGTGGAATGGCGCCCTCCCTCAGTTTCGATACCCATTCCTCTTTTTTCGCGTGAGATTTAAAAAAAAAACAATTAGCCATGAGACACCTGAACACCGCCGCGGGCCTGCTTTTGAAAGGTATCGTTTTCACCGCCGCCCTATGCCTGTATACTGAATGCCAGCCGGCTCACTCGGAGACCAGACCAACTGCCGAGCCGGCCACCGTGAAAAGCCAAAAGATCAAGCTGGCCTTGCTGCTGGACACCAGCAACAGCATGGACGGGCTCATCGAACAAGCCAAATCGCAGTTGTGGAAGATCGTGAACGAGCTGGCCGCCGCCAAATGCAGCGACGGTGCGTCGCCCGACATCGCCATTGCCCTCTACGAATATGGCAACGACCGGCTGTCGTCCGGCAACGGCTACATCCGCCAGGTGAGTCCGCTGACGGGAGACCTGGACGTACTCTCCGAAAAATTGTTTGCCCTCACCACCAATGGCGGCCAGGAATATTGTGGACACGTGATCCGTACGGCACTCGAACAACTGGAATGGTCGGGAGAGAAAAACGACCTCAAAATGATTTTCATCGCCGGCAACGAGCCCTTCTCGCAGGGAAGTGTTTCGTATGAGTGGGCATGTCAATACGCGAAAGAAAAGGATGTCGTGGTGAACACGATCTTCTGCGGAAGCTTTGACGAAGGCATTGCAACGAGTTGGAAGCGGGGAGCAGACGTAGGAGGAGGTGCCTATATGAGCATCGAACAAAATCGCAAGACCGTCTATATCGCAACGCCTTTCGATGATCAGATCAGCGCCAAAAATGAGGCCTTGAATGCCACTTATGTTTACTATGGCGCGTCCGGCGCATACAAAAAAGATCAACAACGGGTTCAGGACAGCAATGCTGCGCAATACGGCAAGGCAAATGAAGTAGAGCGCACCCTTTCCAAAAGTTCGAAGGTCTATTCCAATTCAAGCTGGGACCTGATCGATGCCTCAAAGGATAACGCCAAGATCGTTACCGAAACCAAAACCGACGACTTACCCGAAGAAATGCGCTCCATGACGGTGGAGCAACGCAAAAGCTATATCGCCCAAAAAGCAGCTGACCGTGCCCGCATACAGGCAGAAATCCAGACGCTCCAAAAAGAACGCAGCAAATATATCGACACCCACAGCACCGCCGCAGACAAGACAGCTTCCCTGGATGCTACCATGATCAAGTCGCTGAAGGCCTACGGCCAGGCAAAAAATTTGAGCTGGAAATAAAAGCACCTTCAACCCACTCCGATAGCATATGAAACGGTTCATGTTCACAAACCTGCTCCTGGCGATCGCGATCGCCACAACCCATGCGCAATACAACAAAGCCAACCTGAAACTGGAACCAGCTGCGGCACTGAAAAAGTATGCCTATGAAAACCTCCAGGTGTATCCCGTGCGAGCGAACGCAGCCTTCAAAGAACAGCATAAGCATGTGGGAAACTATGTGACGCTCAAGGATGGCCTGCAAAAAAATAAAGCAAAGATCACCGAACGCGACAGGGGAGAAGTGAACACACTCTACATCGAAAACGTATCATCCGACACCATCATGGTGCTTTCGGGCGAGGTGGTGCAGGGCGGCAAACAAGATCGTGTCATCGCGCAGGATTTTCTTTTGTACCCCAAAAGCAAAAAGGATATTTCGGTCTTCTGTGTAGAGCCCGGTCGTTGGCAACCGCAGAAAGGAGGGGATGAGGGTATGGAGTTTAAGTCGTATTCGTCGTTCTCAACGAACGACGTCCGCAAGGCGGCTATCGTGGAAAAAGATCAGCAGAAGGTTTGGGATAAGGTGGCGGAAACCACATCGAAAAACAACGCCACCACGAGCACCGGCACACTCACCGCCTTGAAAAATTCCGGACCGTTCAGCGCAAGCCTGAAAAAATATACCGACTACTTCAAGCCGCTTTTTGCCAGCGAACCCGATGTGATCGGCATGGTCGTGGTGTCGGGCGATGTCATCCTAGGGTGTGATATGTTTGCCACGCACGAAATGTTTATGGCCCACTATCCCGATCTCGTCAACGCCTATGCCACCCAGGCCATCACCACGGGCAAACCGGTGACGGTGCCCTATGGAAATGTGCAACGCTACCTGGACACGCTCATCACCGACGAGCGAAAACAGGAAAGCGAAGTGAAGAAGAAAGGAACGCTCCTCAAGGAAGGCGACAAAAAACTACACGTCTCTACCTTCTGACCAACAACCGTGGCCTGAACGTTGGGTTAGGATGCTCTATGGCATTTGATCAATCCTTTCTATCTTGAAGGACTAATCCATCGGGTCATTTGAAAGTACGCTACCAGGTCCTCTTGCTCCTCGTTCTCCTGTCGGTCATCACCTACCTGGACCGGGTGTGCATGAACGTGGTAGCGAAATACGTGAAAGCCGACCTTGGGTTGGATAATCAACAATTTGGCTACATACTGGCGGCGTTCTCTTTGTCCTATGCCTTGTTTGAAATTCCCACAGGTGCTTTGGGCGACCGCATTGGAGCGCGCAGGGTGCTCACGCGCGTGGTCGTGTGGTGGTCGGTGTTCACGGCGCTTACGGGCTCGGCGTTCAGCTTTATAATTCTACTTATTATCCGTTTCCTCTTCGGGGCGGGCGAGGCCGGCGCATATCCCAATGCATCGATCGCCATCGCCCATTGGTTTCCCCGCACAGAAACTGCCCGGGCGCAGTCGGCCATTTGGGCGGCTGGTCGCATAGGCGGGGCGTTAACCCCGCTCATTGTTGTGCCGCTGGTTCATGCCTTTGGATGGCGACTGGCTTTCGGGGCTCTGGGGGTTCTGGGGTTTGTTTGGGCTGCGGTGTGGTTCATCTGGTTTCGCGATGAGCCCCGCCAAAAACCTGCCGTCACCGAACACGAACTCGCGGAAATTGAATTGGGCCGCAAGCTTGGCAGCGCCCGGCATGGAATCCCCTGGAAGTCCATCACCCGGAACACCAATCTGTGGATCCTCATGCTCATGTGCCATCTGTTTTTCTATGGGTCCTATTTCTTTACCAACTGGTCGTCCACCTATTTCCAGGAGGGGTTGGGCATGACGGAGGATGAGTCAAAAAATTTCCTTTCCCTTTCTTATTTTTTTGGCGCGATCGGATGTCTCACCGGAGGCTTTCTCAGTGATTGGCTTACCCAGAAATTTGGTTTGAAACCGGGTCGACGGATCGTGGCAGTCGTTGGTTTAGGATTGTCGGCCCTCTTGTTCCTGGGCGCCGGTGTGTTGCACAGTAAAACATCTTCGGGCTATTTGCTGGCACTTTCCGTGCTCACAAAAGATCTGGCGCTGCCCGTCGCGTTTGCGGTGTGTGTGGACATCGGTCGGCAAAACTCAGGTGTTGTCGTGGGCGCTATGAACTTCGCGGGGCAACTGGGTGGCTTCTTCATCACCCTCATCTTTGGCATCCTGGTTCAACAAACCGGAAACTTCAGCTACCCGTTGTTTCTCATCGCTGCGTGCTTATTCGTCAGCGCGGCATTGTGGTTCAAGATCGACCCGACAAAGCCCGTCGTCCTCGAAACGTGACGGCATCACTCAAAGAAAACCCGTGCAAACTGCTGTGTCTTCTTTCGCTGTCCAAACAGGATCACTTCGCTCGATGAGATCTGCTGACACACTTTGGGGCGCGTGATCACTTCCGCGTCCAGCGCACCAAACAAGGGCTGCCGCACTTGCTTGCCCGTCTGATCGATGCTCACCAACATGATCACCGAGTTCTCGTTGCGGCTATTGGGACTGTAGTTATAGATCTTGCCCGTCCCGTTGTAGGTTGCGTTTTTCCGGTTGTCGTTGAAGATGAAACAGATCTGGCCTTTCACGATGGCCATGGTGTAGGACGAGTAAAAGCCGCCGTCGTCGATCGTGTGCTGGCGCTTGGCTACTTTCTCCGCCCACTCGATCTGACCCGAGGGGTCGATCTTTACGGTGATGATGTCGTTGTAGTTGTAATGATACGTGGTGTAGTTTTGCATCATGCCGTTCATCATCATATTGCTGGTGGATTGGCTCACATAATATTGTTCGCCGATCAGCATTGCACCACCGTCTTTGCCCACGAGCAACTTGTCGAGGTCATATTCATACAACTCATTCTCTTCCCCGCTTTTCTCCTTGCGGCGTGCCCGGTCAGCCTCGCCCTCCTTCATGTTTTGGGTGATGAAGTCGATGCCGAATTCCTTGTAGCTCTGCGTTTTGATGTCTTTGGTCACGGCATCGATGGTGAGGAAAAATGTTCCGCGGATGCTGTTGGTCCCCTTTTCGGAATAGAAGCCCGCGCAAATGAGATTCTTGTTGTTGAGGATCTCGATTTGCATATCGGTGAGAAAACGATCTTCCAGGCGGATAGGATATTCCTTTGCCGTCTTGCCCTTGTCGCCAAACGCAAAAACACTGTAGGTGTAGTTGGGCAATCCGTGCCGTTTACTTTTGCGCTTGTCTTTGTAGATGACCGCCAGCAAATAGGCGTCGCCGTCATTGTCCACGCGAATGGATTCGATCGTAAAGAGTCCATCTTCGTAGGGTAATTTTACTTCTTTGTTCCACAACGGATTCATGGCGTCGTCCAACACCTGGAAACCAAATGCCTCGGGCTCGTTCTTTGCGTAGGGGAGGGCATAAAACACCAACACCTTCGAACTGTCGCGCGACACTTTGATGGTGTACGTGCCGCTGTTCCGCCGCGACTCCGACCCAAAATCGATCTCGGCAATCTGGCGTTTGTCCGGAAGAGGTTCCAGCGTGGTGCGGTTGATCTCCTGTACAAATAATTTTTTGCGCGACGTATGGGTGTCCCGGAAGGAGGAGAAAAGGTAAAGCCGGCTGTGCAGTTGCAAGATCAATTCAAGATCGGCGTTCTTCCCTTCGTGGCTCAGCTTCAGGTCGAATGTTTTGGTCGGTTGAAAATTGTTGTCGTAATGCTCCAGCGAAAAGGTGGCACCGGTTCCAAAGCCATACCGTTCCTTGATCGCGTAGATGCCAGTTTGGTCGTGACCGACAATGGCGTTGAGCGACGAATGGCGCGGTGCCTCAAATTCCTTTCCCCACTTCACCAGGGGCTTCAGGTCCTGGGCTTGGGTGGACATGGCGAGACAAAATAGCAGCAGGAGAATGTTCCGGGCGTGGCCGGTTTGGGATGGTCTTGAGATCATAGGTTGAATAACGCAAAGGCCTTGCCAATCGTACGCGGGAGGAAAAAATCAACGACTGGCGCAGACGAAGATGGGGGGAATATTCCTGATCCCAAAAGATAACCGCATAAAAAAAGACCTGCAACGGGGCAGGTCTTTTCTATAAATCGATAAAAGAACGATCAGGCCAATTCGCGAAGGTCTACGGGAACCACGCGGGAGATACCTTTCTCCACCATAGTGATACCATAGATCACGTCCGTAGAGCTCATCGTGCGCTTGTTGTGCGTCACGATCACGAACTGCGAATCCTTGCTGAAATCGCGGATGATGTTGTTGAACTTGTCGATGTTGGCGTCGTCCAAGGGAGCATCCACCTCGTCGAAGATACAGAACGGTGCCGGCTTCAACAGGTACATCGAAAACAGCAGCGCCGTAGCGGTGAGGGTTTTTTCTCCTCCCGAAAGCTGGTTGATGGTCAACGGCCGTTTGCCTTTGGGTTTTGCAATGATGTCGATGTCGGACTCCAGCGGGTTGTTGGGATCAACGAGACGCAAGTCGCACTCGTCACCTTGCACAAACAACGACTGGAACACGCGAATAAAGTGTTCTTTGATCTTGTTGAAGGCCTCCATAAAGGTCTGGCTGGCCACCCCTTCAATTTCAGCGATGGTGTTGAACAAGGATTCTTTCGCTTTCAGGAGATCTGTTTTTTGTGCGATGATAAAATCATTGCGTTGTTTGATCTCCGTGTAGGCTTCCATAGCCATCGGGTTGATGGGACCCATGTTGTCGAGCCGGTCGCGGATCTTTTGAACGTCGTGACGGATCTTGTCCTCGTCGGCCTTCGAATAGTCTTCCGACTCTTCGGCGGCGGTGTGCCCCACAACAGAATCCAGGTCGATGTTGAACTCCACGGAAAGGCGTTCCTTCACCGAGTTCAGCTGCATCTTGCTTTCGTTCAATTGCGTTTGCAGATCCATCAACGTCGTGTCGATGCTCTGACGCTGGTGCTGTACTTCGCGCAGTTGCTTGTCAACCTGGTCGATGTAGCCGCGTGATTCGTAATATTCTTTCTCCGCCTCACTCAAGCCCTTCTCCATGCCTTCTTTCTCTTCGTACATGCCGAGGAGTTCGTCGTCGTTGGATTGGGTGGTCTCGATGATGCGTTTCACTTCATCTTCATTCTTCTTCAGCTCCTCCACGTTCACGTCGATGCGCTGGCTGCTTTGGTCCATCGACTCCTGTTTGAAGCGCGTTTCCTGCTCGATGCTTTTCACGCGGTTCTCTTGCTGATGATAGAAGATGTTCTGCTCATTGTAGGCAGCCGATTTCTGACTCAGCACCTCGCTGTTCGAGGCCAGGTTGTTGGTGATGGATACCAGTTTGTTTTCTTGTTCCTCCAGGTCGTGGAGGGCGCGTTGCGCACGGGGCTTCAGGTCGTCCAATTCGCGCAACAGGGTGTCGATCTTTTCCAGGATGTCTTCGCGGCGCAAGTCGGCGTTGTTCAGCATCTGTGCGAACTGTTCGCGTTTGGTGCGCAGGGAAACGAACTCGTCGTTCACCTGACGGATGCCGCGTTGTACCTCGTCGATTTGCTGGCGGATCTTGTTGTTGCGCAGCTTCTCCAGGTCGGCTTGTTTTTCCAACAGGCTGACACGGATATCGTCGAGCTTCGTGGTCAACTCCTTGATCTCCTTCTCGAGTTTCTCCATGTTCTTGGCACGACCGATCTTCTTGCCTTCGAACAATCCCACAGAACCACCGGAGATACTGAACTTGCGCTTGGTGAGCTTGCCGTTCTTGGTGATGAACGTGTTCTCGTCCGTTGACGGGATATTTTTGGTATCGCCTTCGTAGATGTACACCTTATCGAGGATGTACGCCATCAGCTTTCTGTACTTCTGATCGTATTCGATGATCTCCGTAGCCGGGAATGCGTTGTCATAAATGCGTCCCGTGGTGGACTCGAACTTGTCGAATGAATCCAGGATAAAAAAGTGCGCCTTGCCCTTGGCTGCGTCGCTCAGGATGTTGATGGCCTCATAGGCTTCCGACTCGTGTTCAACGATGTAGTAGTTCAGGTAGGGCTCCAGGTAATTCTCGATCGCCACACGGTACTCTTCCGAAGTAGTGAGGATGTCGGAGAGGAGGGGAGCGTTCTTGCCTACTTTCTTTTTCAGGAACTTGATCGCCTCGGGGAAGCCCTCGAGGTTTTCCACCAGCGATTTGGTGAGGTTGTATTCGTTCTGACGCGCATCGAGTTTGCGGCCGGTCACGTTCATTTCCTCACGGATCATGTCGATCGTTTTTTCGATCAGCACCATGCGCTCCTGAACTTCCTCTTCCTCTTTTTTCAGGTTCTCCTGCTCGTTGTTCTTCACGTTCAGTTCTTCCTGCAGGATCTTCAGCTTGTTCTCGAACTCCACCAGGCTGGCGCTTTGCTGGCTGGTGTCGCTCGCGGTTTTTTCAAGTTCCTGCTTGAGGGAAGAGACCTGGATTTCGCGGATCTCGACGTCTTTGTTGATCTGGAAGTTTTCTTCCTGGCGCTCACGCTGCACGCGGCGGATCGAGTCGGATTGCTGTTGCAATTCCGAGGTAATATTCTTCTGGCTTTCGTAGTCGGCCTTCAGGGTTTCCAGTTTGTGGCTGATCTCTTCGAAGATGTCTTCGGCAGATTTCTTCTCCGTTTCCAGGCTTTGAATGCTGAAGCGGGCGCGCTCGTTGCTTTTGCGGTCCTGGTCGATCTGCTCGCGCAAACCGGCTGCACGGTCGTTCAAGTATTTCAGCCGTTCATTCTTGATCTGTTTCTCGCTTTCGTACTGACGGATCTTGGCCACAAACTCGTTGATGGCCTTTTGACGCGACGAAAGCGTTTTTTCTTTCAGGATCAGCTCCGCCTTTGCCTTTTCGATCACGGCTTCTTTCTCCGAGATCTCGGCAGCCAGACCGATCTTGCGGTCGTTCTCCTGTTCGATCTGCTTGGTGATGTGGTTGAACTTGTCCTTCTGCTTGTTCACCACCACCTTGGCCAGGTGGATGCTTTTTTCCTTGTATTCTTCCTTGATCTTGTAATAGTTCTCGGTCTGTTTGGCCTGTTTTTCAAGGCTCTTCATGTTCTTTTCGATCTCAAACAAGAGGTCTTCCACCCGTTCCAGGTCGGCGTCGGTGTCTTCCAGCTTTTTGAGGGTTTCCTTTTTCCGCTTTTTGAACTTGGAGATACCGGCGGCCTCTTCGAAAAGCATGCGGCGGCTGTTGTCCTTGTCGTTCAGCAGGTCGTCCACCATGCCCAACTCGATGATGGCGTAGCTGTTGGAAGCCACCCCGGTGTCGAGGAAGAGGTTGGTGATGTCCTTGAGGCGGCAGACCACGCCGTTTAGCAGATACTCGCTTTCACCCGAGCGGTAGAGGCGGCGGGTGATGGTGATCTGTGCATATTCGGTAGGCAGGATGTTCTTCGTGTTGTTAATGGTCAGCGAAACCTCCGCCATTTGCTGGGCTCCGCGCGCGCTGGTGCCGTTAAAGATGATATTCTCCATCTTCTCCGAACGCAGGGCGCTGGTCTTTTGCTCGCCCAACACCCAACGGATGGAATCCACTACGTTTGACTTGCCACATCCGTTTGGCCCAACAATCCCCGTAATCCCTTCATCAAAATTGATAACGATTTTGTCGGCAAAACTCTTGAAGCCTTTGATCTCCAGTTTCGCTAATTGCATGCTGTTAGTGGTTGTTTTGGTATATCCCGCAGTTTTGCCTGGAAAACAGTACACGAAGAATGGATGCTGTGCGAGGTTGAGCGACGCAGAACCGCTGTGTGGCTGCCTTTCCGTTCAAAAGGGGAGGGCAAAGATAAACCGATCCCGCTGGCAATTCAAAATAAAAATTTAGGTGCCAAAAAAGCCTAAAAAGGCCACTTTTCAGCAAAAGAACCTCATTTTTAGCGTTTTGGAGGCCCCGTCGACCCAACGTTATCCCTAGACTATTCCGACGATTTTCTTACCCGTCGACGAAGCGACATCACAACGCATAAAGCATCAAAAAAGTACCTCTAAATGGGTTTTTCATTTTTTTTCATAAATTTGTTTTCAATGGATAATTTTAAGTTATGGCTTTATGTGATCATAGGGATCGTGTACCTGCTCAGCAGGTTACTGAAGAAACGCCCTGAAGAATCCAAAAGCCAGCCTATGCCTCCTCCAAAACCAACCCCGCGCGCCCCACAACCGGCCCCGGCCAGCACACCACAGAAGTCGCTGACCTTCGAGGAGTTGTTGCAGGAAATTGCAACCCAGAAACAACAGAAACCAGTCCCCAGCCAACCGCGTCCGGTGGCTAAATATACTCCCCAACAACCGGTAGACGACGAGGCCAAATACCTCGAGGACGTGAACTACGATTACCGCCAGCACGACAAGGTGTATGAGACGTACGAAGAGGCAAAGCGGCAGGCATTCAACCGGCCTTCACTGGAGGAGACCATGCGGGTAGAAGATACCGTTGTGAAATTCGGTAAGTTTAAAGTATTCGAACAAGCGACAGAGCGCGATCTGATGGCGGAGTATCTGAAAGAATTTCAGGACCCTGAAGGTTTCAGAAAGGCCTTTGTGATGAGTGAAATACTCCAGCGCAAATTCTAGTTTGTTCGATTAAATGTTACATGCATTAGAGAACATAAATTTTTTTGACTGATTTGTAGCACGCGGATATATTTTTTTACACGGGTTACAATATTTTTTTAAAGGTTATTCATTATGTACCATGCCGTAAGTAAGCCTGTATGAATGTAACAATTCTATTCTTCCTCACCCTTTTTACCGGTGTGAACGCAAATCCCCCTGTCAATCCCTCTGCAGATTGCGCGCGGCTGGAAGTGTCCTACACCACCCAAACCCTCGGCGACAAAGTGAACATCGATGTGCGGGTCTCCGGCGGCGAAGAACCCTACTACTATTTCTTTCTGGATAAGAAAAACAATCCGCTGACCTGGGATTTCAAGAAGAGCAATCACTCCGCTGACAAGGGCAACCTGCCAAAGCTGATCCGGGTGGTCGATTCCAAGGGCTGTACCAAAACAATTGACTTCAACGAAAGCGCCAACAGATAATGGATAGAACTCTACTACCTAAATTAGGACGCTCCCTCATCGCTTCCGTTGCGCTCGTCTTCGGTCTGGCCACTGCGAGCTGGGCCCAAGCTGTTTCCTATACGTTCGGAACGCTGTCGGTCGACATTACCACTTCCAACTCGTGTTCAACACCCCCTACAGGAAACGGATTCATCACCTTTAAGATAAACTCTACCGAAGGCGGCGTGAATGCTTCGTTGGCTATTCTTGGCCCGGTAAACCTTTTCCCCGCACAAAACATTCCCGCTGGCGGGACGTTTGTGTTCAATCCACCGAAGAACCTGCCACCGGGGACCTACCGATGGATCCTTGGCGACGGAACCAATACGATCGGTTCACTGGCCGACCCCGGAACCTATCCCGACCTCGTGGTAAGGGATTTCTCTACGGCACCCCTCGGTATCACCAAAGACATTGAAGCGAACAACACGTCATGCGTGACCCAAAACGGTCAGGTCCAGGCAACCATTACCGGTGGTTCGAAGAACTTTGGCTTCGGTTCTTATACCTATTCGTGGAGCAGTTCGAATGGAACACCCACCGCGACGGGAACCACCGCTGGCGCGGCACCGCTGAACCTGGCGACATTGCTTGGCCTCGGAGGCTTACGCGGCGGTACCTACACATTGTTGGTCCAGGATAAGTTTTCGGCTTGTTCGACGACGCAAGTCTTTACGATCACCGATCCCTCGCCGACCGTATTCACGATCACCACCCCTTCGCCGCTGAATATATGTACAGGCGACAACATCACCATTACCCTGAACAATTCGGAAGTCGGGGTAACCTATGAGATACTAAAGAACGTAGCCTCCCTGCCAACACCCATCACATTCCCGGGCACGGGCGCAGGACCGTTTGTTATGACCTTTCCGGCAACGCAGTTTGTCACCGGCAACAACATCTCCGTCCTGGCCACCAATGGCTTCTGTACGCCGGTGTTGATGACCAACACGGTGACCCTGAACATCAACCCGTTGCCCACGGTAACCCTGGGCGCCAACCCGTCGGTTTGCGCAGGTAGTACCAGCGCGCCGTTGCCCTACTCGGCCACCACGGGCAGTCCGAATCAATATAGTATCGACTTCGACGCCGCGGCCAACGCTGCGGGTTTCCTGGATGTTGTGAACGTTGCTTTGCCAGCCTCACCGATCAGCATTGCCGTCCCGGCAGCGGCTGCCGCGGGAGTATATAATGCCATCGTTACGGTTCGCAACAGCGTGACGGGCTGTTCCAGCACTAGCGCCCCCATCACGGTCACACTGGTTGCCAAACCTACGATCACGCTGGGTACCAATCCGTCGGTATGTTTGGGAAGCACGACCGCGAGCTTAGCCTACACGGCCACCACGGGCAGTCCGAATCGATATAGTATAGACTTCGATGCCGCGGCCAACACTGCCGGCTTTCTAGATGTGGTGAATGCTGTGCTACCGGCTACCCCGATTGGGATCACGGTTCCAGGAGCTGCAGGTGTGGGTACGTACAATGCCACGCTGACGGTGACAAACACGGTCACAGGCTGCGTAAGCACAACCCAACCCATCACCGTAACCATCGCCCCGAACCCTACGATTACGTTGGGTGCCAACCCTTCGGTTTGCGCGGGCAGCACCAGCGCGCCATTGCCCTACTCGGCCACCACGGCCGCGCCGGATCAATATAGTATCGACTTCAATGCCGCGGCCAACGCTGCGGGCTTCTTGGATGTTGTGAACGCCACATTGCCGTCCACGCCGATCACCATCGCCGTTCCGGCCGCGGCCGCGGCAGGTGTATATAATGCCACCCTCACGGTAAGGAACAGCACGGCGGGATGTACGAGTCCCAGCAGTGCGATCACCGTCACGATCTTGACCACGCCGACCATCACGCTGGGAGCCAATCCTTCGGTGTGCGCAGGCAGTACCAGCGCGCCGTTGCCCTACTCGGCCACCACGGGTACGCCGAATCAATATAGTATCGACTTCGACGCCGCGGCCAACGCCGCGGGCTTCCTGGATGTAGTGAACATTGCATTGCCGGCCTCGCCGATCACCATCGCGGTTCCGGGTGCCGCTGCAGCAGGTGTGTATAATGCCACGCTTACCGTTCGCAATAGTGTGACGGGTTGTGCCAGCACCAGCAGTGCGATCACCGTTACGATCATAGCCAAACCCACCATCACGCTAGGCACCAATCCTTCCGTATGTTTGGGAAGCACGACAGCAAATTTAGGATATACCGCCACGACAGGCAGTCCGAACCAATACTCCATCGACTTCAATGCCGCTGCCAACGCTGCGGGCTTTCTAGATGTGGTGAATGCTGTGCTACCGGCTACCCCGATAGGGATCACGGTTCCAGGAGCTGCAGGTGTGGGTACGTACAATGCCACGCTAACGGTGACGAACACGGTCACAGGCTGCGTAAGCACAACTCAACCCATCACCGTAACCATCGCCCCGAACCCTACGATTACATTGGGTGCCAACCCTTCGGTTTGCGCGGGCAGCACCAGCGCGCCATTGCCCTACTCGGCCACCACGGCCGCGCCGGATCAATATAGTATCGACTTCAATGCCGCGGCCAACGCTGCGGGCTTCTTGGATGTTGTGAACGCCACATTGCCGTCCACGCCAATCACCATCGTCGTTCCGGCCGCCGCTGCAGCAGGCGTATATAATGCCACGCTCACGGTAAGAAATAGCACAGCAGGATGTACGAGTCCCGGCAGTGCCATCACGGTCACGATCCTGACCAAGCCCACCATCACGCTGGGTGCCAATCCTTCGGTATGTTTGGGCAGTACAACAGCGAACTTAGGATATACCGCCACGACGGGCACTCCATCACAATATAGTATCGACTTCGATGCCGCTGCCAACGCTGCGGGCTTTCTTGATGTAGTGAATCAGGCGCTACCCGCTACTCCAATTGGGATCACCATTCCAGGTGCTGCAGGTGTGGGCACGTACAATGCGACATTAACCGTGACGAATACGGTCACGGGTTGCGTGAGCACAGGCCAACCGATCACCGTGACCATCGCCCCGAACCCCACAATTACGTTGGGTGCCAACCCTTCGGTATGCGTGGGCAGTACCAGCGCGCCGTTGCCCTACTCAGCCACCACGGGTACACCGAATCAATATAGTATCGACTTCGATGCCGCGGCCAACGCTGCAGGCTTCCTGGATGTTGTGAACGTTGCATTGCCGGCCACGCCGATCACCATCGTGGTTCCAGGTGCTGCCGCTGCCGGTGTATACAACGCCACCCTCACGGTAAGAAACAGCACATCGGGATGTGTGAGTCCCAGCAATGCGATCACGGTCACGATCCTGACCAATCCCACCATCACGCTAGGCGCCAATCCTTCGGTATGCGTGGGTAGTACCTCAGCAGATTTGCCTTATAGCGCAGTGGCTGGTGGTGCCAACCAGTACAGCATTGATTTCAATGCTGTGGCCAATGCTGCGGGCTTCCTGGATGTGGTGAACATTGCCTTGCCGGCCACGCCGATCACCATCGCCGTTCCAGGTGCTGCCGCTGCCGGTGTATACAATGCCACCCTTACGGTCCGCAACAGTGTGACAGGTTGTACCAGCACCAGCAGTGCGATCACCGTTACGCTCATAGCCAAACCCACCATCACGCTAGGCGCCAATCCTTCGGTATGTTTGGGAACTACTATTGCTGGCTTGGGATATACCGCCACAACGGGCACTCCAACACAATATAGTATAGACTTCAATGCTGCTGCCGAAGCTGCAGGCTTTCTTGATGTGGTGAATGTAGCACTACCCGCTACCCCAATTGGGATCACCGTGCCAGGTGCTGCAGGTGTGGGCACATACAACGCCACGTTAACTGTGCTGAACACGGTGACAGGCTGCGTAAGCACGGCTCTGCCAATCACCATAACCATTGCGCCGAACCCTACGATTACGTTGGGTGCGAACCCTTCGGTTTGTGCGGGCAGCACCAGCGCGCCGTTGCCCTACTCGGCCACCACGGGTACGCCGAATCAATATAGCATCGACTTCGACGCCGCGGCCAATGCTGCAGGCTTCCTGGATCTTGTGAACGTTGCATTGCCGGCCACACCGATCAGTATTGCCGTTCCGGCCGCTGCTGCTGCAGGTGTATATAATGCCACCATCACGGTAAGAAACAGCACATCGGGATGTGTGAGTCCCAGTAGCGCGATTACGGTCACGATCTTGACCAAGCCTACCATCACGCTAGGGGCTAACCCTTCGGTATGTGTGGGCAGCACCTCGGCAGATCTGCCCTATAGCGCAGTAGCTGGCGGTGCCAATGAGTACAGCATTGATTTTAATGCCGCGGCCAACGCTGCAGGCTTCCTGGATGTAGTGAACATCGCATTACCCGCCACCCCGATCAGCATCGCTGTTCCGGCCGCTGCCGCAGCAGGTGTATACAATGCCACCCTTACGGTCCGCAACAGTGTGACGGGTTGTACGAGCACCAGCAGTGCGATCACCGTTACGCTTATAGCCAAACCCACCATCACGCTAGGCGCCAATCCTTCGGTATGTTTGGGAACTACTATTGCTGGCTTGGGATATACCGCCACAACCGGTAGTCCGAACCAATACTCTATCGACTTCGACGCCGCGGCCAACACTGCAGGCTTTCTTGATGTGGCGAATCAACCGCTACCGGCTACCCCGATCGGGATCACCGTCCCGGGAGCAGCAGGTGTGGGCACGTACAATGCCACGTTGACGGTGACGAACACAATCACAGGCTGTGTAAGCACAAGCCAACCGATCACTGTAACCATCGCCCCGAACCCTACGATCACGTTGGGTGCCAACCCTTCGGTTTGCGCGGGCAGTACCAGTGCGCCGTTGCCCTACTCAGCCACCACGGGTACACCGAATCAATATAGTATCGACTTCAACGCCGCGGCCAATGCTGCGGGCTTCCTGGATGTTGTGAATGCCACCTTGGGCGCCACGCCGATCACCATCGTGGTTCCGGGCGCTGCCGCTGCCGGTGTATACAATGCCACCCTCACCGTTAGAAACAGCACATCGGGATGTGCGAGTCCCGGCACTGCCATAACGGTCACGATCTTGGCCACGCCGGCTATCACGCTGGGCGCAAACCCTTCGGTATGTGTGGGCAGTACCTCTGCAGATTTGCCTTATAGCGCAGTAGCAGGCGGTGCCAATGAGTACAGTATTGATTTCAATGCCGCGGCAAACGCTGCGGGCTTCCTGGATGTTGTGAACATTGCATTGCCGGCCACCCCGATCAGCATCGCTGTTCCTGCCGCTGCCGCAGCGGGTGTATACAATGCCACCCTTACGGTTCGCAATAATGTGACGGGTTGTGTCAGCACCAGCAGTGCGATCACTGTTACGCTCATAGCCAAACCCACCATCACGCTAGGCGCCAATCCTTCGGTATGTTTGGGAACTACTATTGCTGGCTTGGGATACACCGCAACAACCGGTAGTCCGAACCAATACTCCATCGACTTCGACGCCGCGGCCAACGCTGCAGGATTTCTTGATATAGCAAATCAACCCCTACCGGCTACCCCGATTGGGATCACCGTTCCGGGAGCTGCAGGTATCGGCACGTACAACGCCACGTTGACAGTGACGAACACAGTTTCGGGTTGCGCGAGCACCAGCCAACCGATCACCGTAACCATTACCCCGAACCCGACGATCACTTTGGGTGCCAACCCTTCGGTTTGCGCGGGCAGTACCAGCGCACCGTTGCCCTACTCGGCCACGACGGGCACGCCGGATCAATACAGTATCGACTTCGACGCCGCGGCCAACGCTGCGGGCTTCCTGGATGTCGCGAACCTCGCATTGGGCGCTACGCCGATCACCATCGCGGTTCCAGCCGCTGCGGCAGCAGGTGTATACAATGCCACCATCACCGTAAGAAACAGCACATCGGGATGTGCGAGTCCCGGCAGCGCGATCACGGTCACGATCTTGGCCAAGCCTACCATCACGTTGGGCACCAACCCTACGGTTTGTACGGGCAGCACAACGGCCGATCTACCTTATTCTGCAGTCACGGGCGGAGCCAATGAGTACAGCATTGATTTCAATGCCGCCGCCGAAGCCGCCGGCTTTGTCGATGTGCCGAATACATCGCTACCCGCTACTCCGATTGGGATCACCGTTCCCGGAGCTGCAGGTGTGGGCACCTACAATGCCACATTAACCGTGTTGAACACAGTGACGGGTTGCATCAGTACAACTCAACCGATTACCGTAACCATTATTTCCGGTCCTACGATTACGTTGGGCCCCAATCCGTCGGTATGCTTGGGAACTACTATTGCTGGCTTGGGATATACCGCCACAACCGGTAGCCCGAACCGATATTCTATTGACTTCGATGCTGCGGCCAACGCTGCAGGTTTCCTTGATGTAGTGAATCAGCCGCTACCCGGAACCCCGATTGGGATCATCATTCCAGGAGCTGCAGGTGCAGGCACCTACAATGCCACGTTAACCGTGTCAAACACGGTCTCGGGTTGTGCGAGCACCAGCCAGCCGATCACCGTAACCATCACTCCGAATCCCACGATTACATTGGGTGCCAGCCCTTCCGTTTGCGTGGGCGGCACCAGCGCGCCGTTACCCTACTCGGCCACTACG
Organism: Chryseolinea soli; assembly: GCF_003589925.1. Lineage (NCBI taxonomy): Bacteria > Pseudomonadati > Bacteroidota > Cytophagia > Cytophagales > Fulvivirgaceae > Chryseolinea > Chryseolinea soli. The sequence continues at coordinate 6,801,368 of NZ_CP032382.1, read as the reverse complement.
GGCACACCGGATCAATATAGTATCGACTTCGACGCCGCAGCCAATACTGCGGGCTTCCTGGATGTTGTGAATGCCACATTGGGGGCTACGCCGATTACCATCGTTGTTCCGGGCGCCGCCGCTGCAGGTGTATATAATGCCACCATCACGGTAAGAAACAGCACGTCGGGATGTGCGAGTCCCAGCAGCGCAATAACGGTCACGATCTTGACCAATCCCACCATCACGCTGGGCACCAACCCTTCGGTATGCTTGGGAAGCACAACAGCCAACTTAGCATATACGGCCACCACAGGCACGCCGGATCAATATAGCATCGACTTCGATGCCGCGGCTGAAGCTGCCGGATTCTCGGATGTGGTAGGTACAGCGCTGCCCGCTACCCCGATTGGGATCACTATTCCTGGAACTGCTGGTGTGGGCACGCACAATGCCACGTTAACTGTGTCGAACACCGTCGCGGGTTGTGCGAGCACAGCTCAACCGATTACAGTAACCATTATTTCGAGTCCTACGATTACGCTGAGCGCCAACCCTTCGGTATGCTTGGGAAGTACGACCGCCGACTTGGGATATACCGCGACCACAGGCACGCCCGATCAATATAGCATCGACTTCGATGCTGCGGCCGAAGCTGCGGGCTTTGTTGATATTGTAAACACGTTACCCACTACTCCGATCGTCATCACCGTTCCGGGGGCTGCAGGTGTAGGCACGTACAATGCCACGTTAACCGTGTCGAACACGGTCGCCGGTTGCGCGAGCGGTACTCAACCGATCACCGTAACCATTACACCGAACCCTACGATCACGTTGGGTACCAACCCCTCGGTATGCGCGGGCAGCACCAGCGCGCCGCTGAGCTACTCCGCCACCACGGGTGCGCCGGATCAATACAGTATCGACTTCAACGCCGCTGCTGAAGCCGCTGGTTTTGCAGACGTGGCGAATGTTACTTTGACGGCTACTCCAATTGCCATCGCCGTTCCGGGTGGTGCAACTGCGGGTGTATACAATGCCACCCTCACGGTAAGAAACAGCACATCGGGATGTATCAGCACCAGCAGTGCGATCACGGTCACGATCTTGGCAAATCCCACGATCACGCTTGGCACTAATCCTTTGGTATGCCTGGGAAGCACAACGGCAGACTTGCCTTATAGCGCCGTCTCAGGTGGTGCCGATGAATACACCATTGATTTCAATGCTGCCGCCGAGGCTGCGGGCTTCGCGGATGTGAATGGCACTTTGCCGTCTAGCCCCATCTCCATCGCAGTGCCGGCCGCTGCCGCCGCGGGCGTTTACAATGCAACGCTTACGGTCACGAATTCGGGCACCACTTGTTCAAGCACGGCTCAAGCCATAACAGTAACCATCAGTTCTGGCGCCACAGTAGATGCCGGTCCGGTTCAAACCATTTGCGCCGGCAATAGCGCCACCCTGGCAGGTACATTCTCGGGTAGCACGGGCATCACGTGGACAACCGCTGGCGACGGAACGTTTAACAATGCAAACCTCACCAACGCGATCTATACCCCGGGTACTAACGACATTGCGGCGGGCACCGTATCGCTCACCATCACAACCGCTGGACCTTGTGCAGCGGCTGCTGACAATGTGATCATTACCATCAATCCCGCGGCCACGGTGGATGCCGGCGCTCCTCAAACGACTTGTGCCGCAACTGCGATAACGCTGTCCGGAAGTTTCACCGGATCGGCTACTGGTTTGCTATGGACCACTGCCGGCGACGGTACTTTTAGTGACAACACTGACCCGAGCTCAACCTACACGCCTGGCACCGGCGATATCGCTGCTGGTTCCGTGGTGCTGACGGCGACGGCCACTGGATCGTGTTCCGGCGTCACCGACAATGTCACCATTACGATTAACCCCGTGGCTACGGTAGATGCAGGTGCTCCGCAAACCATATGCGGCGCAGCGTCAGTCGCTTTGAATGGTGTCATAAATGGTGCGGCAACGTCGGCTACCTGGTCAAGTTCAGGCGACGGAACATTCAACAATGCCACGCTCCTGAATGCCACATACACACCTGGCCCCACCGACCGCATTAACGGCACCGTAACGCTTACACTGACCACCAACAATCCAGCAGGACCTTGCCCAGCTGTATCTGACAATGTCACCATTACGATCAATCCCATCCCTGGTGACCAAGTTACCTTTGGCAACGACACCTGGATTGGGTATGTATACGACGATTCAGCCAATCCAGTGCCCCCTTTATCCAATGTTGACTTTGCTTCGGCTAAATACAGGGGCTTCATTGATGCTGCGGATATAGTAACCCTCAGTTATATTCATCCGCCAAAAACGTCTGCATACGACGCGACAACGGATGCGTTCGATATGGACCTGTCGTCCGATCACCTTCTGAAGGGACCTAACCTCTGCGGCGATCCGGCTGATTACGACGACGATTTCAGTATCCGATTCAAAATGCGGAAGAGCTTCGTCGCGGGCACCTACACATTCACGGTCGGAGGCGACGACGGCGTTAGATTGTTGATCGATAATGTACCGGTAGCGGGAGCATTCAACACCCATTCGTATCTCACCTATACAGGAACGGTCTGCCTTACAGCGGGTTCGCACGATTTCGTGATTGAATATTTCGAACACGCTGTGATAGCACGTGTGTCATTCGACTACACGCTGGCAGTGCCACCGACGGTGACAAGCCCTGTATCGATTTGTCTGAACAGCCCCACAGCGCCCACGTTGACGGCGTCGTCCACAGATCCCTCGGTAACGGGCTTTAAGTGGTACAGCGACGCAGCCCTTACCAACCCGGTAGGAGCGGGAGCCAACTTCACCCCGACACTGGGTACAAACCCGGGCGAACTCAATGTGACCGTGGTAGGAACAACTTCGTATTATGTGACATCCGTATATGCTTGCGGTGAGGGAACACCTGCAACAGTAGCAGTAAACGTTGTGAACGGCGCCACATTGGTCTATAACAATACCTCGATCTGTGAAGCAAACGGTTCGGTAGATTTGACAACATTTGTTACCCCTACACCGACAGGAGGCACCTTCACTTTCTCAGGCCAGCCCGGCATCACGGGAAATATGTTTGATCCCACCGGATTGAGTGGCCCCGTCGCGATCACTGTAAACTATGCGATTGGAGCCTGCTCGGCCCCGCAAGGCACATTGACGTTGAACGTGACCAATACCTCGAACATTACCGTGCCCGCCGCAGCGCTGGCGATTTGTCAAGGCGCCGGTGTGATCGATCTGAACACGTTGGTGAGCGCATTGCCCGCAGGTGGTGACTTCGTCTTCGCAGGTTCCACCGGCATTACAGGTGATAACTTTGATCCTACCGGTCTCACCGGTAACCAAGTGATCACAGTCAACTATTCGCTCGCTGGTTCTTGCGTAGCGGTGCAAAAACAATTCACCATCAATGTATCGCCGAATGCGACGCTCACAACAAACAACCTTGTGGTATGTCCAGGTGGCGGAACAGTGGATCTGCTGTCACTGGTGAATGGAACACCGGCAGGAGGAACCTTCACCTTCACCGGAACGGGTGTCACGGGAAGCACTTTCGACCCCTCCGGCTCGGCCGGGACAACGGTTACCGTCACGGTACAATATACCTCAACGGGATGTGGACCGGTTTCAGGAGCGATCTCCATCCAGGTGAAAGCTGCCAACGACGTTACCTGCGGTGGAACAGGCTCCGATTGTGCTAACTTCAGCGCGATCATCCCGACCATCACCACACAACCGACGTGTAGCGATCGCGATGCCGGCGAGGTGTCATTCAACATTCAGCGCGCAAACGCTACGGCAACCACTTTCCGGGTGATATGGACTTACAAAGGTGTGACGCCACCGACCACGCAAACCAAGTTCACCAATGGAACAGTCCTCTTCAGCGACCTCAAGTCAGGTTTGTATACCTACACGGTTATCGACGAGGGCAATGGCAAGTCGTGCGGTCCGGTTGATTTCTTCCTGGATCTGAAAACACAAGTGCATATCCTCGACAAAGAAGTGCTCAGCAACGTCAGCTGTTTTGGCGGAACAGACGGAAATGTAAGACTTACCGTCGACGGATCACTGACCGGTCAGTATTGGTATAAGTATGTGTACCAGGGACAAGAGTCCAGTGCACAAACCTTCACGCCAGGCGCCCCGCTGCCCGAGGGACTTCCGGCAGACGACACCGATTTCATCATTCTGAAAGTAGACGACAACCAAAACTTCACTTGTCCAGATACGGCCATGGTGAGGATCAAAAATCTCTTCCCCAAGGTGAACATGACCGTCAACACGACCGATGTAACGACGTGTAACGGTAGCGACGGTGTGATAGACGTATTGAACATCAGCGGTGGAAATACAACATCCGGTGCTTTGAAGATCCGGTTGAGAAGATTGACCAGCGCTTTAGGAGATACCGAAGTTTTGTTTGACTACGAAGACGTGGTATCGGCTGCAAAATCCTATTCGGATCTTGGCAAAGGCGACTACTATGTCGACATCAAAGACAACGGCGACTGTGTGACCACCTATCCGAGCGCGATCCAGATCAAAGCTCCCGGATTGAGTCTGACCATACCGGCCCTTGCCGTGACCAACGCCGATTGTTCAAACGGTGGCAAGAGCGGATCGATCTTATTTAAGATCTCAGCACCGGATGGCATCTACAAAGTGGCTATCAGTGCAGACCCGCTCAACGTACCGGCCGACGATCAGTTCGTGGACTACAACACCCTGGTGTTGCCCAACGTGAAATTTGATCAACTGGCGCGAGGCGGCTACTACTTCTATGTGAAGTCCAACACAAGTCCTTGTCCTACTCGCACCGACAATCCCGTCGTGGTGGATGGCCCGTATCAGATTGGCGATTTTGAGATCATACCGAGCTGCTCCACGCCGGACATCACCATCGCCAACATCAGCGGCGAGCCGGGTAAACCCATGGTGATCCAGGTTTACGACAATGCGGATCCGTTCTTCCAGATCGATGAACTCGCCGTAACCGCGAACGCCACGACCGCGACGTTCCACTATACTCCGACGGAGCACTCGTTCCTGACAGGATATGGAAATACATACCGCTTCGTCATCGTTCAGGAGCAAACCAGTTGCACGATCACTTCGGCCGACAAGCTGCAGGTCATCAATCAACGACTGGATCTCACGGTAACATCGAAGCCTTCGTTCCCGAATCCGAAGCGGACCGGCAGCATCGTGATCGATAACATTTTTGGAGGAACGCCTTTCCATTCTGCCGACAATCAGCTGTACTATAACGTCACGATAACCGACGAGAACGGGGCCACGGTCATCGACTCGCAGCCCGTGACGTTGAACCCGCAGAAGAAGTTCTCGGAGTCCTTCGACTACCTGTCGCCGGGCATCTACACGATCACGGTAGAGGATGATTCACAGTGTAATCCCAAGATTGTACAGATCCAGATCGACCTCGATCCCAGCGTCTACGTCCCCAACATCTTCACGCCGAACGACGACGCCGTCAACGATCAGTTTGAAGTGTTGAACTTGCCGGCGGGTGGCAAACACACGCTCATCATCAGCAACCGCTGGGGTAACGAGGTGTTCAAGTCAACCGATTATCACGAAGGAAATTTCTGGGATGCAAAAGAAGCCTCCGACGGTATCTACTTCTACCGCCTGCAATTGGATGGCGGCGCAACCTACACCGGATGGGTGGAAGTGTTGAGAGGCACGAAGCCTTAAGGAAGCGCGATCAAAAACTGTAACGTATCAATTTGGTCAGCATAGTCTCCGACTTCCGGAAACTGTGACTGACCAAATTTCATTTTAGCCTCTTTCGAATCGCCCACCACGCACTGGATCTTGTCTTTCGATTGCTCCAGCAACAGCCGAAGCGCAGCAACGCTTTCGTAGTATTCATAATAAACAACCGAGATGGGGGAGACCAGCTTTTGATTTTCCTGCAGGATAACCGAACCGTTGTCTAGGAACGCCGTCTGCGAAACCAGCAGTACGGACTTCTGGTAGTCGTAGTTGTTGGCGTACTTGTGATGGTTGACGATCTCGCGGAAAGATTCCCAGGGCCGGAGCACGTTGGCGAGCGGGTAGCCGGTGGGCACGAAAAGTTTCGAGACGTTGCGGCATCCCAAACCAAAATAACTGAACACGTCGATGCCCAGCCGATTGACATCGTCGTCCGACTCGGTGCCGTCCAGCACCGCCACCGAGGTCCGGTTCTTACGGATGATGTGTGGGTATTTGCTAAAGTAATATTCAAAATAGCGCGAAGCATTGTCGCTGCCCGTGGCGATGATGGCATCGAAGCCTTTCAACTGTTCGGAGAACGTGATCTGTGCAGCAAACCGCGGCTCGATCCCGACAAGTTTGTCCACGACAAATTGGATCAGGGCACTGTCTTTCGAACTGCGCTTGATGAGGATGGAGTGGCCGGCGATGAGCACACATAAGAAATCGTGAAAGCCCACCAACGGGATGTTGCCCGCCATCACCACGGCGATCTTCTTGGGAGCAATGGACTCCAGATCGTACGCGGAAGTCCACCGGCGGAGGCTTTCCACAGAGAGAAATTTGGCTATTCCACTAACGGCCATTCGTACCGAATCCTCGGTAAACCACGAATTCTCATTACGGGTTTTCCACGCTAACGATTGAAGCGCATCGTCACCCATTTCCCGCAGCATTCGGCCCAATTCACCAAATGCGTTTAATCTTTCCTCAACTTTCATATGTAGTAAACTTTTGCGGCGACGTGTCCGTTTTAAGAAATGTTTGGTGTACTTTTGTAAGATAAACGGGTCAAAAATAGAAAAAGCATGGCAATAATGATTACGGACGAATGCATCAACTGCGGTGCATGTGAGCCGGAATGCCCCAACACAGCTATCTATGAAGGCGGCCGGGAATGGAACTGGGCCGGGGGCACAAAGTTAGAAACAGTAGAATTGGAAGACGGTACGGCGATCGATGCAAAAACTGCACAAGCCCCGGTTTCCGATGAATTTTATTATATCGTATCCGGAAAGTGTACCGAATGTTCGGGCTTTCACGAAGAACCTCAATGTGCGGCTGTTTGCCCGGTAGACTGCTGCGTGCCCGATCCCGATATGGTGGAAGTGAAAGAAGAGCTTCTCGCCAAAAAGGCCTGGCTGCACCAGGAAGTGGAACAAGAATAATTTGTGAGATCTTAAAGATCTTCGAAGGCGCTTGTCGAGTCGGCAAGGCTATAGAAGAAGGCGCAAGAACTGAGCGTGACAGCTTCGATCTTGCGCCTTTTATTTTGTCGAATGTTTAACGCATTTTTTCCCGCTTGATCAGGTAGGTCTGCAAAATGGTATTGTAATCGCTCTGCACGTCGGCTTCGATGAAGTCGATCTTGTATTGATTGCACCGCATTTTCAGAGCGTTGTAAAAACGTGTTGCCTCCGTTTTATAGTTCAGTTTTACCTCGCCTGGGTTTAGCTTCAGCTTATCGCCGCTTTCCAGGTCGATAAATTCCATGGGACGATCTTCGAAATTGAAGTGCAGCTCCGTCTGGTTGTCCATCACGTGAAAAACGATCACTTCGTGCTTGTTGTGCTTCAGGTGCTGGAGGGCCTTGAAGAGGTCGTCGGTGTCTTCGGCACTGTCGAACATGTCGCTGAAGATCATCACCAGGGAGCGCTTGTGGATCTTTTCCGCCAGTTCGTGTAGTACACCGGCCACGTTGCTTCTTTGCAGTTCCTTTACGGGGGTTTCATCGATGTCGTTGAGCAGGCCCAGCATCTTGGTGAGGTGGGTGGCCGACGACTTCACGGGCGTGAGGGTCTTGATGGTGTCGGAAAACAGGCACAATCCCACGGCATCCCTTTGCCGGTGAAGCAGGTAGCTCAGGGCCGCCGCGGCGTACTTGGCAAACCGGATCTTAGCCTTGGTGGCCACCGGATAAAGCATGGAAGAAGAGGTGTCGATGGCGATCAGACACCGTAAATTGGTCTCCTCCTCATATCTTTTCGTAAAAAGTTTATCCGTCCGGGCATAAACTTTCCAGTCCAGATGGCGGGTACTCTCCCCCTCGTTGTAGAGCCGGTGTTCGGCAAACTCCACGGAAAACCCGTGGTAAGGGGACTTGTGGAGCCCGGTAATGAACCCCTCAACTAGTTGACGGGCAAGCAATTCCAGGCTTGCGTGCTGCTTTACGTCCTGCTGATCTATCTTCACAATCGTTTTAAAAAGCTGTTTTTACATTCCTGCCCTATTGTACGTTAACGGTCAAATGCATGGTTAAACGCACAAAACCGATTTAAAATATTAAATCGGTTGTTTGCAATGATTTTTCAAAATACTACCTTAGACTAAACCAAACATAAATCTAACCCTAAAAACTGAAGGATTGTGGAAGAAAATAAGACAAACGGCAGGGATGAAATTTACTCAACGAAAGTAAAAGCCGGTAAGAGAACTTACTTTTTCGATGTTAAGGCCACCCGTTCCAACGACTACTACCTGACCATCACGGAAAGTAAGAAGCGTTTCAAGGAAGATGGATTTACGTATGAGAAGCACAAGATTTTCTTGTATAAAGAAGACTTCAATAAATTCGTAGAGGCATTGAACAACACCGTAAACCACGTGAAGCACGAACTGATGCCCAATGTGGATTTCAGCCAGTTCGACCACGTACACGAACGCGAAGAGGCCGAAGCCGAGACCACCACGGCAAAAACACCCGGTCTGGATACAGAACTCAAGTGGGACTAAAACACTACTGAATGACACATACCTACCTAATCTAAATCCATAGGAGCCCCTGAGCAATCGGGGGCTTCTTTGTTTTTAGGCCTTTCCGGCCGATTCTCCCTCCATATTTGCCCTTGCCGGCGGGCCGTCCAGGATTTAATCCGGCCCGGGGTGTCCCGGTATGCGCCAGGCAGTTATATTTGCGGCCTGAAATTTATCGAAATAGACTTTTTATGGGACTTCAGTGCGGAATAGTAGGATTGCCAAACGTTGGAAAATCGACCCTGTTCAATTCCATTTCCAACAATAAGGCGGAAGCCGCCAATTTCCCCTTCTGCACCATCGAGCCCAACGTGGGCATTATCAGCGTGCCCGACCCCCGGCTAAAGATCCTGGAAGGCCTGGTGAACCCGCAACGCGTGCTGCCCACTACCATCGAGTTTGTGGACATTGCCGGGCTCGTGAAAGGCGCCAGCAAAGGAGAGGGGCTGGGCAACCAGTTCCTGGCCAACATCCGCGAGGTGAATGCCATCGTGCACGTGATCCGTTGTTTCGAAAACGACAATATCGTCCACGTTGATGGTCGCGTCGATCCCGTTTCCGACAAGGAGATCATCGACACCGAACTGCAGCTGAAAGACCTTGAATCGATCGACAAAAAAATCTCCCGCGTTGAACGCGCTGCCAAAAGTGGCGACGTGAAAATGAAGAAGGAACTGGCTGTCCTCCAACAATACAAAGAGACCCTTTTGGCTGGCAAGAACGCCCGTGCTGTGCAGGTGAGCGAAGAAGATAAAGCGGCCGTTGCCGACTTGCAGCTACTCACCGCTAAGCCAGTCATTTATGTGGCCAACGTTGAAGAAGATTCTATCCACACGGGCAACAAACATGTTGACGCACTCAAAGCCCACGTTCAACACGAAAATGCCGAGGTGGTGGTGATCAGTGCCGCTATTGAAGCGCAGATCGCCGAGTTGGAGAGCCAGGAAGACCGTGAGGTGTTCCTCCAGGAGTACGGTTTGACGGAATCTGGCCTCAATAAGCTCATCCGGGCCTCGTACCATTTATTGGATCTTATCACTTATTTCACCGCCGGCGAAAAAGAAGTGCGGGCCTGGACCATTCAAAAGGGCTGGAAGGCTCCCCAAGCTGCGGGAGTGATCCACACCGACTTTGAAAAGGGTTTTATCCGGGCGGAGGTCATTAAATTGGCTGATTATCAGAAATATAAGACCGAACAGGCCTGCAAAGAGGCCGGTAAAATGTCCGTTGAAGGCAAGGAGTATGTAGTGGAAGATGGCGACATAATGCACTTCCGCTTCAACGTGTAAAGTTTTCCCGTAAAATTCATTAGAACCTTTCTGTTTTTTTCTTAGTTTTATAAACTGCTCATATTCAGTATTAAGCAGGCTTTTTGCTACGGTAATTTTTTAACCCCATTTAACTTTTTTGGGTTTGAGAACCAGAATTATTTTTTCGCTGAAAAACAGGGGTGCTTACGTTCCATTTCACCATCAATACTTGCTGGCGCAAGTGATCAAAGGGCTGCTCATCTTCGGGCCCGAGAAAAGTTATGTGGAATTCAACCAGTATAATTTCTCCGGACTGAAAGGTCAGACCAAAGTAAGCCGCAAAGGTCTTCACTATTTCTCCGCCAAGGTCACGCTCGTGTTCGCCTGTTCCGACAAGGCGTTTATGGACTATTTCCTTGCGCGTCTTTTCGAACAAAAGGAAGTGATTGTCGGCAACATGCACCTGGTGCCCGAATCGGTAGAGGAGGAGGAACCCGTAACGATCACGGACGAATCGCGTTTCCTCTGCATTTCGCCCATCGTTGTGATCCCGGCCACCTTCAACGACGAAAGCGGCAAGAAATTCGTGTCGCCCGAAAGCGACGAGTTTTCCGATCTGCTTTACGATGCCACGCTTTCGCGGATGGAAGCCACTGGCAAGTACACCGCCGAGCAACTGGCCTCGTTCTATAAATTCCAGATCGTGGCCGACCACGATTACATCCAACGTATCCAGGCCTCACACAAGAAATTTGCGCGTATTTATCCGTTATACGACAACGACGTCAAGTTCGAAGTGCGTGGCTACACGTTCCCGTTCACGCTATACGCCGCCAAGGAAGTGCAACAGTTCATCTATGAAAATGGATTGGGCTACTTCACGCACAAAGGCTTTGGCATGCTGGACGTGGCCAACAACGACTCCATTCACCGTGCGCCCCAGCACGACATGAACTACGCCTAGCGCGGGTTCTTATCCAACCGTATATAACCGATCAACAGGTCCGCACGGGGCTGGAAGGGTCTGTAATACACCAGGATCTCGTAATAGTTCTCCGTTTCAAAATGACTGCCCTCAAAGTAATAGGGGGGCAGGGTGGTTGATTTTACGAGGTATTGATAGTCATACCAGCCTTGCTTTAACAAAATGCGGGCTGAATATTGGCTCTTGGCTGAGTCGTATTGCATCTTGTTGATCTGGTTTAGATTCCAGTAGTTAAAGGCGCCAGTCACATATACGTCGCCGGCTACGGGCGGGCTGGACAACGAGAAATTCACATTCACATAGTTGGAAAAGGCCAGCTCCTTGTTGTAGTCCAGGTTGTCGATGTTGAAGGCACCGTCGAGATCGTTGTATTGCGAATAGGCTTCGCCGTTGCGGCTTTTGTCTTTGGCAACGAAGGCGTCGAAGGGTTTTTGTTTCTTGTCAACAAAGGCGATGTTCCGGCCCGGGTAGTTGAGCGAGCGCAGGTCGAAAAACCGGAACTCGTTGCCACCCCTGAACATCTTGGACTCGTCGAAGAAGCGGTACTCCAATTCCTTTTCAATTTCATGGACGAAGCTCGGCTTGATGTCGCTGGCCATGTTGTCCCACCGCTGGTTCTGCCGAACGCTCACGTGCACGTCGATCAGCGGGTTGTTGATGTCCAGGTTCTGATAGTTGACACTGAAGTTGAGCTGCTGGTTCAGGTTGGCCACTGCGCCCGGGCCCAGCAGGTTGCCGTTGCTGGTGAAGCTCACCTGCGAATCAAACACCAGGAAGCGTTTGCTCAGCACGATGTCCGCCTTATCACTCCCGCGGTAGACGACCGCCACATAGTTGCCGGGGATCTTCACCCCCGGCAGGCCCACCCAATAGTGCACGAAAGGTATGTGGGTATCGACCGAGAATTCGGAGTTGTTGATGGGAAATTCATTGTAGGTAGTCATAAAATCCAGGTCCTGCAGATCGGATTTGGTCCAGTCGTGGTTGCAGTGGACCAACTTTACGTAGTAGGTGTCGCGCTCCGGGCGCAGGTCGTCGAATTGAAGCAACAGGTTCCATTGCCCGAGCGCCGTTACGGCAGGTGCGTTGGGTGCGCCGTCGGGGCCCAATTGGATGGTTTTGATCTGGGGTTCGTAGGCAAAGTCCAACAGCCTCAGTATTTTAGCATTACCGTCGGAATTCGACGAACTTTGAGCGATGGGTGTGCAGGCCGACAGGCTGACACACAACAGGAAAAGGTAGCTATACTTCATTGGCGTTAAAGATAACCATTTCCAACTTTTCCGTTAATGCTGGTGTCTAATGTGTAAAATGGCGGAACGATAGAGTTACATGCTCAGCGAACAGGAACTCATTGAGGGATGTCGCAAAGGCAGCAGGGCTTTCCAAAAGGCTTTGTATGACCGCTATTGCCGAAAAATGCTGGTCGTATGCCTCCGTTATTCGAAAACAACTGCCGAAGCGGAAGACATTCTGCAAGAGGGGTTTGTAAAAGTATTTCAGGGCATAAAGGACTTCCGCCAGGAAGCAAAGTTGGAGACCTGGATCACGCGCATTATGGTGAACACAGCCCTTAATGTTCAGCGCAAAAAACTATACCTCTATCCCATGGTAGACGTGGCAGAGATCAATCTTCCCGAAGAAGAGATGAGCATTTCCGGGATCCACTTCACCCAGTTGCTGGAGATGATCCAAGCCCTGCCACAGGGATGCCAGATCGTGTTCAACCTATTTGCCATCGAGGGCTACAGCCATAAAGAAATAGCAGAGTCATTGGGGATATCGGAGGGGACATCGAAGTCGCAGTTTGCGCGAGCCAAGAGCCTGTTGCAGGCCAAGTTATTAAAGGAATCAACGTACTATGAACGATATGGAGAGGCGAAAATTTGAGGATGCGGTAAAGGACGCATTTTCGGGCGCCGAGGCGAGTCCGACCGAAACGGTATGGACAAACATCGAGCTGGACCTGGAACGCGCTGAGGGCGAAAAGATGCGCCGCAGGATCGTCTTCTATAAACTGGTGGCAGCCGCCTCGGTTGCTTTCGCTATGTGTGTGGCAGGTGTCGGCTATTATGCCGTAACGAAGAATGACGCTGGAGTAGGGGGCAATACCTTGGCCATCAACAGCACGGAAGGCACGTCTGGTGGAGAAGAAACTTTGTCTTCTGATAAAACTACAAGTGAATCGGTTGAAATATCTGATAATCAAAAAGATATATTAAAAAATAGTAATGAAACGGTGAACGGCTCGGAGGAGGGCGACGATGCTTCATTCAGACCGGAGACATCGCGTGATGGGGATATCCTGATCGCTCAAGCCAAGAAGAGTGCTCCCGTAAAAAAGGAAACTGGGACGCTCCAGGCTTCGGTTAAGTCACAGACAATCAATGATAAAGATCAATTGACATCCGAATCGGTTCAAGCTGGCCAGCCCGCTTTGGCGACGGCAGAAGCGTCTCAAAAAGCGAATCGGGGTGTGACAAATCCGAAAAATGGGGTGCTTGATTCGAAGTCGAATGCCTCCAGAATGGCAGAAGAAAATGCGGTTTCACTTGAAAAATCTTCATCTTTGGCTTTATCTACAACTATTCAATCATCTGATTATAAGGATGTAATAAATGAAGAATCGAATAACCAAAAAGTAGCCAAACAAGACGTTTTCGCCACTCAGAACCAGGCTTTAGCCTCATCGGAGACGGAATGGAATAGCTACAGGCCGTTTGTGTTTACCGACCGGGAATTGCCTTCCTTCTATAAGATGAAGACTCCGGGTTTAAAGCTCCCTGGTAATCAACTCGATCCGGGTGAGAAGATGCTGCGGGAATTGAAATTGAAAGAAGAAGCCTACGCGGCCGAGGATAAGAAGGAAAAGCAGCAGCAGTCGGAAAGGTTGTGGACGTCCGTTGGGTTTGCGGCAGGTGGGTTTAACTCGATGAATAGCAGTGTTTCACCTAGCACTTCTGCAAGCTTAGCTGCGTTCAATAGCCCAGCCTCCAATGGCAGTAACGTCGCCGATAAGCAGGCCAAAGCGTCGGGCGTCGCGTACTCGGTTGGCGTGAGTATGGGAGCAAAACTTTCGAAACGGTGGCTGATTCAAGGGGGGGTGAACTACCTCACGCAGTCCTCTAACTATACTGCTAACAGCGTGGTGGTGCAGGACAATTTCCAGTCACTCAAGGCGGAGTCCATCAATGCGTCGTATGGAGATATCACCCAGCAGTCGCAGTCTGCGGATGCAAGTTCCAGAAGTAAGGTGGCCGGCACCTTCCCGTATACGGTAAACAACAATGTTCAATTTGTGAGCGTGCCGGTGCAGGCAGGCTATCTGGTGATCAACAAGAAATTCGGACTCCAACTGAACGCGGGATTGTCGACGGATTTGTTCCTCCAGAATACAATAACTCCCGAGGGTGGCAGTTTAGATAAGACAACCCAGGGAAGAGGGGACGATTCACCGTATCGGTCGGTGAATTTTAGCGGACTAATGGGAACAGAATTGAGTTACAAATTCGGACAACGTTACAGGCTTGCTTTGAACCCGGGATTGCGCTATCCTATCAATTCCGTCTACAAGTCCGACATCGGTATTCAGTCCACGCCGCTCACCTTTGATGTGGGCCTCCGGTTCCGCTACATTTTTCGCTAGCCTGTCCAACCTTTTAACGGATGGTTGTGTCTAACACGTAAACCCAAAAACCCACCGTTATATGGATACACTAGAGAACAGACTGCAGCGACGGATACATGTATCTCTGTATGCCTTGCTTTTTTTGACGGTACTCTTAGGGATCAGTGTTCTGCTGGAAGGCTGCTCCGACAAATGTCAACTGACCAGCGAGTATGCCTATTACGAACCGGTCTACACCACCCTGGACGAACTGCGCTCGAGTGTCCGCGTGGAGGACCCTAAGCCGCTGGAAAGCGTGGGTAAGATCTATTACAAAGGAGAGACCCTGTTTGTGAATGAACCCGGCAACGGCATTCACGTCATCAATAACGCCGACCCGGCCCACCCCGTATCGCAGAAATTTTTGAGTGTGCCCGGCAGCTTCGAACTGGCCGTGAAAGGCAATACACTCTATACCGATAGTTATGTGGACCTGGTGGCTTTCGACATCCGCGACCTGAACAACATCCACGAAACCGCCCGGCTGCAGAATGTCTTCACCAATGTGAATTCCCTGGGGTTTATTGTCAATGCGAACGGCGTAGTGACCAATTGGGAGAAAAAGAAAATGGTGACCTTATCCGAACCAGACTGTGAGACGGTTTTGCAGCCCTGGGGGGGAGTATATTATGGTGGTGGCATCGCCTTGGCGAGTGATGCCGCATCGAACTTTAGTGCAAGGTCCGCTATCACTCCGGGGACCGGCTCTGGCCCTGGAGTGGGCGGGTCCTTGAATCGGTTTGCCATCAACGCCGGCCATCTCTATATGTTGGACGGCGCCGACATGCAGGTGATCGATGTGACCACGGAAAACAGTCCCGTGGCCAAGGCGCGGTTGAACGTGGCCTGGGGAATCGAAACCATTTTTCCATACGACAAGAATATTTTCGTGGGGTCCACGGCGGGCATGTACATCTATGACATCTCCACACCCGAAGCCCCGGCGAAGGTGAGCACCTACGAGCACATCCGGAGTTGCGACCCCGTAGTGGTAGACGGGCAGTATGCCTACGTTACCCTCCGCTCGGGAACGACCTGCCAAGGGTTCTCCAATCAACTGGAAGTGATCGATATTAAGAACCTGGCCTCACCCCAGGTGGTGAAGATCTATCCCTTTACGAATCCTCATGGCCTGGGCATCGACAACACCACGTTGTTCATATGCGATGGTGATGACGGCCTCAAGGCCTTCGATGCGTCCGACGTGAACGCCATCGATCAGCACATGCTGGCCCACTACAAAAATATCAACGCCACCGATGTTATTCCGTTCGAAGATGTGCTGATGATGATCGGCACGGACGGCATCTATCAATATGACTATTCCAATACTTCCAAGATCACGTTGCTCAGTCATATCGAAGTAGTTCCCCATGTCGACTAGATCTCGTCTTTTCTTTCTTCTGTTTTCGCTCCTGACGTACCAGGCCGTTGCGCAGACCGACAGTGTTGGTCATGCCGGCAGAAAGGTCCGGTACTGGAATAATTTCCTTTTGGGAGGTCTTCAGGGAGATCACAAACAAACGTCCTTCTCTCTGGCCACAATCCATGGTGTTCGCGTGGGACGTCTGGCGGTGGGGTTAGGAACCGGCTTGGATGCGTATGGCGATTGGAAAGTCTTTCCGCTGTTTGCCAGTGCGTCATTTGATTTTGCCCGTGTAAAAAATGATGCCTTTTTTATTCAAATGAACGGGGGCTATGGCCGCGCCATTTACACCGGTGATCGCGAAGGTATGATGAATCTCGACAATGGTGGTGGGAAGATGTTCAATCCCATGCTGGGCTACCGGATCAAGGCCGACAGATTCCGGATCTACATCGCTATGGGCTATAAATTTCAACGAAATACATATACCTACGGCTATAATTACCTTCCATACGACGACTTTGCCAGTTCATATGAACCTCCAAAGTATACGATCCGGGAGGACATGCAACGGCTTGTCCTGCAGATGGGCTTTGGCTGGCATTAATGTTTAGCCGAAGGGTTCGAGATTCACCTCACGATTTCGTTTTTCCTTAGCGCTGTTCTTCTGGTTGTCGCCACGCTGGCGTCGGTCGTGGTGCAAAAGAGGGAAGGGGTGTCCAAATCAGATTGCCCTACTGTGCGTTGAGCTGATCGATCTCTTCGGCCAGGGCTTCCCATTTTTTGTTGGCTTGGGCCAGATCTTCCTGCACTTTTTTGAAGTCGGCCTGTGTGCTCTTTAGCTTTTCCACATTGCTGAATACCTCGGGAGTGGCCAGGGCTTGCTCGATGGAGGCCTTGCGGCCTTCGAGTTGGGTGACAAGGTCTTCGGCTTTCCTCAAGTCCTTCTCCAGCATTTTCAGCTTGGCGTCGACAGAAGGCGTGTGGGTTTGTTTGGGCTTGGGCTCCTCGGCTTTCTTTTGCGCTTTGGGGGGCTCGACCTTTTTCAAGCCGCTGGCTTCGTTCTTTTTGCGCCAGTATTCATATTCGTCGTAAGTGCCGGGGTATTCTTTGATCTGTTTGTCTTCGATATACCAGATCTTGTTGGCGATCTGCGAAACAAAGTGGCGGTTGTGCGACACGACCACAAAGCTGCCCAGGTATTGTTGCAGCGCCTGGATCAGGATGTTCTCGGAGATGAAATCCAAGTGGTTGGTGGGTTCGTCCAATAACAGGAAGTTGGCTTCGGAAATAAGCGTTTTGGCAAGTGCAACCCGTGATTTCTCACCTCCCGAAAGGACTTTGATCTTCTTAAACACATCTTCATCCGAAAAAAGAAAACATCCCAACACGCCGCGCAGCTCTTGTTCGGACTTGCCGGATCCCGCCTGTTTTAACTCTTCCAGGATCTCGTTCTCCAGGTGAAGTGACTCCAGTTGGTGCTGGGCAAAAAATGCCTGGATAACGTTGAAGCCCATGATGCGTTCGCCGTCCACGGGCTCGGTATTGGAGAGGATGCGCAGCAGGGTGGACTTTCCTTTTCCGTTGGCGCCGATCAACGCGATCTTGTCACCCCGTTCAATGGAGATGGAGGTATGTTTCAATATTTCCAGCGGGCCGTATGCTTTGGACACATCTTTTAGCGTCACGATGAAACGGCCGGGCTGCTGGTTGAATTTGAACTTAAAGTTTACGGCGGCGGTGTCGTCAACCACTTCCTCGACCAGGTCCATCCGTTCCAGCGCTTTTACGCGCGACTGCACCTGGCGTGCCTTGGTGGCTTTTGAGCGGAAGCGCTCGATGAAGCGCTCGGTTTGTTTTATTTTTTGTTGCTGATTCTCATAAGCGCCTTGCTGGATCTCTTGACGAAGTTCTTTTTCTTCCAGGTAGAAGCTGTAGTTGCCTTCGTAGGTGATGAGCTGTTGTTGTGTGACATCCACGATCTTGCTCACCACGTTGTCGATGAAGGTTCTGTCGTGCGAGACGATCATGACGGCGCCTTCATAGCTCCGCAGATAGTTTTCCACCCATTCGATGGAGGGAAGGTCCAAGTGGTTGGTGGGCTCATCGAGCATGAGCAGCGATGGCTTTTCGAGGAGCAGTTTGGAGAGCATGACGCGCATGCGCCAGCCGCCGGAAAATTGTTTCAGGGGGCGGTGGAGGTCGGCGGTGGCAAAGCCGATCCCTTCCAGCACTTCTTCTGCTTTGGATTGGATGGTGTAGCCGTCGAGGTGATCGTATTTTTCCTGGAGCTTGGAGAGTTTTTCCACCAAGGCGTCGGAATATTCGGTTTCCAAGGTTTTGATGACGTGCTCCATTTCCCGTTCGATGTCCACCACTTCTTTGAAGGCGCCCATGGCCACCGTGAGGATAGAGTCTTCGGTTTGGTAGGAGAGCAGGTCTTGGTTGAGGAACCCGATGGTGCAGTCGCCGCTTTTGCTCACCGAGCCGGCGTCCAGCTTGAGTTCGCCATTGATGATCTTCAGCAACGTGGATTTCCCCCGGCCATTGAGTCCGATGAGCCCGATCTTGTCCTTGGGTTTGATGAACATGCTGGCGTTCTCATACAGGGCACGGCCGCCGATAAAATAGGAAATGTTGGAAACTGAGATCATGGCGCAAAAATAAGGAAGGATTGCCAGGATTTGGGCTCCTTCGATTTTTAAAAACTTACAACATCCGTCCAGCCTAAACCATTCATAAAAGAGGCTGTTTTATGAGACCGGAAACCTCTAAATTTCAACTTTCACTGGAAAAAACCACTTATGATAACCCTAAAGACTATTCCCGCCGCCGCGCTGGTCGTTATGCTGGCCTGTGGCAACTCCACGGAAGTGAGACCACCCGAATCCAAGGCCGACGCCAGCGCGCCGGCCCTGACCGATTACGCGGCCACCTTGCCCCTGGACAAAATAAAGCTCCCTGCCGGCTTCAAGATCGAGGTGTACGCCGAAGTGGAAGACGCCCGTTCGCTGGCGATAAGCCCCTCGGGCGTGATCTACGTGGGCAATAGAAATAAAGACAAGGTGTATGCCCTCAAAGACACCGACGGCGACTTCAAGGCCGACAAGAAATGGGTACTGGCCAGTGGCCTGAACATGCCCAACGGCGTGGCCTTCCGCGACGGCGACTTGTATGTGGCTGAGGTGAGCCGCATCACCAAGCTCCCGGCCATCGAATCTAAGCTGGACAATCCACCCAAACCGGTCGTGATCAAGGACGACTATCCGAAAGAAACCCATCATGGTTGGAAATACATTGCCTTTGGTCCCGATGGCAAGCTGTATGTACCCGTAGGGGCACCTTGCAACATCTGTGAATCGAAGGATGAGATCTATGCCAGCATCACACGTCTGAATAAGGATGGGTCGGGCCGCGAGATCTTTGCACAGGGTGTACGCAATAGCGTGGGGTTCACCTGGCACCCCGTCACGAAGGAACTGTGGTTCACCGACAACGGCCGCGATATGCTGGGCGATGATGTGCCCTCGTGCGAGCTCAACCTGGCGGCAAAGCCTGGCATGCATTTCGGATATCCGTATTGTCATGAAGGCGGCATAAAGGATCCTGAGTTTGGCGATAAGCGACCATGCTCGGAGTTCACGGCACCCGCCGATAAGCTCGGACCACACGTGGCGCCGCTGGGATTGAAGTTCTATACCGGCAGCATGTTTCCGGCGTCGTATAAGAATCAGTTGATCGTTGCTGAACATGGCTCCTGGAACCGGAGCAAGAAAAGTGGATACAATCTGAGTCTGGTGAAGTTGAATGGTAATAAAGTTACCGGTCACGAAGTGTTTGCCAGCGGCTGGATGGATGACGCATCGCAGAAAGTTTGGGGGCGGCCTGTGGATGTTCTTTTATTGCCGGATGGATCGATGTTAGTTTCGGATGATCAGGCGAATGTGATCTATCGGATATCGTATAAAGGTTAACCCGCCTCGCTTCGCTTAAAGTTTCGGCGAAGCAGAGAGGACGTGCAAAGAGCGTAAAGTTATCGCAAAGAATTCTCTGCGATAACTTTACGCTCTTTGCGTCTCTGTGGTTCAATATGAATTTATTTCACCGCCTGAAACTCCGCTAACGAAGTCTCTCCCTCATACAACTCCAGTTTATTACCATCGATCTTGTAGGTGGCGGCGTGCGTGAGGGCGTAGGTATAAAATTCTTCGATATCCATTTGCTCTTTCCCACACATCATGCGCGTGGAGGCGGTGGTGAAGGTGATCTTTTCCCCGGTAAGTGTATAACTCCCCGTGATGGTATTGCATCCGGCAAAGCCTTGCACTTTTTTGTCGCTCAACAGGAAGTAAACTTCCTTGCCATTGTCGGGCGTAATGACGGGTATGCCGTTCATCTCCGCCAGTTTCCAGCGCGTGTTTTCAAGCGTAGTGGCGGTAGAAGTTTTAGAGGATTTGCATTGAAAGAGGGCGAGGGATGCCAGCGAGAGAATGAGGAGTTTTTTCATGGCAGAAAAATGTCGGTCTATGTAAAGTTAAAACTTTACACGAGATAACAACCGGGGCTGGCCGAATGTTGCCGTGCGCCCGGCCAGCCCAGGTCAAAGAGATTATAGTTCGCGGATCCAGATGTTCCGGTACGCCACCGGGTTGCCGTGATCTTGCAGACGGATCGAGCCGGTTTCATAAGGCTTGTATACAGGCCAGCCGATGTATTCCGTCGGTCCCCAGATGGCCACGTGATTGAGGGACAGCACGCCGTTGTGCACTACGGTAACATAGGCCGGAAGCAATACGCGGCCGTCCTTGTCGAAACGAGGCGCCGTGAAATAGATGTCGTAGTATTGCCACTCACCCGGTTTTTTGCAGGCGTTGGCCATGGGAATATGCTGCTTATAAATAGCACTGGCCTGGCCGTTTGCATAGGTCTTGTTGTTGTAGTTGTCGAGCACCTGCACTTCATAGCGCTCTTGCAAGAAGATACCGCTGTTGCCGCGGCCTTGGCTGGTTTGCTCGGGCTTCACTTCGGCGGGGGAATGCCATTCCACATGCAATTGAAAGTCGCCGAATTCTTTTTTTGTTTTGATGTCTTTGCCGCCGGGCAGCACCGTGAAAGCACCGTCCTTGACAGGCCACTTGGCCGCGCCACCGTCGATGCTCACCCAGTTGTCGAGATTCTTTCCGTCGAACAGCACGATGGCATCCGAGGGAGCGTCGCTGGGCTTGTCGCCGGGTGTAACGATCTTGGGTTGAGGTTCCCATACTTCGGATGACTCGGGTGTGGCCTTCGGATTGGGTTGGGCAAAAGCGGCCCCAACCCCCAAGGTCAGAGCGGCGATGAACAATACGGGTTTATGGATCCTGGTCATAGTTTTTATAGAGTTAAAAATCATTTGCAATGTCGTCTACCTTTTTGTCCTTGTCAGCTTTCATCATCTTGTGGAGGCCATAGGAGATGTAGAGCATCTCCAGCTTGTGTTTGCCGGCGGCGTGAAATTTGAGGATGAGCTTATCGGATTTCCAGAAGTACGTTTCATTTTTTATATCATAGTCTGCCTTGCCATAGAGTGACTCCAAAGCCTTCATGAGCCGGGGATCTTTGTCGGCGAGTATGCGGATCTCATAGACCATATCTTTATAGGTCTTTAACTCGACTTTCTCTACATTCACTTCGCCGATCTTCTCGTACAAGGGATTGACCACTTCATAGAGCTTGGCTGGGAATTCATCTTTCTCTTTAAACTCTTTGATGAGTTTATAGCCCGTCACCGAATCGATGGGGGCATTCAAATGGATGTCTTTGAATCCGTTTCGCTTGTCGAGCTCCAACGTATCCTGACCAAAACAGGGGGCAGCGACGACGAATAATAGAAGGGCAGTAACTACGCGTATGTTCATCAATTTATAAACTTAACAGGAATGGAAAGTTTAATCCTATCCCAGAGTATCAAAAGGTCGGCGACGTCGTTTCGCTGGTCAAATTGCAGGGTGAATGGTTCGTAAACAGCGTCGGTCGTGGTTTGAACGGGGATATCGAAACGGAGCACATCGAGCCGGTAATTATAATTATAAGCGCCCCACAAACCCAATTCGCTGTTGATGATGATGGTCCACTTATCTTTTTGAGGGATAGCGAACATGGAATAGGTGCCGGCTTTAAGCAGGAAGCCGTTGAGTGAAATATTTTTTGTGGTGGTGATCTCCGTTGCCTCGTTGGCGCCGAGGCGCCAGACCTGACCATAGGGCACGAGGCTTCCAAAGATCTCGCGTCCGCGTTTCAGGGGCTGCGAATAAGTGATCTTGATGTAGGCGTCCTTATATTTCACCGTGGTCACGGCCATGGGACTGGGCCGAGGCTTGGCGGCTTCCTGCGCCCGGGCGGTAACCAGGGCCAGAAGGGATAGGAACATGGCGGAAATTAGAAGTCGTTTACCCCACATAGCGTTTTAAAGATAGTAATTTAGACTACAACCTTGTGTTCCTTTGCATAAACCGTGCTGAATTCTGATTTTGTAAAAACTTATTTCACCTATGACACGCCCCGCATTCGACGATATATATATGGAGTTGGCCGTGAACCTGGCCAAGCGTTCCCACTGCATCAAGCGGCACGTAGGGGCCGTGCTCACCAAAGATACGCGCATCATCTCCATCGGCTATAACGGCCCGCCCTCCGGCACCCACAACTGCGACGAACAATGGCCTGAGACCGGCTGCCCCCGTGATTCGAAGGGCGGTTGCTCGCTGGCCATACACGCGGAACAAAATGCCATTCTTTATGCCGTAAAAAATAAAACTTCGGTGGAGGGGGCTACGCTCTATATTACATTGTCGCCATGCCTGGCTTGCTCCCGCATTATTTTTTCGATGGGCATCCGGCGCGTGATCTACCTGCGGTCGTATGCCGAATATAAAGGGATACCCTCGGATGAGGGTGTAGACTTTTTAAAACGGTTTGGTGTGGAGGTGGACCGGTATCAGGGCCAACTTTCGAATGTTACACATATGATTTAGGGTGAGATGATTGCCGTTGGGTGGTAATCTTTCTGGTGTAGAGAACTCAAATAGGGGAGGGTAAGGATGGAGACTTTGTTGGTGGGACACCAACAAAGGTGATGCTGCATTCTTTTGAATGACTGGGTATGCTTTTGAGATTGGGGCGAGTGATACAGGTTGTTGGCGAATGCCAACAAAAGGAGGGGTGATCGCGTGAGGTTGTTGGTGACGAACGCCAACAAGGTGACGGCTTACCGGCTCTTCAATGCTTTTTCGAGATCGCCGGTGAGTTTGGCGGTAACGCCTTTGGTCTTCTTGGCTTTCTCGGTGTTGAAGATGACCAGGGCGCGGTCGGCCATTTCGTAGAGACCCGTAGGATTTTTATCGGCTTTGTAACTTCCCAGGCACCATTCGAGATCGGCCTGAAGCTGCGTGTCGATGCCGAGTGCTTTCAGCTTGCTCAGTGCTTCCTCACAAACTTTGTCGATGGAGACGCTGGCTTTGGATGCCGCGGCCTTCGGTTTGGCAGGAGTGGAAGCTTTCTTTACGGGCGTCTTTGCCGGAGTTTTAGCGGGTGTTTTTGCCATGACCAGTGGGTTAAAGTGTTTTGATGTGAGTAAGTTACACGCGTTCGCCGGGGAAGACAAGCAGTTGATTTATAAATTTTACGCAACCGAATGAATACGCGGCGAGTTCAAGCAAAAGTTTAACACCGGGCCTGCATCACGACATATTTCAAGCAACCATGGAATTGGAAAGAGACGAGGAGGGGAAGATGTAACGGTCGATGAGCGACGGTGTGATGGAAATTAAAATGCCGTTGATGGCGACACAACGCTTATGAAAAACGAAAGGGAAGTAAATCTAATTTACTTCCCTTCGCAAAGTTTCCTTAGGCCTTGCCTAATTACTTCTTCTTCTTAGCAGCTTTCTTAGCAGTTTTCTTGGCTGCTTTTTTAGCTGTTTTCTTCGCTGTTTTTGCCATAGCGTTTTGATTTTTTTGTTAAACGATACGAAAAGTTATAACAAAATATTTACACACAAAAATTTTTTACGAAAAATTTTTTCAAGGCGAGATTTTTTTTCATGTGCAAGTGATGCATGATCGATCGGATTTTCATCACTTCATCGTTCATAAAACATTCACTTCAGGTTGAAGAATGATGTCGAATTTTTCTTTTACACTGCCTTGAATGTCCATGGCGAGTTGCCATATTTTTTCGCCTTCACCACCTCCATAGTTCACCAACACCAGGGGTTGAAGCGGATGAACACCGATGGCTCCGAATGTTTTTCCTTTCCATCCACATTGCTCGATCAACCATGCTGCAGGAATTTTTACAAGGCTATCGGACGATGGAAAAGATGGGAGGGAAGGATAACGCTTCTTTAAAAAATCGTGTAAATCAGCGTGTATTGAAGGATTTTTAAAAAAACTTCCGGCATTTCCAACGCGCGCGGGGTCCGGTAATTTGCTTTGACGAATGTGGATAACTGCATCGCTAATGTTTTTTACCGACAACTTTTCGCGTCCCATTTGCTTCAACGTTTCTTCGATCGCACCGTAGCTGATGTTGTACGCGTGATTTTTTTTGGTGAGGGTTAAAGTAATACTTGAGATTAAAAACTTGTCCTTTGCTTCATGTTTGAAGACGCTTTCGCGATACCCAAAATGACATGCTTCGTTGCTCATCAAAGTCACCTCGCCGCCGCCGATTTCCACCCCTTCAACGGCCAAAATATTTTTTTTTATTTCTACCCCATAAGCACCAATATTTTGCATCGGAGCGGCTCCGACGGTGCCCGGAATGAGGGAAAGGTTCTCCACGCCACCCCAATCCTGCGCCACACAATGCATAACCAAAGCATGCCAGTTTTCGCCCGCGCCGACTTTCAACGTCACCGTGTTGTCGTCTTCCCGAACGATCTCTTTGCCCCGCAGTTCCACCTTCACGACCAGTCCGTCGTAATCTTTGGTCAGCAAAATGTTACTGCCACCGCCTAAAAAGATGTGCTTCTCTTTCCGGAAGAGATTGGAAGCGATCAACGCCTGTGCTTCGGCGATGGACCGGATCGCAGTAAAATATCTTGCCTTGGCTTTGATCCCAAAGGTGTTGTAGGGGAGCAACTCTACGTTTTCCTGGACATTCATACGCAAAAGATTCCCTGGCAAGGTATAAAAAAGTAATTACCCCGGGATATAGGTTGGTCCTTTACCCCGGGGTAATGCACTTGCGCATCGCGCGATACTATTTGTCGAGCTGTCCGCTCAACTCGTCTTTGGAAATTTTAAAGATGCAGATCCGGGGGAACCGTCCCGCCAGATAGGTGGTACCACACACTGCCAGGCCGCCGTCGGATGTTTGGATGAGACTGGCGATCTCATAGGGATTGGAGAATCCCAGGTAACGGCTGCTGATAAAGGTTCCGGTTTCCTGTTCATAGAAATATAAACCGATCTGTTTCGACTTCGTGTTGCTGGCGTATACCAACGCATTCTTGGTGTCGGTCTTGGCTTGCAGGATCTTCACTGGAGCGTCGGGCACCAGTTCGGGAAGGGTGAAGCCACCAAAGTCGGAACTCGCCGGGTCGCCACCGGGAATGTCTTTGCCGGGCAGGAAATAATTATTGCCATAGCTGAAGCGCGACAACGCGAACTTGTTGGCGCCCAGGTAGGAGACACCGCTCAATCCACCCTTATCACTTTGTCCCTGAGCCACATTCGACGGTTCGTCTGACGACGCGTTTGTGAACACGAGGGAAAACGTGTAGTTATAGAATCCATTAAAATAGTACAACCCATTCGCCATCACGCCGGCTTCAAAGGGCCACTGTCTTCCGGTACGGAGGTAGTGTTCGATGACATATTTTTCGGTGATGATCTGGTCGTCGGAGCCTACACCGATGTCGTAGCCTTTGGATTTCAGAATGCCACCGTCTGTATTCAAGACGGAGATCACTGAAAGCTTGTCGTTGTTATTGTAACTGAGCAATATAAAGTTATTGTTGGCGAACGATGCTGCCGCCGGATACGTGAGGTCTCCTTGTACGGGTGTAACGCTTACGGCTTCTAACAAGGCATCCACGTTGGCGATCTGAGCCTGAAGGGATTGCGCGTCCATGCAGAAGAAGTAGTACTTCGTCTGATATTCCATGAGCTTGCCCACGGGATAAACACCGGTGGAGGCTGGAACTTCGATCTCTTTTACAAATTTTCCATACTTATCGGCTTTCAAGAGGTAGATGCCGGCAAAGTCGGAGTTCTCACTCAGGCGTCGGCCACCGAGCACGATGTAGCCACCGTCGGGGGTCTCGCGCATGTCGATGGGGAAGTAGGAGGCGTCGAACTTGCTGTTGTCAAAGATCGAAGCGAAATTTTGCTGATCGAATGTGGGGTTGGATTTTTCCGAACATCCGGACAAGAGCGATACTCCCCAGACCAACAGCAGCAACGAATAGTATTTTTTTAGCATGACAGAAATCATTTTTTATCTAATGTTTTAAAACCACTGGAGAGGAAACGCAGCGGGAACAGACACCCTAGGGTAACGGCCACGTTGTCCAGGGTCAGGTCGTCCATTGCATCGCCCACGCCCGACAACCGGTCGCTGCTGTACCGGTTTTTGGTAGACGAAATGTTGCTCATGCCATACTTATAGGATACGTCGAAGTTGAGGCGGACGTTATTGCCCAGGTTATAGTTCAATCCGACGCCCCCCAGAAGACCCCAATGCGATTTGGCAAACAGATCTTTCGAGCCTACGATGATGGGTTCATTTTTGAATTCGTTAGCGCCCCCGCTGGCCTGGTCCACACCGCTCACGGTGACGATGGTGGTGGCATCCAACAACAACGCGGAGTAAATGCCCAACTGCACATAAGGACGCAGGCGGCCATGAAGGAAATCGTATTTTACCAACAGCGGGAGCACGGCGTAACTCAGTTTTTGCTCCTGGTGATAGTTCAACGTCACGTTATGCTCCGGGATGGTATCCATCCAGTTGAATTGGTTGCTGTACTCAAACCGGCTTCGCTGATACGTCGGTTGGAAGCTGATCAGAAATCCCTTAAAGTAAAACGACACCTCGAGGGTGGCTTGTGAACCCATCAAACTGAAATTCTTGTAGGTTTTGCCGATGTTGGATGCATCATAATTGGTGGGAGAGACCACCGCATAACTCTTATCTACCGACACCTTCGACAAGTTGGGACCGGCTTTGAAGCCGAGCCACCATTGCTTCTCCAGAAATTTGTCATCTTCTTTTGACTTCTTGTTGTAGGCGGCCGATTTTCTTTTTTTGTCGGAACCGGATCGTTTTTTTTCCTGGGCGTGGACCGTAGCGGCTACGAGAAAAAATAGCAGCACGAGATAGCGTCGTTTCATCACGGGTAAGGTCTTAGGGTTTTATTTTATGATAACTAGTTTCTTGGATTCTTTATAAAATCCGGTTTTGAACTGATAAATATAGTGCCCGGTCGGCAAACCGGTTAGCTCTACATCGACTTTGTGCTCACCCGGTTCATATACGCCGTTCACCATGGCCTTCACTACTTTTCCCTGGTTGTCCATTAAGTCCACATTCACCTGGTTGGTGCTGTTCAACGTAAACGACAAGGAAGTCTTGTCCTTGGCGGGGTTCGGGAAGCATTCTCCCAGCGAGAAACGGTCGCTGATGAATCCTTCCGTGCCGGTGATGATCTGTTGTGCCAGCGGTAGCGTTTGGAAGGTCACCCCATCGGTAGTGCCGGTGGAGGTCATCAGGCCGGGGAAAATTTCGTTCAGATGGGTGTCGTCCACCAACATCCAGTCTTTCATGATGTTCCCATAGACGAGGCGGTAGTCGTATTGCATGTCGACGTTGCCTTTCGACAAGTCCGGCACCTTACCGACCACGCCAGGCTGAACGCCGCGTCCAAAAATAAACAACGGCCCGCCGGTACCGTGGTCGGTGCCATAGCTTCCGTTGGATTGTATCCGTCGTCCGAATTCCGAAGTCGTTACGCTCAGCACGCGCTCTTCCAAGGCGCGCGAACGCAGGTCTTCCTGGAACGCGCTCATGGCCGTGGAGATGTGATACATCAATGCGGCATGGCCTCCCATGGTGGTGTCGTATTTTTCAACCTGGTCGGCGTGGGTGTCGAAACCACCCACCTTCACGAGGAATACTTTTGTCTGACATCCGCCTGCCAGCAATTGGGCAATCAATTTCAATTGTCCCGACAAAGGATTTTTCAGGCTTCCCTTGGGCGCATTGAAGGGGTAGTTTTCCGGGTACGTCACCGAACTGCTTCCGCCCGCTTCATACACTTCGGCCAGGCGTTGCGCATAGTCCTTGGATTTATCTTCCAGGCTCAGGATCCAGTCCAACTCTTTATAGTAGGGAGATCCTTTCAAATAATCGGGTGGCAAACCACGGGGATCCACTTCTTCGTCAAGGAAGCCTTCCAGTTCGCCTACCAGTTGCGCGAATTGTTCCGGACTGCTGATCGAGATCGATGTGGGGATATTTCCTTGCTGGTGAAAGATGAGCGACACGTCGTTGCCCATTTCGATGGCCAGCGGGTCTTTCATTTCCGGATTGGGGAAATCTTCCGGGTATTTCTTCGGAGCGAATTCTCCCTCCAAATAACGTCCAACCCAACCGGATTGATAATAGTCATCGGCCGAGCCGCCCATGAACCAGATGTCGCGTCCGCGGAAGTGAGAGCCGTTGTTGTTCTTGTACGATACGCCTTGCACGAAGGTGACACGTCCCTGGTCATACAGGCCCTTCATGGCCAGCATGTCTGGGTGAAGCCCTACTTGTGCGTCGGACGGCAACGTGCTGTCCAGGGGAATATATTTGCGCAAGCTGTTCTTGGCAGGGATGGCGATGTTGGCGCGGCGGGTATGGTACTCGTCGTATTTCTCAACGGGGATAAGGCAATTCAATCCGTCATTGCCACCGGCCAATTGCAGGATGATGAGCACGCGGTCGTTGCCGCTGGCCGCCGCCATGCGCGCTAATGAGCTGCCTTCGCCTAACACACGCAGGGGAATACCTCCGATCGCGAAGGGTATGCTCATCGCCAACGGAAGCTTCTTTAAAAAGTCTCTTCTCGATTTGTTCATGTCTTTTGTCTTTATGCAAGTTGATATTCGGGCGACTGCAGC
Organism: Chryseolinea soli; assembly: GCF_003589925.1. Taxonomy (NCBI): domain Bacteria; kingdom Pseudomonadati; phylum Bacteroidota; class Cytophagia; order Cytophagales; family Fulvivirgaceae; genus Chryseolinea; species Chryseolinea soli. The sequence goes on along the minus strand of NZ_CP032382.1, from coordinate 6,772,170 downwards.
ATGCTGTTGAACAGGTATTCCAACTGGTCGCGCAAATCGGGTTCGTTGGCGTTCCAGCGTGTGGTCCAATAGGCTTCGTCAAAAGTTTGCAGGAAGCGTTCCTTAAAATAGTTGAGGCGCTTGGCGGTCAGGCCCGAGGTATCATCGGCTGCATCGTCGAAGGTTAAATTGTCCGTCACCGGGAGCAGGTATTTGGCCAGTTCCATCGTGAGCAGTCGGGCGTCGGCGGCGATGGCATTCGGGATGTTGTTTTTTACAAAATCGTAGACGTTCACTTTGAACATGCCTTGCTCCATGCTCGTGATGAGCGTGCGGATGAAATTATAACGGTTGGCCAAGGTGTTCGGCGTGATCCACCAGCGGTGATAGATGGGGAATTGGAAATAGGATTCGTAACCGGCAATGTCGGAGGGCTCGTAGAATTTCATCGCCTGCGTGGTCACCTGTGATTCGATCTCGCCGGTGGCATCATAAAACTCAGTAGTGGACGAGACGATGTCCGGTACAGTGATGTCGAAGAACCGCAGGGTTGGGATGATCAGGTCAAGCGGCGACTTGATGATGCCTCCAAAGTTATCGTCCGTCACCGTGCCGGAGGTGGCTTCATAGAAATGTTGACTGCGCAACAAGTTCTCGATAACGGGTTGCAGTTTATAACCGCCGGCCTTAAACGTATTGGCCATTTCAGTAATGATGGCGCCGTCGATGGCGATGCTTTCTTCCGGTGTATGCGGAGCATACACAAAGAAGCGATAGATCTTCCAGCAAATGTTCTTCGCGGTTTGGGGGCTGGAGTAAATCAGGTCGATCCACTGGCGGATTTCGTCCAGGGCACTTTTTTCGGTGGGGTTGCCGCCGCTCAGCAGGGTGGGGTCGGGTTGGACCGTTGCATTTCCAAAGTGTACGCTGAATTGTTTTACGGTATTGTCGTGCGACGAAGCATTGGTCGGAGAGCCTTTCACTTTGCCCCGGGGCAGGTTGGTGTCAGGGTCGAGGTTGGCAAAGTCTTCATCCACATCCCAGCCCGACAGCACTTTGGCTGCGGCTTTTACATCGTCTTCTTTATAGACACCGTAGTCGCCTTGCTCGGTCGTTGGCGGAAGGGTGCCCTCGAGGCCACGGCCGATGGTGTAGAGCTCCAGCAATTCGCGGGCATAGTTTTCGTTTTCGCTTCCCTTCACGTTCAGGTTGCCATCCAACACGCGCAACATGGCGTTGTCGACGCTGACCTTTACGGTGAGGTTCTTGAAGTTGATGTCGGGGTTGCCGTTGAGGGCGTCCAGGGCAAACGTTCGGAACAACTGGTTCTGGTAATAGATCGAACGGCTGTTGCTCACCTTCGACATGATGGTGGTGAAGTGCGTGTGCAGAAAGTGCACCATCTTTTCGCGGGCACTGTAGGCGAGCGAGATCCCGGAGGGTACCCCGGCGCTGATCATCTGACCGATGATCCATTTCCGGAGGAAGCTGTCGAGGTCGTCGCTGTTGGCATCCGTTACCGGCGACAGCACCCATACCTGGCCCGTTTTGGGATCGATGGGTAGGGCAGGGTCGGGTAGTGATTGCCGGAAAAGGGAAGTGATGGCTTGTGCAGGGGTCAACGCCGCGAAGGCGTCGATCTGCTGTTTGGTCGCCCCGAACGTTGCCCGTCGTAACAGATGGGCGGCTCGTTTTATTCCCAGGGCGCCGCTAAATTCCGGTAGAGGCATAGTGTTAGTGGTAGAGTGGTTTCAATAGAGGGTTAATCTTGCTTTCCTTGTAAAACTATAAAAATGGGGGATGAAGCGCATTAGTCACCGTTAGTTGTAAATATTTCCCTTCCGTTGCGAGTTACCGGCTTTCGTTTGTATGTTTAATCCGGCTTTTTTCTCCCCCGCTTCCCAAAAAATGCATAATCGCCTATGAAACTGATCGAATGTCCGCGCGATGCCATGCAAGGCCTCTCCACGTTTATACCCACAACGTTGAAAGTTAAATATATTAACCAGTTGCTGAAAGCAGGCTTCGACACAATCGATGCGGGAAGCTTTGTATCGCCAAAAGCGATCCCTCAAATGCGCGATACAGCCGACGTATTGAATCAGTTGGATTGGGATGGGGGGCCATCCAAGCTGCTGGTCATCGTGGCCAATACCCGGGGTGCGGAAGAAGCGGCGACCTTTGAAAGCGTTACTTATCTGGGCTTCCCGTTGTCGATGTCCGAAACGTTTCAACAACGCAACACCAACAAGTCCATCGCCGAAGCGTTGCAAACTTTGGAGGCGATCAAGAACATCTGCCTGCGGTCGGGTAAAAAATTGGTGACTTACATCAGCATGGGTTTTGGAAATCCCTATGGCGATCCATACGACGCCGAAGGTGTTGCTCAATTTGTGGACCGGCTGATGATCCTTGGCTCCGACGTCACGTCCCTGGCCGATACCATTGGAGTTTCCACGCCGCCGGCGATACGGTCCTTGTTCACCACCCTGTCGACGCGCTATCCACAAGCCGAAATAGGCGTTCATCTTCACTCCACACCGCAAGCGGCCCGCGAAAAGATCGAAGCCGCCTATGAGGCGGGTTGTCGCCGCTTCGACGGGGCCATCAAAGGCTTTGGCGGATGTCCGATGGCCAACGACGACCTGGTCGGCAACCTGGCCACCGAAACCATCCTGTCCTACCTGCAAGAAAAAGGCGTGGCCACCGGCATTGATCCAACCCAATTCAGCGCCGCATGGAAAATGGCGGACGAAATATTCCCAAAGCATTGAAAATATTACTTCTCGCCGAAGGCCTGATCTTAATCTGTTAACTTTGATTAAATTCGATAATATGAAGCGCCCCGGTTTTATTCTTTTTGGCTTGTTACTCGTTTCGATCTTGTCCCACGCGCAGAATGCCAAGGACCTTACCCAAAAAGGCCGTGAGCTGTATGAGAAACATGAGTTCATGGAATCGCTGTTGAACCTGAACAAGGCCCTCGATATCGACCCCAACTACGCTCCGGCATACTTCATTCGCGGCAACATCAAAGACAACTTCGACGATCGCCACGGCGCCATGAAGGACTATAACACCGCCATCGAAAAGAATCCGAAATTTGCCGACGCTTTCTTTGCCCGTGGCAACGTGAAGATGAAGCTCCAGGATTATTACGGCGCCATTGCCGATTTCACCTCGGCCATCACCATCAACGAAAACTATATCGAAGCCTACTTCAACCGGGGCAAAGCCAAACAGTTCTTGCAAGCCTATGAAGATGCGATCAACGACTGTTCCAAGATCATCCAGATCAATCCCAAGAATGTGGATGCTTACTATATGCGGGGTATCCTGCGCATCGAGTTCGGCGATATGAAAAATGGTTGCCTCGACCTGAGCAAAGCCGGCGAGTTGGGCGATCTGAAAGCCTATGAGGTGATCAAGGAAAAATGTAACCAGAAAGACCAGGGACAATAAGATTTATCCCACCAGCAGCTTATACACCTTTCCGGGAAGCGCCGCGACAATATTCTTTAATTCCAATCCCAATAAAATAGATGCTAGTTTGCCGATCGGCAATGCCGTCCGCCAACTGATCTCGTCGATGGTGAGCTGGTGGTTGTTTTCAAGGAGCCGCTTTAATACCTCCTGCTCGTCGGCGTCGTATTCATCAAGATCGAATTGTATTCTCTTTTTCAGGGGCTTCACACCGGCGCTCCAGTTCATGTGATACTCCAGGTCTTTCACGTGGGTGAGCAGATTTGCCTTGTGGGATTTGATGAGGACGTTGCATCCCTCCGAATAACTTTGCCCGACATTCCCGGGAAAAGCAAACACATCTTTGTTGTAACTGTTGGCGATCTCGGCCGTGATCAGCGCGCCGCCTTTCTCGGCAGCTTCTACAACAATGAGCGCATCCGACAGCCCGGCGATGATGCGGTTGCGGGCTGGGAAATTATGTGCGTCAGGCCGGGCCCCAAAAGGATTTTCAGTGATGAGGCCACCTTGGGCTTCCATGCGTCGGGCGGTTTCCGTATGGAGCGAAGGGTAAATCACATCGATGCCGCTACCCATGACACCCACAGTTGGCAGATTATTTTTCAATGCCTGCCGGTGGGCGTGAATGTCGATGCCATAGGCTAGCCCGCTTACAATGAGGGGTGCGTGCGGCACCAATGCGGTCATCAGGTCATCGACACATTGTTTGCCATACGGGGTGGCCCGCCGCGTGCCAATGATGCCCACCGTTTTGGGTATTTCAAAGTCGATGTTGCCACGGGCATAGAGCAGGGAGGGAGCATCATTGATCTGCTTCAGGCGTGAGGGATAGTTCTTGTCGGTGAAGAAGATGAGTTGCACGTTTTCTTTTTCCGCGTGAAGCACTTCGGCCTCCGCCAGGGTAAAGGGACGGCCGTACAGAATGCTTTCGGCCGTGACCATGCCCACGCCGGGAATTTTCAAGAGCTTGCCGCGGGGTGTGCGAAAGACTTTTTCAGCCGAGCCACAATAGCTGATTAGCTGGCGGACAAGATGATTTCCGATGCCAGGAATAAAGTGAAGAGCGAGCAATGAAAGCCTGTTCTGATCCATGCGGGTAAAAAAATAAGGGAGGATCGAACAAAAGATGGGCGAAGGGTTTTCTTCGCGTGTCTACAACATCTTGGTTAAAAGGAGGAAAACGATCAATGTAACTTTTCGCGAAGCTCCACCAGGAAGCTGCGGACTTTTTTCAAGGAGTCCATAAACTCCATTTTGTCGCGCACGGCTTGTGTGTCGTTGCGCAGCATCTCTTTGGCACCTTGCAGGGTAAAGCCTTTCTCTTTTACGAGGTGGTAGATCGTCCGGACATGATCGATGTCCTCCTTGGTAAACTGACGATTTCCTTTGCGGTTTTTCTTCGGCTTAATGAGGTCAAACTCCGATTCCCAAAAACGAATGAGTGATGGAGCCACGCTAAACATTTCTGCAACTTCTCCAATGGAGTAGTAAAGTTTCTCGATTTCCTTTTCCTTATACGCCATGTTATTGAGCAAGGTAAGTAATTAAACCATTCTCGGCAATCTGAATTTTTGATTCCGGGAAATCTTTTTTTGTGAGCTCCTGTATCCTCTTAATTACCTGATTTTGAGGATCAACTTTCACGCCGCCGCCATAAGTTTGATAGGTGGGTGTGATTTTACCCTTGTAAAACTTGCCATGCGCATCGGTATAAAGCTTGATAATGGGGGCAAGACCATTCACCCCTGATACGCTAATGCCCCGGTAGGTGCAAAAGTTGCCCATGCTATAGGCAATGAACCGCTCATTATAGACCTCAACGGCACGCGTAACATGCGGTCCGTGTCCAAACACCACATCGGCGCCTGCGTCGATCAGGGTATGCGAGAACTTATAGACGTCACCGCGATCCTCGCCGTGGAAGAGCTCGTGGGTGCGGGGCACGTTTTGGTATTGAGCACCCTCAGCGCCCCCGTGAAACGACACAATCACGACGTCGCAGATCGAATCCAGGTGGGCTACCAATTGTTTTGCGCCTTCCAGGTCGTTCAGGTTCACACAGCCGCTATTGGGAGCGAAGGCGACAAGGCCATAGGTGAGGCTGTCTTTGGTGAACAACACATATTTCTGCACGACTTGGCCGGCATGTTTGATGTCTTCGGCATTCAGGGTCTTCATGGTGCTTTGACGGCCCGTTTCGCCAAAATCGCCGGCGTGGTTGTTGGCCAGGCTCATCATGTCGAACCCTGCGCTCTTCAAATTCTTTACAAAACGGACGGGTGTCCGGAAGACATAACACACTTTTGGATCGCGACAGGTCTTTGGAGTTCCGCCGGTGTCCAGCAGCGTGCCTTCCAGGTTGCCGAAGGTGACATCGGCATCGTTCAGGTAAGGCTCAACGTCTTTCATCAGGAAGGCGCCGTCGTCCGGGGGAAGCATGCTTTCCGGGTAGTTCGTTCCCATCATGATGTCGCCCACGCCAACCAGCGTCACGGTGTCTTTCACCACATGGGGTGCCGGTGGTTTGGCCGCGGTGCTATCCACCATCGTGCTATCCACCACCTGGGCGGTTAGTGCAGTAGAGATCGAAACGAAAATGAACAGGAATAAAAGGCGCATGCGAAACAGATTTGTAGAACGGAACACAAAGAAAGGGAGATTTCATAAAGCTACAAGCAAAAAACGAAGGGATGCTTCCTGCTTCGTTCAAGGTGCTCATGGACTGGACATTATTTTATCCAGGAAATCAATCCAGCACTTTGGCGTCGGTGCTGCCGGCTTCGATGAGTCGTTCGTACTCTTTGTTATTCAGGTCGCGCTGGAAGAAATTGATGGGGTTCACGTGCTGGCCTTTGAATAGCACTTCATAATGTAAGTGATCCGAAACCGACGTTCCGGTGTTGCCCACGTAGCCGATCACATGGCCGCGCTTCACGATGTCGCCTTCTTTCACCGCGAAACGGGAAAGGTGGGCATAACGGGTTTCATAGTCATGACCGTGGTCGAGGTAGATCACATTGCCATAGGAACTAGAGTAGTGGGACATGATCACCTTGCCATCGCCCGTAGCGTATACAGGCGTGCCGTTGGCGGCGGCAAAGTCAAGGCCCTTGTGTTCCATGAAGCGGTGGTAGATGGGATGAAAACGCGCGCCATAGCTCATGTGCAGCCGCTCCAATTGTTTGTTGTTAATGGGTTGTATCGCCGGACGCGACGCCCACATTTGTATGCGTTCGGTGAAAATGGAATTGAGTTCTTTATAGGACTGCACTTCCACGTCGACTTTGCTCTTCAATTTCTCCAGGATGGCGTAGTCGGAAATCACGGTGGGAAAATCCTTCAACCCTTCGGTGCTGAATTTTTCGCTACCCCCAACACCGCCTTCGCGGATCTCGGGTGCCAGCGGGCTGGAGTCGAGGATGACGCGATAGTTTTTGTCGTCGCGCTCTACAAGAGTATTCAATTCGGCGAAGGCCGCCTGAATGCGATCTTCCAGGATCTGCCACTCTACTTTCAACGTGATGTTTTTCTTTTTCAGCAACTGTTCTTCCAGCGAATCGAAGTTGCGCGAATAACCAAAATAAAAGAGTCCGCCCAGAAGGAGCGACAATCCGATGAAGATAGCAGCCTGATCTTGCAGCGCTTTTCCTCTCAAATACCACGGTTCGTATTTACAGGTTTTCGGATTGTATCGGTATTTAACTTTTCCCATTAGTCCAGCGACTGGTTTTGTTTGGAACTTAGTTTCAGCAACTTCATGTGTTGCTCGCTCGACAATCCTTCCATCAGGTAACGCGCAGGATCCACCGGTTCGCCATCACGGATCACTTCATAGTGCAGGTGTGGCGCCGTAGAACCTCCGCTACTCCCCACGGTGCCGATCACTGTGCCCTTTGAAACGTTTTGCCCGCGTTGCACCTTGATCTCTTCCAGGTGCGCATAGCGCGTTACGAAACCATGGCCGTGGTCTACGTCGATGTAGTTGCCATAGCCGGCTTGCAGGGTAGTTTTGCTGATCGTGACGACTCTGCCATTCGCCGTGGCGGACACTGCTGTGCCGCGCGCTGCTGCAAAGTCAACACCGGGATGTTTATAGTTGCCTTTGTGAAAAGGATTGATGCGTTCGCCAAAGCCCGACACTAACAAATCCAGTTGCGTATTCGCCACGGGTTGTGTGGAGGGTATGGAACCCATGATGTCGAACTGGTCTTTGGTGATGTGGGTAGTGTTGCCAAAGAAGGCGTTGCTGTTGGCAGAAGTTTTTCGCAGGGCTTCCGATTTGGACTTCAGGATTTCCATCATGTCCTTGAAACCGGCAGCGTCGGCGAGTAGGATTTTTTCTTTCGAGAGGGTGGAGGCGGAGGTTTCCGATTGTGGCAGGTCGCTGTTGAATACCTTGGTGTATAGCGCCTTATCGTCTTCTTTTAAGCTGACCAGGGTGGCTTCCACAGTGGCCAGTTGTTCTTCGAGCACCGGTTTATGCTTTTCCAGCACCTGGTTTTCCGCTCGCAGCAGCCTTTCGGTTTCGGATTCGATGAAGGAGTCGTGGGCGAAGATCATGGCCCCGCAAAAGAGGAGCCCCATTGTAACCAATCCGGCGACATACCACAAAATGTCTTTCACATCCCAGCGGGCACGTTCGTATTGGCAGGTTTTTGGATTGTAGTGATACTTGAAGTTCGACATCAGGTCCGGGAAAACATTAAGCGTTTAAAGGTGATCCAAGCCATAAAAAAATCCTCGATACCTGCTTATTCTCCGTCATATGCGCTTAATTTTGTGGCTTGCCGTATTTTTTTGCGGGCTAAGATAGTAAAAATCGTAACGTTCAAAATTTTTAAACCACACAACAGGTAATGGACTCGGGTTCGATCAGACGTAAGTTTTTAGATTTTTTTGCCTCCAAAGGCCATACGATCGTGCCTTCAGCGCCTTTGGTGCTGAAAAACGACCCCACCTTGCTCTTCACCAACTCCGGTATGGTGCAATTCAAGGACTTTTTTCTGGGAAACGCCATTTCGAAGAGCCCGCGCATTGCCGACACTCAGAAGTGCCTGAGAGTGAGTGGAAAACACAACGACCTGGAAGAAGTGGGGATCGACACCTACCACCATACCATGTTCGAAATGCTGGGAAACTGGTCTTTTGGCGACTATTTTAAGAAGGAAGCCATCGAATGGGCCTGGGAACTGCTGACGGTGGAATATAAACTGCCCAAAGACAGGCTCTACGTGAGCGTGTTCGGTGGCGATAAAGACGATAACCTGGCCTTCGATCAGGAGGCATTCGACCTCTGGAAGTCTTTCGTGAGCGAAGACCGGATCATTCAAGGCAGCAAAAAGGACAATTTCTGGGAGATGGCCGACCTCGGGCCGTGCGGACCCTGCTCGGAGATCCACGTCGATCTGCGATCGGATGCCGAAAGAAAGGCCGTGCCCGGCCGGGAACTGGTCAACAATGATCATCCCCAGGTGATTGAAATATGGAACCTCGTGTTCATGGAATTCGAACGCTACTGGAATCCCCAAAAGGGAGGCAGTGGCGAAATGCTGAAGTTCGACCTGGAATATAAAGGAGCCGACAAGAAAGCAGCCCGCGAAAAGCTACGCTCCAATCTAACCCTGCTCAAACCCCTTCCCAACAAGAACGTGGACACCGGCATGGGCTTCGAACGGTTGTGTCGTGCCATCAATCTGGTGAGTTCGAATTACGACACGGATGTTTTTACGCCGCTCATCCGTTTCATTTCCGAGCAATCGAATATTGCTTATCAGGACACTACCTATCTGACCAACCCGCGATTGCGCAGCAGCGAGAAAACGGACATCGCGATGCGGGTCATAGCCGATCACATTCGCGCCGTGTCTTTTGCTATCGCCGATGGACAGCTTCCCTCTAACACGGGCGCAGGCTACGTGATCCGCCGCATCCTGAGAAGAGCGGTGCGCTATGGATATTCGTTTTTGAATTTTAAGGAACCGTTCCTCTATTCGCTACTCCCTGTTTTGTCGAACCAACTGAAAGATGTCTTCACGGAATTGGAAGCGCAAAGAGACTATGTCAGCAAAGTGATCTTTGAAGAAGAGAACGCTTTCCTGAGAACACTCGATAAGGGATTGAAACGCATTGAAAGCCTGGAGGGTGAGCTCGCGAACAAGACCCTGACCGGTGAACAGGCCTTTGAATTGTATGACACGTTTGGATTTCCGCTCGACCTCACATCATTGATCGCGCGTGAGCGAGGTTTTTCCGTCGACGAAGATGGGTTCAAGGTGGAGATGGCGAAACAAAAGAACCGCTCCAAGGCCGACGCTGCAAAAGAAACCGGCGACTGGGTACTGGTGGGCGACGATCAGAAACCCGAGTTCATCGGCTACGACCACCTGGAATCGGAAGTGACCGTGGTGAAGTATCGCAAGATGAAACAGAAGAACAAAGAACTTTTCCAACTGGTCTTCGACCGCACCCCTTTCTATGCAGAAAGTGGCGGACAGGAAGGTGACACCGGATATATCGAAAGCGCGAACGAGAAAATTTTTATTACCGATACAAAAAAAGAAAACGAACTCATCGTTCATTTTGCCGACAAGCTGCCGGTGAATATGGAAGCTACTTTTCACGCCGTGGTAGACCGTCACAAGCGACAGTTGAGCATGGACAACCACTCGGCTACACACTTGCTGCACGCGGCGCTGCGCCAGGTGTTGGGCAAGCACGTGGAGCAAAAGGGCTCGTTGGTAAACGATAAGATCCTTCGTTTTGACTTCTCTCATTTTGCCGCCATGACCCCCGAAGAGATCCGCAAGGTGGAGGACATCGTGAACCGGAAGGTGCGGGAGGACATCGTGCTGGATGAAAGAAGAAACGTGCCTATCGAGCAAGCCAAAGGCCTGGGCGCCATGGCCCTGTTTGGGGAAAAATATGGTGACTTTGTCAGGGTCATTACCTTTGATCCGAAGTTTTCGGTAGAGCTTTGTGGCGGTACGCACGTGTCGTCTACGGGGCAGATCGGGTTGTTCAAGATCGTGTCCGAAAGCTCGGTGGCCGCCGGTGTCCGACGGATCGAAGCGATCACGGCCGAGGAAGCCGAGCGTTTTGTGCGGGAATCGGTGGACATGCTCGACCAGGTGAAAAGTCTTTTGAAAAATCCGAAGGACCTCATCGCCACGACAAAGAATCTCCTGGACGAAAAGCACGCGCTGGAGAAAAAGCTGGAGATGTATCAGCAGGAACAAGCCAACCAGTTGAAAGATAAATTGGCCTTGAAAGCGGTGAAACAAAATGGCTATCACCTCATTCTCGAAAAAGTTTCTGTGCCCACGGCCGATGTGTTGAAAAACATCGCTTACGGCTTACGCAACCAATTCGACGATCTCTTGTTGGTGTTGGCGGCCGATGTGGATGGCAAACCGCAGGTGGCAGTGATGATCGGCGAAAAGCTGGCGCAGACCAACACCTACCATGCCGGCAACCTGGTGAAGGAATTGGCCAAGGAAATCGACGGCGGTGGGGGAGGTCAACCCTTTTTCGCGACAGCCGGTGGAAAGAACTTAAGCGGTTTGGATGCCGTTACTGAAAAAGCACGTAAATTGATAATGAAATAAACCCGTCTTTTTGACAATGATTTGATCCTCGTGATGCATAGCATATTAAACCTAAATGATAATGGTTATGGAAAATCAAATGAGGATAGAGGAATTGTTAACGGAGTTGTTGAAAAAGTTTGAGCTACCCACCAATGAAAGGGATTTGCTCACCACGCGGCTCGGTTACTTCGGTACCCGGATCGATGGACTGGCAAAAAAGGTGGATGGTGTCATCATAAAGCTGGATATATTGGCGACCCGGATGGATGAACTCAGCAGCCGGGTCGAAGAATTAAGAGAGTAGAAGCAAGATTTTGATCCTCATAAAATAACAAGTTGTAAATTTTAAAACTATGTATGTTATGGAGAATCAATCGAGGATTGAAGAGCTGCTGGCCGAGTCGCTCAGGAAGTCGGATCGTCTGTCGGATCAGATCGGGGGCTTGAGATCAGATGTTAATGACCTTAAATCGGATGTCAATGACCTTAAATCGGACTTTAATGATCTTAAATCGGACGTCAATGATCTTAAATCAGATGTTCATGATCTTAAATTAGATGTTCATGATCTTAAATTAGATGTTCATGATCTTAAATCGGACGTGAATGATCTTAAATCAGATGTCAATGATCTTAAATCGGACGTGAATGATCTTAAATCAGACGTAAAGGATATGAAGGGTGAAATGATAAAGTTGAACCTTATAGCAGCCGAAAATTCACGATCAATTCTGAAACTGGCAGATCATGTCGAGAGGATCGACCGATTAGAAAAGGCTGTATTTAAAAAATGAAATGCCAGGTCACTGGACCTGCATACGTTTATAAGAGAAGACATGGATAAATCAATCAGAGATAAGTATATCGCAGTGATCGGCCTCGAGGTGCATGCGCAGTTGCTGACCAAAAGTAAAATCTACAACAGCGACTCGACAGAATACGGAAGCTTGCCCAACACGAATGTAGGCGTCGTCACCTTGGCGCACCCCGGCACCTTGCCGAGGCTGAACAAGACCGTGGTGGAGTATGCCATCAAAATGGGGTTGGCCTGCCACTCCACGATCACGCGATTCAACATCTTCGACCGGAAAAATTATTTCTATCCCGATCTTCCCAAAGGCTATCAGATCACACAGGATCGCACGCCGATTTGCGTGGGCGGTTATGTGACGATCAATACAAAAGAAGGTGAACGCAATATCGAGCTCCACCGCATTCACATCGAAGAAGATGCAGGCAAGTCCATGCACTTGGCGCAAGAGACCGATACGCTGGTGGATTTTAACCGCGCCGGCGTTCCCCTCATTGAGATCGTGACTCAACCCGACATTAAGACCTCCGATGAAGCTTACGCTTACCTTACGGAAGTCCGCAAGCTGGTGCGTTACCTCGACATCTGCGACGGCAACATGGAAGAAGGCTCGCTGCGTTGTGATGCCAACATTTCCGTCATGCTGGTAGGGGCAAAGGAATTTGGAAAGAAGGTGGAGGTAAAGAACATGAACTCCATCCGCAACGTGCAGCACGCCATCGATCACGAGATCGAACGCCAGATCATCGAAACCGAAAAAGGCAATGTCATCTTTTCGGAGACCCGCACGTTCGATGCCGGCACCGGCCTCACCTACAGCATGCGTACGAAAGAGGAGTTGAACGACTATCGCTATTTTCCCGATCCCGACCTCAGCCCGCTCAAAGTCTCGGAAGAATGGCTGGCCAAGATCGAGGCCTCTATGCCGGAACTTCCCCGCGATCTGTACAACAAATACACAAAAGAATTCCACCTCTCCGAATACGACGCCCAGGTGTTGACCGACTCAAAAGACGTGGCGCTCTATTTTGAGGAAGTGTGCAAGCTCACCAAGAACTATAAGGCGGCATCCAACTGGGTGATGGGCCCCGTGAAATCCTGTCTGAACGAGCTTACCCTTTCTGCGGACGAATTCCCCATTCCGCCGCAGGTGCTGGTGGAACTGATGAACCTGGTAGACGACAATAAAATCAGCTTCTCTACAGCATCACAACGGGTTTTTCCCGAGCTGTTGAAGAATCCGAACAAGTCGGCGCTGGACGTGGCACAACAATTGAATGTCATCCAGGATAGCAACCAGGATGCTATACTCCCCATCGTCGACGAAGTGATCAAAGAATTTCCCCTGAAGGTGGAAGAATATAAGAACGGCAAGAAAGGCATCGTCAGCATGTTCATGGGCGAAGTCATGAAGCGCAGCAAGGGAAAGGCCGACCCGAAAGTGGCCAATGCATTGATAACTAAAAAACTGGAAGAGGTATGACAACGACCCCCAACGCGATGGACCCCATCGCCGAAAATAAAAATCACCCTGCAAAAGAGGGTGCATCGAACCTCCCGCGTTTGAAGCGGTCGGCATTCTTTTTTCTGCTCTTTGCGATTTCACTTTCCTGCTCGTTTTCTTCGAAGCAGAACGCTGAAGCAAATGCGGTCGGCGGCGACACGTGGACAGTGACGGTGACCGGTAAGGTCGGCTTCCCGCAGACCGGCCAGATCGTGATCCAGGAAATGAAGAACGGCGGTGGCTGGCAGGATACCATCCAGTTGAAAAGCAACTATACGTTCTCTAAAAAAGTACCGTTGTCGCAACCGGGCTATTATAAGATCAACTTCTATGGCCAGCAATCCATCGACCTGATCCTGTATAAGAGCAATGTCGAAGTGAATGTGGATGGCAACGATCCAAACGGGTTTGCCGAAGTGAAAGGCTCGCCCGAGATCGAGGTGATCCGTAAGACACAAGGCATCCTGCGCAGTGGCGAATCGTCGCCTGAGATTGCCAAACTGAATGGCGACTTCCAGGTGGCCGTGCAAGCGCACGACGAAAAGAAAATGGCAGCGCTCCAGGACACCTATATGCAGCTTATAAAAAAGAGCCGCGACCAGGTGGCCGAACTGCTGCGCAACGAACCACCTTCATTGGGCGTGATCAATTTGCTGCAAGGCGGAACGGTGCTCGATAAAGATCAATACTTTGATGTCTATCTCGCCGTGGCCGACAAGCTTAAAAAAGAGTGGCCCAACTACGACCACGCCAAGGCGTTCGTTACCCTGGTGAATACCATGAAGACCATTGCCATCGGTCAACCCGCGCCTGAAATAGCGCTTCCGGATACTACCGGCCAAGTGGTGAAGCTCTCGTCGATGAAAGGCAAATATGTGCTGGTAGATTTCTGGGCAAAATGGTGTGGCCCTTGCCGCCAGGAAAACCCCAACGTGGTGCGGGTCTATAACAAGTTTAAAGATAAAGGCTTCACCGTATTTGGCGTGTCACTGGACCGTCGCAAGGAAGATTGGATGCGGGCCATTGGCGAAGACAACCTGACCTGGACGCACGTGTCGGATTTGAAATACTGGCAGTCCGAAGCAGCCAAAACGTACAACATCACCGGTATTCCTTTCTCGGTGTTGCTGGATCCCAAGGGCGTGATCATTGCCAAGAACTTGCGCGGACCCGCATTGGAGAGAAAACTGAACGAAATATTTAACACTCCGAAGTAGGATTGGGATGAGGCATCTTTTTCCCGCCATCGCGCTTGCCCTTGTTGTGGTGGCGTGCGCAAAAAAGGAAGAGAAAACAGCGGGTGACATCACGTTCCAAAACAAGACTTTTCGCGTAGAGTCGCCGGGAGGGTGCAAGACCGACTCGTTGCAATGTGCTTTTTACGAAGTGACCTACCCCATCTTTACGGGCCTCGACACCGCCGTAGCGATCCAACTCAAGAGAGACATCGACCGCACGGTGAGCATGGGCAACCCCGAGGCTGAGGGAAAGGCCATGGAGCAGATCGGCGCGGAGTTTGTCCAGGACTATGAAGACTTCCGGAAGGAATCGCCCGACGTGCCCGGGGGATGGTACTACAAGGGCCATGTAACTGTAGAAACATTGATCGATACCTTGGTGAGCCTATCGGTTCATGAAGAATACTATGCAGGTGCCGCACACGGCAGTTATGGCGTTTACTACATCAATGTGAATCCCCGGACGGGTGCAGAATTCACGCTCGACCATCTCCTTCGCCACGGCTACCAGGAAGCGTTGGTTAAAGCAGGCGAGAAAGCGTTCCGCCACGTGCGCAACCTGGCCGACACAGCCTCGCTAAACGCCAACTATTTTGAATTCGCGGACGACAAGTTTCAATTGAATCAGAACTACGGTTTTAAAAAGGAAGGGATCGCATTCTACTACAATAACTACGAGATCGCAGCCTTTGCCACGGGCCCTACAGAAATATTGATTCCTTATGAAGAAATAAGGGACTGGCTGAAGTAAACAGCCAGTCCTTTTTTTATACCATCACGATCATCAAAACGAAACAAATTCCGTCTTAAACCCCACAAATGACACGGCGAGTTGCCCGGAACGGCCTACCTCGAGACTAAAATTTCCCTGGCTATCACTTGAGGTCCCTGTTGTTGTGCCCATGATAACAATATTGGTGCCCGGCAGCGGATTTCCGGAAGCATCGGTCACCGTTCCCTTAACAATGTTTTTGCCTTGTTCCTGGATAAGGTTGGTCGACACCTTGAGCGGCTGGTCAATGGATTTAATTTGTGAAGTCTCTTTTGGTTTATCCGGCCCCAACCGGAAGGCAACCGGCAGTACAAATTGTTGACGCACGGTTTTGCCATTTTGTTTGCCGGGGACCCAGGCCGGAAGCATCTGTGCCACCTCCAGCGCTGCTTTGTCAACTACAGGATCGACGCCCTTTTTTACTTCGAAGTCCGACAGCGAGCCATCCTTGTTCACGATGAACGTGACGAACACCGTTCCTTCGATTCCCTTCATCCGTGCCTCGGCAGGGTATTGCAGGTTGGCCGCGATCAATTTGGCTACCGATTCGAAGCCGCCCACGGGACTCGCTGACTCTTCAACTATCGTGTACACGTCGCCGTTTTTGGAATTTTCGCCAATCTGTTGCAGCTCATTTTTGAACTCGACGATCACGAAGGTACGCACGGGTTCGGAAGGCTTGGCGGTTGGAGTGATCACGTTCATGGAAGCAATCACCTTGTCGCCAGCTTGCTTCAGCTCGTTCATCACAGGCTTCATGCTCTCGAGTTTGGCTTGTCCAGCTTCGTCTACCTCGACGACAATGAATTTGGTGTTCGGTTTTTCCTTTTGCATTTTCTCAAATGTCCGTTGTACCTCTTCGGGGATATCGAGGGCCACGGTAGACGACTTGGCAATGTCGGTGGCTTCGCTGACAACCTGGTCCTGACAAGCCACGGTGAAGAAGAAGCCGGCCATGATCAGTGCAACGGCCGCTATTTTCCACACCCGCATTTTCTTTTTGATGGATTTCATCATGATAATTCGCTTTAAGGTGAGTGATTGATTAAAATGATTGGCGAGTTTGAAGTCGGCCGACATCAAGGCAACCTTCGCCAGGAGATTGCAATATTGGTTCACATCATGATCTTCCACAGCCTCGGCATCGGCTTGGTATTCATGAAGATTGATAAACATCTTTTTGTAGAGCAGGAGGAGGGGGTTGAACCAGAAAGCGATCCGTAACACCTCGAGCAACAACACGTCCACCGAATGAAAATGGTCGGCATGCACGCTTTCGTGGCGGATGATCAACGCCTTGTCTTCCGCCGTCAGATCACCGGCATGGCCGATGAAGATGTGGTGGAAAAATGAAAAGGAGGGAAACGCTTCCTGCATTTCGACGACCCGGTATTTACCGGATTCAGAATAGACATGGGCACGCCGGATATACCGGACCAACTGCCAACCCTGCACGATCAGTCGCAGGGCAAAGAAAATAATACCCGCGGCATAGATCCAGAAAACGATGGGCCAGAAATTTAGCGGCGCGGCTTCAGCGCTCGCACGTGGGAGCCCGTCGGTGACCACGATTTCCGGGAGCCAATACGTGGGGATCAACTGGCTGATCGAGGGAATGGCACCCTGCTCGCCGCTGATTTTCAACAAAGGAAACAACACTGACACGATCAAACTTACCAGCAAGTACTTTCGCTTAAAGGAGAAATCCGTTTCCCGGTTCAACAATAAGACATAGAGAACCAGGAAGAGCAGCAACCCGAAGTTGGCCTCCAGCAGGTAATTGATATAGCCGTTCATGGTGTTATTTATTTTTTAGTTCATGAAGGATCTTCTCGATCTCCTTGGCGTCCAGTTTATTTTCCTTCGCAAAGAAGGACACGAGGTTTTGAAACGATCCGTTGAAATAGCCCTTGAGAAGATTGTTCAAATAGAACTTGGTGTACTTCTCTTTGGTGATCAGCGGAAAATATTCATGCGTTTTTCCATACGCTTTGTGATCGACAAAGCCCTTCGTTTCCAGGATGCGTACGATCGTGGAGATGGTATTGTAGGCAGGCTTGGGTTCCGGCATCTCTTCCACGATGTCTTTCACAAACCCTTTTTCGAGTTTCCACAAAATCTGCATCACCTGATCCTCGGCTTTGGTCAGTTCCTTGATATCTTTCATTGACTATGTATTTAGGTATAAAACTAAAGTCTTAGTTATAAAATTGCAAGCGTTCGCGGAATTTTTTTTTCATTGCCCGATAAGGCCATTCCGGCGTGTAGACAGCCGCTCAACCTAATTCAACGCAACCGGGCGTGCGGTCTTCGCAAAAGATTTCTTTCTTGTATTTTTAGGGAGACATGCTCAACGGCAACGACTATTTAAAAGAAGTACAGAAGTTCACCACCAGCCAATACTGGAGCACCGGCGTGCGCATCACGGCCGGGGTAATGGTGCCCACGTTGATCTTTGCCGAGAACGATTGGTTGATCACCGGTCTTCCGTTTCTCTGGGGCGCCCTGTTCGCCAGTCTCACCGACGCCCCCGGACCCATCCACCACCGGCGCAACGGCCTGTTGGCATCGGTTGCCTTGAATGCGTTCACGGCGCTGGTAACCTTGTTGCTGCGCGATCACCAGGCGCTGCTATTAATAGAGGTGATGGTGTTCTGCTTTCTCTATTCGTTGCTGGGAGTATATGGCGCCCGCGCGGGGGCCGTAGGAACGTTGGCCCTGATCATTCTTCTATTGAACCTCGTGCCGAGCCATGTGCCGCAAAACAGCTTCTATGTGGCGGCCCTGATCGCCGCCGGCGGGATCTGGTACACGCTGTTCAGTTTGCTGCTCTACCGGCTGCGACCCTACCGGCTGGCCGAGCAAGCCATAGGGGAGATGCTCATCGCCGTGGCCGACTTTATCCGGGCCCGTGGCGCACTGTATAAAGACGGCGCCGACATTCGCCACAGCTTTACGTTGGTGATGGAAGAACAGATCAAGGTCATGAAGAGCCAGGATCAAACCCGCGAGCTGCTCTTCAAGACCCGTCAGTTCGTGATGGACGCCAGCCCCAAAAGCCGCAGCCTCATGATGATCTTCCTCGACGCTGTCGATCTTTTCGAGCATTCCATATCGTCCTACCAGGACTATGGCGAGCTTCATAAAAATCTCGACGGCACCGGTCTGCTCAATAAATTTTATGGCGCCATCCTGCAAGTGGCGGCCGCCTTGGAGTACATCGGCATCACCATTCAGCGGGGCGCCACCGTGCGGCGCGAGCTTGACTTGATTTCCATCACCAGCGCCCTGCAGGATGCCCTGCGCGAACACCAGCAAAGCACCGTCGACCCAGAAGTGCAAAGCAGCCTGCATGCGCTGGAGAAAACGCTTTTCAATATTCAAAACATCGTGAACCGCCTGCACCGGCTGGTCATGTACACACGGCTGCAAGTAGAGATCAACAAGACCGACACGGGGAAGGAAAGCGACAAGGCCATCGTCGGGCATCCCATCGACTGGCAAACGTTTCGCGAGAACCTGACGCTGCAATCCAACGACTTTCGTCATGCGGTGCGGCTCACGCTGGCCATCCTGGTGGGCTTCAGTGTCTCCGCCTTCCTGTCGTTGCAACATACCTATTGGGTTTTGCTAACGATCGTCACCATTCTAAAACCGGTGTACACCGTATCGCGAAAGCGCAATGCGCAACGCCTTTTGGGCACGCTGGGTGGCGCGATCGTAGCGACGGGTATCCTCTTCGTCATCCGGGGCAACACGGCGCTGCTGGTCATCATGATCCTTTGCATGTTGATAAGCTACAGTTTGCTCCGCCTCAATTATTTTGGGTTTGTGTTGTTCCTCACCATTTATATCGTGATCACGTTTCATTTCCTCTATCCCGTTGACCTGAACACGCTGGTGAAGGAACGGATGTTGGATACGTTGATCGGGTCCATCATTGCGGCCATCGCCTCGCGTTATGTTTTACCTACGTGGGGGCGCCAGGAAATTGACAAGAACATGCGCGAAATGCTGTTGGCCAACCAGGCTTTCTTCGCCGCTACCTGGCAATTTCTCTTGAATCCCACCTCTTCACGCCATGCCTATAAGACCGCGCGACAAGAGGCATTGGTAAACCTCACGAACTTATCCGATAATTTTCAACGCATCCTGGCCGAACCCAAAACGCTGGACCAGTCCACGCACATCCACCAGTTTGTCATTGCCAACCATATGCTTACCGGCCACATCACGTCGCTGGCAACCGACAAGTCGTTCAATGTTGCCGTGAACCGGCAGGAGTTGGAGAGCCTGGCGCAGGCCATTGAAAGAGAGTTGCAGCACGCTGCGCAGCTTTCGGAGAAGAAAAATAAATACGATCTCGAGATGGAGGGTGTTGCGCATAACCCCGTGATCGCCAACCAGGCGTTGAACCCGCTCTCCATTATCTATTCCCTGGTGCGCGACATCCGGCAGATCACTGAAAAAGTGAACCGGGAGAACTAGGCACACGAGGACGCCACTCAGTTTATCAATGCAATTTATTTCGGAGAAGAAGAACCCAAACGTCGCGTTTCATCCATTGTGTCATCAACCTTTCGGGAACGGTGCCCGGAAAATCCAGTGCACCAACCACCACATCGTCGTCGCGATCGTGGTCGAGGTCGGCTATTTCCATGACGAGCCAGCGGCCTTGCGTGGCCAGATGGGTGATGGATGGTTTAAAATCATGGCCCGTGTTTTCAAAGTAAACAAATCCTTGTTCCGGGTGATGTCGAAAGTCGGGAAAGAAGGCAATGGCGACAATGTCGAGGTCGCCGTCTTTGTCGAAGTCGACGGCTTCGGCCTGGCCTACGCCGTTGAGGGGGTAAAACCAGGATTCTGTAAAACGATTCGAGCCGTCGTTTAGAAAGATCCTCACGCCATGATAGGGTTTGAGCGTCGTGGAATAGTCGGCGTTGTCGCCGTTGGCATAGAGGATGTCCATTTTGCCGTCGTGGTTGAAATCCGCTACGTCAAAGTAACTCGATCCATATACGGGAGGAAAGCGCAGCAAAGTGACGATGCGAAACCGGAAATTGCCCTGGTTCAATAACACGATGACCCGTTCGTCGCCTTGCGTCATCAGGGCCATCACATCGGGGAGCCCATTGTTGTCGAAGTCGCGCACCACCACTTTGCGTGCGCCGGGCAGGTTTTGCAGGATGTGACGTTTATATTTTCCGCTGTCCAACGTCTCATAGACGTCGAGCGAGCCGGTATAATTTCCAAAAGAGCAGATCACGAGATCTTTCTTCGCATCCTGGTTCAGATCAACACGCTCGAGATAGACCGGCCGTTGCAGCGAATCGATCAAGGTCGTGAAGGTCTGCGTCCCCTCATGCCACTGGGCAACCGAACCCAGCGCCTGATCATTGGGATCCATGATGCCCATTTGCAACACGAGCGGATCTTCTTTTTCCGACAGCAGCAGTTGTGACGGTGGGCTGCTCAGCGGGTGAGTAGCCTTCCACTGAAACTTCGTATCAAATTCGTGTAACACACCATGCCGGCCGCCGATAAAGATGCGATCCCTTACGGTGTCCACTTTCACCAGCGTGGCCATGGGCTGGCCAAGGCTGGAAAGAGACAAAGCTGTGACATCGAACTGACGCAACGTATCGGCTATGCTCACCGGCGGCACGTTGAGCGAATCCGGGGCCATGCGCTGGAAATAATGTTGGATGGCCTTCCATTCCTTTTCAGACACCATGGAAGTTGCTGGCAAGGAAGGTAGTACGTAAGGGCGGTCGGCTTCTGGTATTTCCACCAGCTTTCCAAAGTCAACCCCCATGCGCAAGGCCATCTGCGGCATAACGGTTTCTGCCCACACATGCTTGGGAAGGAGGGAAGGTTCGGGAAACAAATGACAACTGCCGCAATATTGCCGCGCCACTTGTTCCTCGTATTGGTTTTGATTGGTGCACGAAAGAGCGGTGATCCAAACCACGGCTGCGGCCAGGAGTATGCGTGTGGTGGACTTCACGGTCGGAACACTATTTACATCGAGTGGGTAAAGCAATAGCTGAGGATGTTGGCCCCCATGCGCAAGGCCTGCGTTCGCTTTTCTTCGGGGTCGTTGTGAATGCGTTGATCTTCCCAGCCGTTGCCCAGGTCGCATTCGTAGGAATAGAAAACCACGAGACGTCCTTCATAGATCAGGCCAAAGCCTTGTGCGGGTTTGCCGTCGTGCTCGTGGATCTTGGGCAGGCCTTTTGGGAAATCGAATTTCTGATGATAGATGGGATGGTCGAACGGCAACTCGATGAGCTCCAGTTCGGGGAACACTTTTTTTAATTCCAGGCGGATGAATTTGTCGAGTCCGTAATTGTCATCGATGTGCAGGAAGCCCCCGGCGGTGAGATACTTGCGCAGGTTGGCGGCTTCGGCATCGGAGAACACCACGTTGCCGTGGCCGGTCATATAGATGTAAGGATAAAGAAAAATATCGCGGCTGCCGACTTCTACATCGTCTTCTTCCGGGTCAAGCAGGGTACCGATCTCGGTGTTGGAAAACTTGATCAGGTTGGGGAGTGCCGTCTTGTTCGCATACCAGTCACCGCCTCCGTTGTATTTGAGTTTGGCCACTTTCATGCGCAATTGGGCTTGAACGCCAAAAGTGCCCAGGGAAACAAGGAACAGGAGCGCAAATCTTACACGGGTTGTTACCATGGCATGGTTTTAATGATCCAAAGGTGGAAAAAAATTTACTTTGTCCTTAAACCTTTATACAAAAGGCCGGTCTAAGGCGTCGAATTTAAATCAGAAACCACCAATTACCTTATGAAAGCCAATAATCGATTTGGGAAAATTGCTTCTATGTCCCTTTTGGGGATGTTCGCCTTTGTTTTTTCCTGTAAGGACGAGGACAAGCTCACCCTTGCCGATACGCAGGATATTACGGAGGAAGCGGTCACCGATTCCTACTACCAGGATATGGACGATATGGCCGGCGTGTCGGTTAGCACGCCTTCCGATGCCCAATATTCCAGTGGACGCGAGCAGACTACCTATACCATCACGGTGGATGACGACCGGTTGGATTGCGCCGGCATTGTAATCACCGTTACACCCGCTGCCGGTTCAACGGCTGATGTGCCCAAAGGCGTACTCACGGTGGATTTCGGAACGACCGCCTGCCCCGACAACAAGGGCAACGTCCGCACCGGCAAGTTGATCTTTACCTATAACGGCCGTCGGTTCCAACCCGGCTCAACCATTGTTACCACGACCGACAACTATACCATCAACGGTGTGAAACTGGAAGGCGTCAGAACCCTTACCAACGTAACGGGCAGCACCTCGGAGGCTCCCAAATTCAACGCGGTACTCACCAATGGTAAAGCCACCTTCACGTCCGACGGCACGGTGGCCGAACGCGAGTCCAACATCACCTGGCAATGGGTGAGAGAGGCTAATCCCCTGGAAGATTACCTGCTGATCGACCAGGCGAGCACGGCGAGCGGCAAGACCCGCGGCGGAAGAACGTATGCGGTTTCTTTATCGAAAGCCCTGAAATACAAGCGCTTCTGTGGTATTGCCGTGGAAGGCATCAAGAAATACCTCATCGACGGCAGCAAGGAGATCACGATCGATTATGGCGATGGCACTTGCGATAAGTCGGTGGTTATCACCGTCAACGGCATTAGCCGGAGCTTGAGTGTGAATTGATCGGGCAGGTTTTACTCGTCCGCCCGCTGAAAATAGAATGGCCGTCTCAATTTTGAGGCGGCCTTTTTTCTTTAAAACGATTTTCATGAAGCGGGATTTCGGGGTTCCATGAATCGCCAGAAAAGGGATCGCAAGAGCCGTAGAAAAAAGCGACCTGGCCGGCATTCTTTGAGGACCAATCGTACAATATCAATTCATCAAAAAACACCTTTTTTCAACGCCACTTCGTATTGGCCGCCGCGCGGAGATGCATTACCTTGCACCCGGAAAACCCATGTCCCGATGAAGCCCTATCTCGCCCTCATGAACGATATCCTCCAGAACGGCGCACGAAAAACCGACCGCACCGGCACCGGTACGCTTTCGGTCTTTGGACGGCAACTGCGGTTTGATCTCTCGGAGGGGTTTCCGCTGGTGACCACAAAGAAACTGCACCTGCGCTCCATTATCTATGAGCTGTTGTGGTTCCTGAACGGCGACACCAACATCAAATACCTGAAAGACAATGGCGTGAGCATCTGGGACGAATGGGCCGACGCCAACGGCGAGTTGGGGCCCGTCTACGGCCACCAATGGCGCAGCTGGCCTGCCCCCGATGGCAGGCATATCGACCAGATCACGCAAGTGATCGAGCAGATAAAAGCCAAGCCCGATTCGCGCCGCCACATCGTCACGGCCTGGAACCCTTCGGAGGTAGACAAGATGGCCTTGCCGCCCTGTCATGCCTTGTTTCAATTCTATGTGGCCGATGGCAAGCTGTCGTGTCAGCTCTATCAGCGCAGCGCGGATTACTTCCTGGGCGTGCCGTTCAACATTGCCTCTTATGCCCTGCTGACCTATATGTTCGCCCAACAATGCAACCTGGCCCCCGGCGACTTCGTGTGGACCGGTGGCGACGTTCATCTGTATAGCAACCACCTCGAGCAGGCCCAACTCCAACTTTCGCGGGAGCCCTATGCGCTGCCGCAATTGAAGATCAAGCGCAAGCCGGCGTCGATCTTTGACTACCAGTTCGAGGATTTCGAGATCGTGAATTACCAGGCGCATCCCTCCATAAAGGCACCCATTGCCGTCTGATTTCGACGCCCGCATCTTTTTGAATTCCCCAGCCGATTTGTTGTAACTATTTCATCTTTTTGGCGACAGATTGCGTATTCTAACCCATTATGGCGGAGAAAAGCAGTGTTTTTGATATGATCGGGCCTGTGATGATCGGACCTTCCAGTTCCCATACGGCCGGTGTGGTGCGCATTGCCCGTGCGGCCGTGAAGCTGCTGGGCGGAACCCCCGACACGGCCGACATTACGTTCTACAATTCCTTTGCCCGTACCTATGAAGGTCACGGCAGCGACCGTGCCATCATCGCCGGTTTGCTGGATTTCAAAACCGACGACACCCGCATCAAAGATGCCCTCGACATCGCCAAGACCCAGGGGCTTACCTACCATTTCAAATCGGTGGGGAACGCCTCGACGATGCATCCCAATACGATCAAACTAAATATCAAAAAAGGAGATCAGTCCCTGGAAGTGGTGGGAGAGAGCCGGGGAGGAGGACTCATCAACATCGCCGAAGTGAACGGCTTCAAGGCTGACTTTAGCGCCAACCTGCACACCCTCATCATCACCGCCGCCGACGTCAAGGGCAGCGTCGCCTTCATCGCGGATGTACTGGCCCATGACGATTGCAACATCGCCACCATGTCGGTTTCCCGCAAAGGCAAGAACGACCTGGCCGGCCTGGTCATTGAAATGGATTCCGGACTCAAGGATGTAACATTAGCATACTTAAAGAGTCTTAGCTGGGTAAAACAAATTATTTATATACCGGATATTGATCGCTGATAGCAACATGAAAAGAACCGTACTAGCATTTTTGATTCTTATGGCCGGTAGTGCCACCACCTGGGCCCAAATCGACACCTTGAAGCAGGAAGCCCAGAACGTGCCCGCGGGCGCGAAATGGTCCCTGAAGCAATGCATAGACTATGCGTTGGCCAACAACCTGGCCGTACAACGCAGTGCCTACAATGTGGAGAGCAGTGAAGTGGACTTGCGCCAGTCACAATTTTCGCGACTGCCTTCGCTCAACGGTAGCGCTTCCTATGGCTATAGCTGGGGTCGCGGTCTTGACCCCGTAAGCAACCAGTTCGTGACGCAGGAGATCAAATCCTCTAACCTGTCGACAAACTCGTCGTTGCTCCTTTTCAACAGTTTTCGGATCAATAACCAGGTCAAGCAATACCAAAATGCTTATCAGGGTTCTGTCGAGGACCTGGCCAAGGCAAAGAATGACCTGATCCTGAATGTGGCAAATATTTTTATCAATGTCGTCTTCAACAAGGAGTTGGTAAACAACGCCCGCTTTCAATTGGAATCCAGCCAACACCAATTGGAGCGAACCACCAAGCAGGTGACCGCAGGCGCCCTCCCCAAATCGGAGCAACTGAACCTCGATGCACAGGTGGCGACAAACGAAGTGACCTTGATCCAGCAGGAAAATGCGCTGGCGTTATCGATCCTGCGTCTAAAGCAAGCGTTGCGCATTCCCGCCACGCAAGACCTGGATGTAGAGATCCCCAACCTGACCCCGGAAGAATTGGTGATCGATCAAAGCCGCGACGAAATCTATAGCGTGGCGCGCCAAACCATGCCGGAAGTACGCGCCGCCGAGTTCAAGATCCAAAGTTCATTGTATGCCGTAAAGGCTGCTCGCGGAAACCTCTATCCGAGATTGAGCTTGAATGGTGGTATCAACACCAACTTTTCGAGCACGCAGGAAGCCCAGTTTTATCCGGATTTCACCGGCTACACCTTCAGCGACAAACCCGTGGCGTATGTGGGGAATGCGGATGCCAGCCAGCCGGTATACACCCGGTCTCCGAATGGCTACTACCGAAATACCTATGGCTTAGGAGATCAATTCAAAGACAACATTTACAAAACGCTTGGGCTCCAGCTGACGATCCCCATACTGAACGGGTTTACATCCCGGGCGACGGTGCAACGTTCGATCGTGCAAAACCAACAGGCAAAGATCAACGCACAGGAAATTGAACAAACCCTTCGTCAGAATGTAGAGACTGCCTACAACGATGCCATCTCGGCGTCCAAGACCTACAACTCTGCGTTGCGGCAGGTGACGGCGCGCACGGAAGCCTACCGCATGATGGAGCAACGTTATTCCGCAGGATCGGCAACTTCCTTTGAATACCAGATCGCCCAGAACAACTTGTTCCAGGCCCAAGCCGATCTGTCGCGGGCGAAATATGATTTTATTTTCAAGAAGAAAGTTCTCGACTTCTATCAAGGCAAACCACTCGAATATTAATAAAACCACGCAATGGCACAGCAAAAACGCAAGTCAAACAAAATGATTTATTGGCTCATCGGGGCCACCGTATTCCTGATACTTTTCTTAATAGCCGCCAAATCGATGGGTTGGATCGGCAAGCCGAAGGAGATTGAAGTTGAACTGGCCAAGGCCAAGCGTGTGACGATCGTGGAAAAAGTGAGCGCCTCTGGAACCGTACAACCCGTAACGGAAGTGAAGATCGCCCCGGAAGTTTCGGGCGAGATCATCGACCTGCTCATTGAAGAGGGAGATTCGGTGATCAAAGGTAAAACCTTGGTGCGCATCCGCCCCGATACCTGGGAGAGTCAACTGCAACGCGCCAGAGCCGGACTGGGCCAGCAGAGTGCCAACCTGGAGCAATCCAAGGCCAACCTGCTACGCTCGCAGGCTACATTGATCCGTTCAGAGGCGGAGTATAAACGCAATGAAAAACTTTTCAACGAAAAGGTGATCTCCGATGTAGACTGGCAGTTGGCCAAGCAAAACTATGAGGTTGCCAAAAACGATGTTGCCGCAGCGCAACAAGCCGTGGAGGCTTCCCGCTCGGGAGTGAACAGCACACAGGCTTCGTTGAATGAGGCACAGGAGAATTTCCGGAAGACCTCGGTTGTCGCGCCCATGAATGGGGTGGTATCCAAGCTCATCGTTAAAAACGGCGAGCGCGTGGTGGGAACAGCGACCATGGCCGGTACAGAGATGTTGCGCATTGCCGATCTTCGCAAAATGGAAGTGCGCGTGAACGTGAACGAAAACGACATCGTGCGCGTGCACCTGGGCGACACCGCGGTGATCGATGTGGATGCCTACAACAGTCAGAAGAAAGAATTCAAAGGCATCGTGACCCTCATCGCCAATACAGCAAAAGACAAAGCGTCGGCGGATGCCATCACCGAGTTTGAGGTGCGCATCCTCATCCTCAGTTCATCCTACCAGGACCTGGTGGCCGCCGGCAACAAGTTCCCGTTCCGCCCGGGCATGACAGCCAGTGTCGACATTCAGACCACCACCAAGGCTAACGTCCTGTCGGTGCCCCTGGCCGCAGTGACCACCCGAAACCCGGAAGACCTGAAGGAAGGCGACAAACCGAATGACGGCCCGCCGAATAACAATGATCGCCAGGTGGTGAACGACCAGAAGAAAGAGAAGAAAAAAGAGGACAAGACCGTGATCTTTGTGAACGAAAAGGGCGTGGCAAAAATGGTGGAGGTGAAGACCGGCATCAGCGACTACGACAACATCGAGATCCTGTCGGGTGTCGGCGACAGCACGGAAGTGATCACCGGGCCGTTCCTGGCGGTATCCAAACGGTTGAAGGAAGGTGAGAAGGTGCGGAAGATGGAGAAGAAAGAGCCCGAGAAAAAAGACAAGTAATTGCCCCAGACAAGGCCCCCCGGTAATGATCGGGGGGCTTTTTTATTTATTTTTACGGGCAAAACGAACCCCTTTATGGTAAAGCACCCGTGGCACGAAGTATCGATTGGCGACAATCCGCCGGAACATGTAAACGGCATCATTGAAATCCCGAAAGGCTCGCGCGCCAAATACGAGATCGACAAAGACAGCGGTCTCATCAAGTTGGATCGCGTGCTCTACGCCTCCATGTACTATCCGCTCAACTACGGATTCATCCCCCAAACGCTGGGCGAAGACCACGATCCCCTCGACATCGTAGTGCTCACACAGGTGACGGTAGTGCCACGCTGTCTCATTCCTTCCAAGGTAATCGGCGTGATGCGCATGATCGACCGCGGCGAGGCCGACGACAAGATCATTGCCGTGGCCGAACAGGATGTGAGCGTGAGCCACATCAACGACGTGGAACAGCTTCCGGAGTATTTCCGCATGGAGCTGAAACACTTCTTCGAAAACTACAAGACACTGGAAAACAAAA
The DNA here is from genome assembly GCF_003589925.1 of Chryseolinea soli. NCBI lineage: Bacteria > Pseudomonadati > Bacteroidota > Cytophagia > Cytophagales > Fulvivirgaceae > Chryseolinea > Chryseolinea soli. Next base: position 6,743,860 of record NZ_CP032382.1, on the reverse strand, counting down.
AGGTGGTGGTAGACGAATTCGATTCGAAAGCCAAAGCCATGGAGATCATCCAGCAGAGCATCGAACTCTATAAAAAGACCTATCGCAAGTGAATATCGGCTTCGACGCCAAGCGGCTGTTCAACAATTTCACCGGGCTGGGAAACTACAGCCGTTTCGTGGTGAGCGCCCTTTGCGATTTCGAACCGGACCATCACTATCTTCTTTATTCTCCCAAGATCAGGAAACATCCTGAGGTGACCCCCATTGTCGAACGGCCCCAAGTGCAGGTCATCACGCCGCCGTCGTTGTATACGTTCTTTAAGGCCACCAGTCTTTGGCGCACCTGGGGCATTGCCAAAGATGCGACGACAAAAAAACTGGATGTGTTTCATGGCCTGAGCCAGGAGCTGCCGGCAAATCTTCCTTCGTCCGTAAAGAAGATCGTCACGGTTCATGATCTTATTTTTCTGCGCTTTCCAAAGTTGTACAACCGCATCGATGTGGCTATCTACAAAGCCAAGATGAAAGCGGCCTGTCAACAAGCGGACAGGGTAGTGGCCATCAGTCAGCAGACGGCAGAGGATCTTATTGATTTTTTACGGGTGCCGGAGTCAAAGATCACCGTAGTATATCAAGGTTGTCATCCGCAATTCAAACAAACGGTTTCCCCAGAACGGATCGAGGAAATCAAAGGCAAATACAAACTTCCCGGCCGTTATATTCTGAATGTGGGGACGATCGAAACACGGAAGAACGTAATGTTAATTGTACAGGCGTTGGCCTTGTTGTCGCCGGAAACGCGCTTGCCATTGGTTGTTGTTGGAAAGGAAACGGCCTATAAGAAACAAGTGGTGGAAGAAGCAGAGCGATTGGGAGTAGCCGATTCGATCATCTTTTTACACCAGGTTCCGTTCCATGAATTTCCAGCCCTGTACCAGGGCGCAGAGGTGTTTGTGTACCCTTCGCGGTTTGAGGGCTTTGGCATTCCGCTGGTGGAGGCCATCGAGTCCGGTGTTCCGGTGATCACTTCAGTGGATTCGTGTTTCAGTGAGGCGGCAGGACCGGGGTCACTCTACATCGATCCGGCGAACCGTGAGGAGTTGGCCTTCCAACTGAGCCGGGTAGTGGTGGATAAGACGCTGCGGCACCAAATGATCGTGGAAGGAAAAAAATTTACAGCGCAATTCAATCCCGAGAATATCGCGCGCAACATCATGGCACTGTATGCAGCGTGATGCTTCTTACAGCGACTTCTGAATAAAGGCCACCAACTCCATGGACCAGGCAATGCCCATGTGCACAATGATGCCCCCCCAAATGCTACGGGTTTCAAACGCCACCACCCCGAGAATATAACCACCGAAAATGGAGCTGATCGCTTCCCCCGCAGGCTTGCCAAAGTGTAGATAACAATACGTCACCGCCATGGCCAGCACCGCCTGCCGCCCCAACACCGCGATCATGCCGATGACCAGGAAGCCGCGGAACAAGAGCTCGACATTGACAAAGTCCATGCCGTAGACCGCTTCATAGATCCCCACGGTTACCCACTCGGGTACACCCAGCACCGTATAGGCCTGGGTGACTTTATACATCGGATATTGTCGCAAGAAGCCATCATTGAAAGAAGCGCCGATGATGAGTGGCATCATCAGCAGTAGCAATTGAAAGTAAGGCCGTGTATCAAATTGATGCGGTCGCAGTCCGTAATAATAATTTTCGCGGCGATCGTAATAATGATGAAAGGCGAGCAGCGGGATCGTGACAAAAAAAAGCCCGGCCAGGTTGGTCAGCACCTTATAGGTCCAATACTGTACCTGTACACTGAACGACGCATTGATGGCCTCGTGCAGAAAGGGCTGGCTTCCATCCAAACTCAGCAGTCCGATCGCCAGCAAGCTGCGGATCCAGAAGTCGCGGTTTTTTAGAAACGTATTTCCTTTCCGCGAGAAGTACAGGATCAGCAACGCCGAGAAATAGGCGAAGCCATAGAACAGGAAATACGCGAAAAACTTGATGAATCCCTTTTGAGTGTCCAGGTAGGTGTCCTCGAAATCAAACCGATAGTTCACATACACGGAAGCGGCGAGGAACAGGAAGATGAGCCCGTACGACCGCGCGTTGAAATCTTCTTTCACATGATGCACCAGAAATTTCCAGATCTTCTTCATGCGAAAGGCTTAAAACAAAAAGGGAAGATGGCGGGTGTACATTACCAGTGACGGAGGTATTGATATACTTTATGGATCGGCAACCCCATCACATTGAAATAGGAACCTACAATTTTCTGAATGGCCACCATCCCAATCCAATCCTGGGCACCATAGGCGCCGGCTTTATCGTAGGGTTTGTGGTGGTCTACATAATATTCGATCTCGTGTGGCGTGAGGGTTTGGAAGGTTACCTCGGTGGTTTCGTCAAAGCTCTCTTCTTTTTCTTTCGAAATAATGCAAACCCCCGTCATCACGCGATGGGTTCTTCCCGACAGGGCGGTGAGCATGCGAATGGCCTCGGCGCGGTCTTCGGGTTTGTTGATGATGGTGTTGTCGAGGATCACCACCGTGTCGGCTGCCAGGATGATCTCGTCTTTCATGTTCAGACGGAAGAATTCGGCCTTCTTCTCGGCCAGGTAGCGGGCCACTTGCTCCACGGGTAAGGTGTCGGGGAAGGTTTCGTCCACGCCGGGCTTCTCGGTGGTGAATGTGAAGCCGGATTCTTTCATCAGGTATTGTCGCCGGGGCGAGCTTGACGCCAGCACGAGTTTGCGGGTGAAAGGGTTCATTATAGGGTTATTTTCTCTTCAATATAATCAGAACGGCCCATAAACCGGCAGCTCAAATTCCCCTTGGTGGATGGAAGTAAACAAAAAACCACCTACCACTTTGGGATAAAAGTAAGTGGACTTCTGCGGCATGGTGTATCCACTGTGGCAGACCTCCTTCACCTCTTCAATGGAAACTTCGTTGGTAATGATGGCCATGTCCGCTTCACCTTTTACCACACGCTTGAGGCAATCCGGAAAACTCCGGTCAAAGTCGATGTATTCCGACGCGCGCTGCTCTTTGCCGGGAATGCCCAGCACCTTTTCGATGATGAAATAGTGCATCACGGTGAGGTCCAGTGTTTTGATGGGGTCGGGGAACGGCCACGTCATGGTGGCCAGGACCTCGGGGCGGAGCCGAACTTTGTAAGCGCTGTCGCGGAACAGCAATCCAAAGGCATGTGACTTTCCCATGATAAGTTCGTCGAGGCTACAAGGGTCGTCGGCGGGCTTGATGACAAAATATTTTTCCAGCTTTCGCAGGATTTCCGTCTCGTCGAAACCCGGCAGGCCTGTGATGACCCGGTGCGTGGGTAAGATCCGCAGATCGCCGGCCTCGGTGTTGGTGAAGTACATGAGGTGAAAGTTGTAGCCCTCGTTGCCCCGGTGATGCGGGTTCGCAGCCATCTGCTTGTGTTTATAGATCAGCGACCCCTCATAGCGATGATGGCCGTCGGCCAAAATGATGGTCTTGCTTTCCATCACCTCCATGAACCGGCGGATGACGGCACCGTCGTGGATCACAGCCATCACATCGCGCACGCCTTGATAATCCTCCGTTTCATAAAGCGGAAATTGGATGGCTTCGTCCATGTATTTCTCCAGCGTAAAATCCGGATCGGTAAACAATCCGTGTGTTGGATTGACGTGGAGTTCTGTTTTTTCCAAGAGCTCAATGCGGTCGTTCACTGCCTTCGGGATCGTGTTCTCATGGCGCAGGATTACCTGGTCTTCCCAGTCGTAGGCGCGGATGTGTGCAATAAAACCTTTGCGGCAATATTCTTTCGGAGAGCCGGCGAGTTTGAAGTATTGATAATAGACATAGATCGCCGGGAGCTTGTCTTGCAGCAGCACATGGTCGGTCTTCCAGGCCTTGAGCAATGCTGCGGCACGGTCGGACGCGTTGGGTGGTTCGGGCACCGACAGGTGGATGCTGTTGAGCGGGTTTTGGTAGAGCGCTTTACGCTGCTTTTCCGACACCACATCAAACAACGGCGAGGTCAGCGTATCGATTGGGGGAGTGACTTCAGGGTTATAGCGCCAGGGGCGAATGGGTAAAATCTCGGCCATGTATAGAGTGTTCCGTTTCCTTAAAACGCTAAGATATTACTTTCGCCAGAACTTGTATGATCGAGGGAGTGGATGCCGTGCATCACCATGATCCCTTCCGTAAAAAGGCAATTTCTATCGCACAATGATCTTGCGCGTAGTGATCGTGCTGCCCTGCTGGATCTTCAGAATGTACAACCCGGCCGCCGTGTTCATCACGATCTTCTGCCGGTCGCCGCTGGGTTGGGCTGCGTGGGGCACGGTCTGGCCAGTGATCGTCAGTACCGTGAGTTTATCATACCGGCCCTGAATATAAAACTCCCCACTATTTGGATTGGGATACACACTAAATGCATCCAGGTCTTCCGGGATCCCGACTTTAACGTCGCCGTTGCCGAATACGGGCCGGATCATCAGGGAACCGTCGATGTCGCCAGGCACCCAGGTGCCGTTGGTGTTCACCGAGATCTTGTCGCCGTGACTGCTGCTCATATCAAGTCCAATTTTTAGCGTTCCACCCACGGGCGCTTTCCAGCCGATGTGGAAATTCTTGTTTACCAGGAAAGGCTCGACAATCCGCACGCGTTGAAATACATTCAGTCCCTTACGTTGAATGGTGACGCTGGGGAGGGTATACAAAATATCGCCGGGCAAACCATCGGCATCCTTGTAGACAAAGAAGTCAACGGTGAGGTTGCTGGTCAAGCCGTAGTCGGGTACATACAGGTCTATGCCGACGAGTGTATCCGGATCGTCCGTCACCATTTCATACTCAAAGGCGGCACGGTTGCCGGCTTGCGTGAGGCCGGCGGCATATTCGGCAACGCCGTCGTCGTACGCATAATAGTCTTTCATGAAATACTGCACGGTCAGCGTATCATTCAAACGGAAATCGATGGGAATAAAATTGGCGGAGTAGTCGTCTGCATAGTCGCCATTTTTATTGAACGTGTCACCGGTCAGCAGCCGTATGTTGAGACGGACCCGCGCAGAGTCTGCATTGGGATCGAACTGGGCGGGGTCGCTTCCGTCGGGGAGATATTTTATGGTTATGTTTCTCCTTTCCAGCGGCCCGATTACGTCGTTGTTATTTTCCCAGTTGATGGCGGCGGTGTCGGCCGGCGTGGTCGTGATGCTGGCAACGCCATCCACATAGTTCGTGAATGTTTTTTCGGTTCGGAAACTTACGGTAGTGAAACCGGGGGCGTGATCAACGGGATAATATTCCAATAAATTATACACGTCAAATTTCGGCGCCTGCAGCGCATTGACCAGCTTGAAGTGATCGTAAGGTATAGCCCGGTAGTTGCCCAAAAGACTCGTGGGCTGGCTGGCGATGGTCCGGTCGGGAAACGAAGTGTCGTTCTCGTTGCGCCCTTTGTTGAGGTAGACGTAGTCGACATTCCAGGTGTCGTATGGTCCCGACAAGCGGCCATAGTTCCGGAAGCGGAACTGGAAATCGTCGTGAAAGAATTCGTCGCCGTCTACTTTCACCAGCGTGTCATAGAAGACCGTAGCCTGCATGCTGGGGGTGGGGTAGATGGTCATGGCGGGCTTCCAAACGCCCGAACTGTTTTTGAATTCCACCTGCAGATAATCGGTAGCATCCGGCGGTTCCCCATTGCCCGCCCACTGGAAAAAGAAACTGAGATAAACGGTGTTGCGTTCCGCGACCGCCACGCTGGGGTCGCCCAGTTTGATGAGCTGCGACACGAGGCTGTCGCGCAAACCATTATTGATGACCACTTCGGAATACTTCACGTGATTACCGTCCAGGCCGTCGAACGTCGCCACATTGATGGACGGTGGATTGATGCCCATTCCGTTGTTGATCCACACGGTCTTATTGTAGGTACTGTCGTTCACCACATTCTGCCACAGCGAATCTATCGCAATGTTGGACAGGGTGTCGTCCGGATCATCCAGCGTCGTAAACGAGAAGTCATCAAAGAAAGGGAGCGACAAGGGCTCCACAGCTTGCGGCCGTGCCGCGGAATTGGGGCGTTTTTTTAAGGATGATTTTGCTGCTTTCGGCAGGGGAAAGGTTTGCCACTGGGCTTGCACCACCGGTTCAAAGAACACCATGAGGGCAGCAAACACCAGGATGGTCTTTAAGGCTAAAGGCCATCGCCCGCGAGGGAGATTGGTTGTTATTTTTTGTCTTTCAATTCTCACCGTTTTCATCGGGTATTTCGGTCCCTGGTTGGCCTATCCACAGATCAACGACGTCACCTACCTTTACCTTTTCATTGAGGTCAGGTTTTTGTTTGATGACCACGCCGGTTCCCCCCGTGGTATCGCCTACTACAAACACACTTCCCAGGCTTAGGTTGGTCCCTAAAATGAGGAATTTGGCATCCTCCAGGTCTTTTCCCATCATGTCGGGCACCTCAAAGGGGTCGTTTCCGCCATCCATGACGACGAGATCGATCGTTGAGCCCTTGGGCACGCGTTCGCCTGCCGCCACGGTGTGGCCCCGGTGTTTCATTTCTTTTACGACGTTGAAGGGACCCGCCACCAATTCGATCCTTCCCCGCTTCAGTTCGTTACTGCGCAACACGGCGTCAGCATTCACGACGGAGCCGTCCACAAGGTCGGGAACGGGAACGGTGGGGGGGTCGATGCGGTTCACGGAAATAAGGATCTTCCGGTCTTCCTTCACCTTGGCGCCCGCCGGCGGATATTGTCTCAACACCGTCAGCGGCGGATAATCCGACGAGTACGACGAATCGTTCACTTCATAACGGAGATTGCGCTTCACCAGAAAATCTTCCAGCTGACTGATCTGCATACCCTCCACATCGGGAACGGTGATGCTCATGCCGTGATTGGTGCTGCTGGGCAGGTAGGCATAAAAATACAAGATGGCGATCAGCAACAGGGCCGCGAAGGCCAGCAGCAGGTGAATGAGCATGCCGCCCAGCGTATCGCGTTTGAATTTCAGGATATCGAATTTCATAGGCTTCTATAAGCGGGTGCCACAACGTTGGTCGATGGGCAACCCGGTAGTTTAGTCGTTATTCATTTTCCAGGCCCACGGAATCTTCGGGCAACTCGCCTTCACCATCCATCACCACCAGATCAACCGTCGATCCCTTCGGTACGCGTTCGCCTGCTGCCAAAGTGCGTCCTCTGTATTTCACTTCTTTCACCACACGGAACGGACCCGAAACATATTCGATCCGTCCGCGCTTCAATTCATTGCCGCTCAGCAACGCGTCGGCGTTCACAACCGATGCGTCGACCAGGTTGGGCACGGGAACGGTGGGTGCGTCGACACGATTTATAGAAATCAGGATCATCCGGCCGGCCTTCACTTTGGAGCCGGCGGGCGGATATTGGCGCAGTACCGTGAGAGGAGGATGCGCTGACGAATATGTGGAGTCGTTTACGCCATAGCGGAGGGCGCGTTTACCCAGAAGTTCATCCAACTGGCTGATCGCCATGCCTTCCACGTTGGGCACGGTTAAGCTCCGGTCATGCAGGGTGGTCTCCGGCAAATACACATTAAAAAACAGGAGAGCGACCACCACAAGCGACGAGAACGCCAGCAACAGCTGAAGAAGCATGCCGCCCAACGTATCGCGTTTGAATTTCAGGAAATCGAATCTCATAGGCTTGTATATCCGGCGGCGACGACAAAAGTAGACGGCATCCGGGTGGTTTTCGTGTTTAGGGTATCCGCACTATACAAATATACACATCAGAATTTGAGGGACGATTGAAAATCGCGCTCTATGCGTTTGCCCCGGTCGTAACGCTCCTGGGCCAGGGTGAGCAGCCGCGTGATCAGTTCGGCAAAGCTCACGCCGCGCTCTTTCCACATCATGGGATACATGCTGGAATTGGTAAAGCCGGGGATGGTGTTGATCTCGTTGATGTAGATATTTCCTTTCTTATCCAGGAAAAGATCGATGCGTGAAAAGTCTTTGCAATGCAGGGCCTCGTAGGCTTTCACAGACGCTTTCCGGATCTTTTCGGCAATGGCCTTGGGCAACTTGGCGGGCACGTCGATGCGCACGGCATCGGGGTCCACATACTTGGCATCGAAGGTGTAGAATTCGTAATTTTTGCTGATCACAATTTCACCGGGCTGCGAAGCTTCCGGCGGGCTGTTGCCCAACACGGCGCATTCTATTTCGCGCCCCGTAATGTATTGTTCGGCCAACATCTCGTCATCGTATTTGAAGGCTTCTTCCACAGCCGCGGCAAAATCCTTTTTCGATTTCACCTTGGCCACACCCACGGACGAGCCGAGGCTGGCGGCCTTCACCATGAAGGGCAGTCCGAGTTTTTTCGAGAGGGCGGTGAAACTGATCTTATCTTTTTCGTCATAGCGGAACGTCACAAAGTCCGTCACCGGCAAACCGGCTTCGCGCATGAGACGCTTGGCCACGATCTTGTTCATGGATAGGGATGAGCCCAGCACACCGGTGCCCACCATGGGCAGGTCCATCGCTTTGATCAACCCCTGGATGCTGCCATCTTCACCATCGGTGCCGTGCAGCACAGGGAAGAGGACGTCGACGGAAAACTTTTCGCCGCTTTTCTCCAGCAGGAAGGTGGGCTTGCCGGCATTCAGTGAAAGTCCAAGCGTTTGTCCTTTCTGAATGTCTTTGCTAACGCCTTCGGTGAGAAACCACTGGCCGCTTTTGCTGATGCCGATGGGCAGGGGTTCGAATTTGGATTTGTCGAGGAACTCAAAAATGTTGCGGGCCGAATTGACCGATACGGCGTGCTCCACTGAGCGGCCGCCATAGAGGATGGCTACTTTCTTCTTTTTTGGCATGAAGGCGAGGTTTTCAATGCCGAAAGATAGTGAATAATAGAGGAAGGAACGCGTGCCGTTGAGCGAAGAAAAGCGTCGATGAGAGCGAAAATTCTAATTGATGACGATGAGCTTCTTCAAGTGCGTCTCCGATCCCGACGTCACCCGCACCAGGTAAACACCCGTGGCCACGGAGGAAAGCGAAAGGGGATAGGTTTGGTTGAGCACATCCGACAGGGTCTGTGTCATCAAGATCTTGCCCATCGTATCCACCACCTCTAATTCGACCGGTCCTTTTTGCGAGATGTTAAAGGTGATGTTGGCGTTGCCCCCGGCCGCTGGATTAGGATAGACCGTGAACGGTTCCGTGGCCTTGATGTGCGTTTCGGTGACAAAGAATTCGATGTTGTCCAGGTACAGGTTGTTGCCGTGGCCATTGGTCACCACAAAGGCGATGCGCACTTCGGGCTGGCCGGCCAGGCTGGTCAGCGTAGTGGTTTTTGTCGTCCAGTCTGAAGTCGTGGAGGGCTTCCAACTGGAGGTGGTGGCGCGGCCACTGGCCAGCGACGCGCTGTTGGCAGTGAAGAGTGTGTCCTGGTAGGTATTGCCGCAGTCGCGGGAAGCCAGGATGCGAAGCACGTCGTTCTTGGTGCTGTTCGCTGAATAGGAAACGTCAAACGATACGCTCGCTTCGGTGGCGTCGCCAAAGTCGAGCACCGGGCTCACCAGCCAGGCCTGGTCGTCGGCCACCGTGTTGTCGAAGGCGTTGAAGTAAACGGCCTTGTTGCCGGTCAGGTCGATGGGGCGCCAGATCATTCCGTCGGTCGGGTTCACAATGGTCCATTGTGGCGTGAAGGTTCCCTCGAAGTTTTGACGCAGGGGAATGAAGTCCTCTGATTGGTTGACGACGGTTTTTATATCCATCGCGTTGTCGGCTGTGTTGAAGTCCGGTTGCCCGTTGGGTTCGGAGAGTTCGAAATGGATGGCGTTTTCTCCGTCGGCCAACGGCAGCGAGTTCAAGGTAATGTCTTTGGTGGTGCCGCCGTCAATCGACAGCCCGGTGATCACCTGCGTGTAGGCATGGTCGTTGAGGGTGGTGGTCACCTTCAGCGAATTGATCAGGGTGCCCGAATTTTTCACCCGCAGCACCGGAACCGTTCCTTGCAGACAGGTGACGGGATAAGGCGAAAGCACTTTTTGCAATGTGGCGTCATAGATCGGCGTGGTGGTGAGCGACACGTTGTCGATGTACAGGTTGTTGCCCCAATCGTTCACCCCCACAAAAGCGATCTGCAGATTTTGCTGGCCAACATAGCTGCTCAGGTCAATCTGTTCCGTGCGCCATTGGTCGGCGGTGGGCACAAAGGCGCTGCCCGTGCTGTTGGTGGTGGCTAGTGTAGCACCTGATTTATCATACACGACGGTGCCTTGTGTGATGTCGGCGCTGCAGTTGGTCAGCACCACAACCTTGAGGCCATCGCTGCTGGATTGAAACCGTGCATAGGCGACGTCAAATTTGAGCAGGGCCGCTGGCGCGCCGATCAGGCTGAACGTGGGCGTGAGCAGGGGATCGATCTCGCCCAGGTTGTCTTCATAATTGAAAAAGTCCATCTCCATGGCTTTGTTCGAGCCGTTCACGGGCGTGGTGGCCAGCGCCCAGGTCACTTTCTGATCGGGGTTCTCGATCTTCCAGGTGCTCGGTATGGTGTTGAAGGGTTCCAGGAAAGGCAAGGCAATGCTATAGGGCACTTCCACCACTTGCTGTCCATTGTTGTTGTTGGACTGGCCATCGGTGGTGCCGTTGGTTTTCAGTACATTGAAGGTGACCAGGCTGGAGCCTACGAGGAAAATGAGCGGCGAGAAGCTCACCGTGGTGCTTTGCAGTGTGCCCAGCGCCGGGGCAAACGTAAAATCTTTTGTCTCCACCACACTGCCGTTCTCACTGATCTGGATCCGGGCCGATGAAATGGTGTTGGACCCATAGTTACGGATCTCGATGGTGGGCAACACCGGCGTGCTGCATTCTCCCGACAAAGGTGCCAGCACCGTCTTGATGCCCAGGTCGTTTACTACGGGCGCCGGGTCGTTCAGGCCATGCGATGTGAGCAGGCTCAGGCGGCGGGGACTGTTTTCGATCACGGTCGTCATGCGGGCTACCTGGCCTTCGGTGAACAGGTTCATGCACACGTCGTTGGTGTAGTCCATATAGTTTTGGAACATGGCGTCTACGCTACACGTTACGTGCGGCTGCGTGGGGCAACCGCTGGTGCTGCCGGATTGATTCGGTGTATCGTCTACATAGTCCGTGCCACTGCAGTCGGTGCCGTCATCGCCCCAGATGTGGCGCAGGCCAAAGAAGTGGCCGATCTCGTGCGTGGCCGAGCGTCCTTTGGCAAAGTTGGCCAACAAGCTGAAGTTGCCATAATCATTGGAGCCAAAGGCATCGTAGGCGATCACTACGCCGTCGGTCAGCCGGTTGGTGGAAGAGTTTTCGAGACCGTCGAGGTTCGACACGGGGAATTGCGCGTAGCCCAGCAGGGAGGTGAGGTCGCATACCCAAATGTTGAGGTAGTCTTCGGCCGGCCAATAGCTCAGGGCTTTCAGGTCATAGTTGTCGTTGATGCTCCACGAGGTCTTGGAGCCTTGCACGCGGTTGATGCCGGTGGTGGCCAACCCCTCCGGGTCTTGCTTGGCCAACACGAACTGCACATTAAAGCTGGCGGCCACGGACTGAAATTCGCTCGGGGTCTGGGACGCATCGGTGTTGAGCCGTTGATAGTCTTTGTTGAGTACGTCGATCTGCGAAAGTATCTGGGCGTCGGGGATGTTGCGGCCCACGCCCAAGGCCTCACCGTTGTGGATCACGTGCACCACCACGGGCACGGTGTAGGTAATGGTCTGGTCTCGTTGCGCGCTTTGGGTACGGGCTCTGGCGCTGATCTTTTGTTGCAGCCACTTTTCGAACTGGGGATTGTTTTCCAGCTTCAGCTTGTCGCTCAGCAGCTTGTTGTTGTATTCTACGGTGCCGCAGCGTTCCTGTGAAAATGCCGTCCAGGAGACCACAACGAGGAGGCATTGAAGGAATATAATTTTGAAGTAAGAGGAGTCAATCCGCACAGAGATCCTGGTTAAATACCTGCATCATTAATCTTTCAAATATAGTAAAGAGTAACCCTTTTGTAACAGCGTAACGCTGGCCGGGCAGAAAGTAATATGTATGCGTAGACCAATGCCGGAAAGAAATTGATCATTGGCGGGGATATGACGACAACGCCTAATGGTTTACCGGGGTGAGGTTGATCACCTCGATGGCTTTTATCTCGGGAACGTCGCGCTTGATGGCCGCTTCCACACCAGCCTTAAAGGTCATGGTAGACATGCTGCAATTGCCGCAGGCACCCACGAACTCCAGTTGCACCACATGGTCGTCCGAAATGTGACTGACCTTCACGTTGCCACCGTCGGCCTTGAGATAGGGACGGATGGAATCGAGTGAAGATTCAATTTTCAGGGTAAGTTCTTCTATCGTGCTCATCAGACTTTCAGTTCAACGCGTTGCGTTTGTGTAAAGTTAGCATTTCTTATGGCAATTTGACGTGCCAATGTTTTGGCCAAGTCTTTAAATACATCGGCGGTAACGCCTTCCTTCAATACGGCCGGGAGTCCGCTGTCGCCGCTTTCGCGAACGCTCTGCACCAAAGGCACTTGTCCTAGCAAAGGAACGTTGTATTTCTCCGCGAGGTTCTGTCCGCCGCCTTTTCCAAAGATATAATACTTGTTATCCGGCAATTCTTCCGGAGTGAAATAGGCCATATTCTCAATAACACCCAGAATGGGCACATTGATCTGTTGCTGGCGGAACATCGACATGCCTTTGTTGGCGTCGGCCAGGGCTACTTTTTGGGGTGTGGTCACGATCACGGCACCCGTCACAGGCACGGTTTGCACCAGGGTGAGGTGAATATCGCTGGTGCCGGGAGGGAGGTCGATGAGGAGGTAGTCCAGTTCGCCCCAGTCGGCGTCGCTAAAGAACTGCTTCAGGGCGGCGCTGGCCATGGGACCCCGCCACACCACCGCGCTGTCGGGCGGGGTGAGGAAGCCGATGGAGATCAGTTTTACGCCATATTGCTCGATGGGAATGATGATATTCTTCCCATTTACCTGTTTCACAGAGGGTTGCTCAAACTCGCAATTGAACATCACCGGGATGGAAGGGCCCGAAATATCGGCGTCGATCAGCCCCACTTTGGCCCCGGATTGCGCCAGCGCCACGGCCAGGTTGGTCGTTACGGTCGATTTGCCCACGCCGCCCTTGCCGGAGGCGATGGCAATGATATTTTTTACGCCCGGCAGCAGGGGAGCATTGTCGCGGAGGGTAGTTACCGAGCTGGTCATCTTGATGTTGATGGCCACATTGGCCCCTACAACCTTGTCGACGGCATCCTCGCAATCCTGGCGGATCTTCTCTTTGAGGGGGCAGGCGGGGGTGGTCAGAACCACCGTAAAACTCACGCTTTCAGGGCTTACGGTTACATCCTTGATCATGCCCAGGGTCACCAGGTCTTTCTTGAAATCGGGGTCTTCTACTGTCGAAAGGGCTTTGAGAATGTCGGCTTGGGTAAAACTCATCTAATTCCGTCGTGTTAAAGTGGCCGCAAGTTAGCGGTAAACTGTTAATGGTTAAAAGTTATTCGCGTATTATCCGAACCCCTATCTTTGACGCAAAGTTTGAGGAGGAGGCCTTATTTTTTTACTTCTCCCCAAGCAACGATAAAAGGTGATTTCCCGCGAGACCATAGACGACGTAAAGAACCGGGTCGACATTGTCGATGTGATCGGCGATTTTGTGACCCTCAAGCGTTCCGGCCAGAACTACAAGGCCCTCAGCCCGTTCACGAACGAAAAAACGGCGTCGTTCTACGTGGTTCCTTCCAAGGGGATCTTCAAGGATTTCAGCAGCGGCAAAGGCGGTGATGGCATCACCTTCGTGATGGAACACGAGGGGATGAACTACATGGAGGCCATCCGCTACCTCGCCAAGAAATACGGTGTCGAGATCAAAGAGGAAGCCCAGTCGCAGGAGTATGCCCTCCAGGCCACGGAGCGCGACAGCCTCTACATCGTGATGAACTATGCCAAGGAGCACTACAAACAGCGCCTGCTCCACACCGACGAAGGCACCGGCATTGGTTTAAGCTATTTCCGCGAACGCGGTTTCAACGACCGCACCATCGAGAAGTTCGAATTGGGCTATGCCATCAACGCCTGGGACGATTTCAACAAGCGGGCGTTGCAGGAAGGCTACCGCGAAGAGATGCTGGACAAAGCCGGCCTCATCATCAAACGCGACGACGGTCGTTTCTATGACCGCTTTCGCGGAAGGGTGATTTTCCCGGTGCACAACCTGGCCGGGAAGGTGATCGCCTTTGGTGCGCGCATTCTCACGAAAGAAAAAGATCAACCGAAATACATCAACTCTCCCGAAACGGAGATCTACCACAAGAGCCAGGTGCTCTATGGTATGTATCAGGCCAAGAACGCTATACGCCGCGAAGACTCCTGCTATCTGGTGGAAGGCTACACGGACGTGATCTCCATGCACCTGTCGGATGTCGACAACGTGGTGGCCTCGTCGGGTACGGCGCTCACCGAAGAACAGATCAAACTCATCCGCCGCTTCACGGAAAACGTGACGGTGCTCTTCGACGGCGATGCCGCCGGTGTGAAAGCGGCGTTGCGCGGTATCGACCTGATCCTGAAAGGCGGGTTGAACGTGCGCGTGTTGCTCTTCCCCGACAACGAAGACCCCGACAGCTTCTCGCGAAAGATGGGAAGCACGGCCTTCAAGCAATACCTGAAAGACCACACGCAGGATTTCATCTCCTTCAAGATCGACCTTCACGCCAAAGATGCGGGCCACGATCCCATCAAGAAAGCAGAGGCCATCCGCGATATCGTCAGCACCATTTCACTGATCCCGGACCCGATCAAACGGTCGGTCTATATCCAGGAGACCAGCCAGCTCCTGCGCATGTCGGAGACGGTGTTGCTCTCGGAGATGAACAAGATCGTGATCGGCGAGCGGAAGAAGAAAGACCAGGACCGCGGCCGCGAAGTCCAGGAGCCACCTCCCGATTTCATGAACGAGCCGCCGGTAACGGAAACGAAAGCCGACGAAAACACGATGGTGCAGTTGCAGGAACGCGAGTCGATACGCCTGCTCCTGAATTATGCTGAAAATAGCTATGACGAGCAACGCCTTGTCGATTTCATGCTCACCGAATTGGATGATGTGGAGTTCACCGATCCCATACTAAAAGAAATATACCAGGGCTTCAAAGACGGCGCCGAACGGGGCGAAGTGGTGGACACGATGTACTTTATGGAGCATGGCAGTGCCGCCGTGAAAGGCGTCGTGGCCGAACTCACCACACCCCGCTATGAAGTGAGCAAGCACTGGCCGGAAAAGAATATCTTCTTCCCCCACGAAAAGGAAGTTTTGCATGACCTGGCCTATACGAACGTATTGCGCCTGAAATTCAGAATGATACAGAAGCTGGTCGAAGACAATAAAGCAGAATGGCGAAAGGCTACCACCGAAGAAGACCAGGATAAGCACTTCACCATCCACGAACAATTAAAAAATGCAGAGAAAGAACTGGCGGTCATGCTCGGCATTGTAGTGAACAAAGGATAGCCAGGAACGCGCAAAAGAACTTTTTTGTTACTATGCTGACCCACCAGAAGGCGGTTTAAAACGAGAGGAAACAACGACTATGAGTGCTATAAAACTGAATACCATTGAGGAGGCCATCGAAGATATAGAGAACGGCAAAGTGATCATCGTGGTGGACGACGAAGACCGCGAAAACGAAGGCGACTTCATTTGCGCCGCCGAGTGCATCACCCCCGAGATCGTGAACTTTATGGCCACCCACGGCCGCGGCCTCATCTGCACCCCGCTGGTGGAAGACCGTTGTGATGAACTCGGTCTGCACATGATGGTGGGCACCAACACGGCCGTCTACGAAACGGCCTTCACCGTATCGGTTGACCTGATCGGCCACGGCTGTACCACCGGCATCTCCGCCCACGACCGCGCCAAAACCATCCGCGCCCTGGTAGATCCCGAAACCAAGCCCGAAGAACTGGGCCGCCCCGGCCATATTTTCCCTTTGAAAGCAAAACGCGGCGGCGTGCTCCGTCGCTCTGGCCACACCGAGGCCGCCATAGACTTTGCGCGACTGGCGGGGTTCAAACCCGCCGGTGTATTGGTTGAAATCATGAACGAAGACGGCACCATGGCCCGCCTGCCCGACCTGGTAAAAGTGGCCGAACGTTTCAAGTTGAAGCTGGTGACCATTAAAGACCTGATCGAATATAGAATCAAAAAAGAAACCCTGATCAAGCGCGAGATCGAGGTGGATATGCCCACGGAACACGGCCACTTTAACCTGGTGGCTTTTGACCAACTCAATACCAACGAAGTACATTTAGCGTTAGTAAAGGGAACCTGGGAAAAGGACGAACCCGTGCTGGTGCGCGTGCACTCTTCGTGCGTGACGGGCGACATTTTCGGGTCGTGCCGTTGCGATTGCGGACCGCAGTTGCACAAGGCCATGGAAATGGTGGACCGCGAAGGAAAAGGCGTGGTGCTCTATATGAAACAGGAGGGAAGAGGCATCGGGCTCTTGAACAAACTGAGGGCCTACAAGTTGCAGGAACAAGGGCTCGACACCGTGGAAGCCAACCTGCAACTGGGTTTTGATATGGACGAACGCGACTATGGCGTAGGTGCACAAATAATTCGTAACTTGGGTATAACAAAGATCCGACTCATCACCAACAACCCCAAGAAGCGTGTAGGCCTGATGGGCTACGGATTGGAGATCGTTGACAATGTGCCCATCGAAATTGTGCCCAATCCACATAACGAAAAGTATTTATTGACAAAACGCGATAAGCTGGGTCATACCATTTTAAAGCATACATGAGATTGTTTTCATTAGTTGGCATGCGCAAAGAAGAGAGAAGTCTTTCGCCCCGGATGGCGGGAGGACTTTTAATATTGTTAACCTTGCTGAGCACCGGCATCGCCCACGCTCAGTTCCCCTCCGAGCTCTGGCACGAAGGAAAGATCGTGTTGGTGGAAGGCGACACCTTGCGTGGCCTGGTGAAATACGACCTCTCCCAAAACCTGGTGCAATACACGATGGCCGACAAGCGCATCGAAGCCTTCAGCGCCCGCAAAGTATTGTTCTTCGAGATCTTCGACGCGTCGGTGCGCCGCTACCGGCAGTTCTTTGCGTTGCCTTATGTGGGCGCCGCCTCGGGTGCCGACTATAAAACACCGGTATTCTTCGAACTCCTCACCGAAGGCGCACTCACCCTGCTGTCGCGCGAATCGCTGGAGACCAGAATTTATAATAGCTCGCCTTATTATGGCGGCTTCTACAGCCCGATGTCGTCATATTCACGCGTAGTGTTGGTGTATACTTATTACGTGCTCGACGAGAATGGCAACATCACCGAATTCACGGGCAACAAGGCCGACTTGTTGCAACTGATGGGAAAGAAATCGGAAGAGGTCGAAAAATATATGAAAGCCAACAAGCTGCGGTATGAAGATCGCTCCGATTTTGTTAGAATTGTGGCCTATTACAACTCGCTGATGTAAGCGGGTATTTTTTTTCAGGCAACAACACACAACCCTCACCCATGAAGCCCCTGATCCTGGTATCGAACGACGACGGCATTACGTCCAAAGGCATCCTCACCCTCATCAATGTTATGAAGACCCTCGGCGACGTGATCGTGGTGGCACCCGACGGTCCTCAATCCGGTATGGGTCACGCCATTACAGTGGGGGAGACGTTGCGGCTGGAAGAGAATTTTATCTTCGAGGGCGTCAAGGCCTATGAGTGTTCCGGCACACCGGCCGATTGTGTGAAGATGGCCCGCCACTTTGTGTTGAAAGGGCAACGCCAACCCGACGTGGTGGTGAGCGGCGTGAATCATGGCAGCAACACTTCTATCAGCGTACTCTATTCGGGTACCATGTCGGCTGCTATCGAAGGGGCCATTGAGGGAACTCCTGCTATTGGCTTTTCGCTCTGCGACTTTTCGCACGATGCCGACTTTTCGCATGCCGAAGAATACATTCGTAAAATAACTAAGCAAGTGCTCGATAAGGGGTTGCCCAAAGGCATCGCCCTCAATGTCAACTTTCCCCCTAAGCGCAACGAGGCCATCAAAGGCATCCGCCTCTGCCGCCAGGCCAACGCCAAGTGGGTGGAGGAATTCGACGAGCGCTACGACCCCAACGGCCGCCGCTACTTCTGGATGGCCGGCAACTTTGTGAACTTCGACAAAGGCGAAGACAACGACGAATGGGCGATTGCCAACAACTATGTCTCCGTCGTGCCGTGCCAGTTTGATCTGACGGCACACCAGGCGTTGCCGGTGTTGAACGAGTTGTGGGACATTATTTAATATCTCGATTCTATTGGCGTATAGTCCGTATATAAAAAAGCCGGCGTGGTTATAGAAAACCCACGCCGGCTTTTTTTTGTGGATGCGCTTATTTCTTGCCTTGGATCTGCTCCGTCATTTTGGTGAAGATCTTTTCGGTGAAGTTGGTGTGGCCTGCTTTACCGGAATAGGCCGCGCCCATGGCTGCACCCTGGCTGGGTTTTACGAAGGCGGAGGATTGGCTGTCGGCGGCGTCCATGATATAGTGGAAGTAAAGCACGAAATTGGTATGACTGCTCGAGACCACGTAGGGTAACACCACCGCGTAGGCATACTTCGCGTCTTGCTTCATCACGATCCGGTCCATTTCTTCGCGATCCACCACTTTGTAGGGATAGGGATAAACGTTCTTTATGTTTGATTCCGTGAGGTCTTCATCAAGCCACTCCGAGCGGACGATCAGTGTTTTGTTAGCGATCTGCGGTGCGCGGGCAGCCATGGCGGCCATGGCTTGTTCGTTGAGGTCTCTGCGTTTTTCACCGTCCTTTTTGTTCTTGATGCGCATGGTGAAATAGCCTTCGATGGCGCGTACACCATAAACGAGGCCTGCCTTGGAGGGGAACACGTCGAACAAAGGTGTGTGGTAAACGGGTGCGCCGCCAAAGTCTTCGATGGTGTTCACCAGGATGGAAGTGAACATCTTGTCGTTGCGGTCTTCAAAATCCTCCTTGATATCTTTCACCCAATGCAGACCATTGTTGAGCACGTAGCCGGAGTGATAGTTGCTCGCTTTCATGGAAATGCAGGCGAGCACGGCATACTCCGTTGTTTTGGTCTTGGCCAGCGCACGGATCTCGTCGAAGGTCTTGTATTGAATGCCCGTTTTGTCGTAGGGCCAGAATTTTTCTACAACTTCTTTGATGTTGGCGTTGTATTTGGCAAGATCGGCTTTATAGTCTTCCACCGAACCGAGTTTGGGTTTCTTCTCGATGCGCTTCAAAATGCGCTCGCGGGGCTCTTCGATCATGACAATAAGCTTGCGGCCTTTCACCGCCTCGATCTCTTCGATCTTTCCCATGCCCATTTGAGCCTTGAGTGTAACGGGCATACTGATAACGATCAGGGCAACCCACAGGTACATGCTGTACTTTTTCATTGCTGACAAAAAATGTTGATTTGGTTTACAGATGGCGAGGGGATCTTTGAACAACCTTTGTTTATCTATCGGATATATTACCTTAAACGTATAAATCTTACTCCAAAATTACGTGACGCCACGGATGGGTATTGGGCAGCAAAAATGTGATGAATTCTTAGAACTAAAAATGAAAGCAGCATAAAAATTAACCCGTATTCTTCGCATGCATTCACTACGGGTTTACACGAAGGAAATAGCACACAAACAGCGCTTAACGCATCCGGTTGAACGGACTGCTTCGGCTTTTGCACCGGCAAAGGCTCCTGGCATTTAAGAGAAAACGCTGTAAAGGCAGGTTCCTTTACTTTTCAGTCTTCAGCCTGTTCAGATACGCTTGGGTCAACGTGTCGAGTTGGGCATCGTATTCGGCTCTATCGTTAAAAACTGCCGGATTGTATGCGTCGCCGGGTTTGCGTTTGTCGTGCAAGTCGAACTGGCTGGCATGGGAGGCGACCCAAAGATCGAATTGAAGTTTTTTCATGGCGTCGAGTGTGTATTTATAGTCTTCGCCCACCTTTGGATAGGCCGGCATGCCCATGATCCGGGTTTGTGGGAGAATGGTGGGCATGTTGGCGATTAACACTTTCCAGGACCGGTTCTCGTCCTTCACCGTCAGCAGGAAGCTCGTCGATCCTTTTGTGTGGCCCGGATGGTGCAGGGCTACCAGGGTGGTTTCGCCTAGCCGGATCGTGTCGCCATCGTGCAGCAACCGGTCGGCCTTGACGGGTGCGAAGTAGTTTTCCTTGCCTTTCAGGGCGAAGTCAGATTTTCCTCCGTCGGCAAGCACTTGCGCGTCGCCCTCATGGATCATCATCTTCGCCCCGGTTTGTTTTTTTATCGCTGCCATGGCGGCCACATGATCGTAGTGGGCCTGCGTGTTCAAGAGTATTTTTACGTCGGAAAATTTAAAACCCAGCGCTTCTATATTCGAGCGGATCATGGACGCCGATTCAGCCAGCCCGGTATTGATCAGAATGTTCCCCTGCGAGGTCGTGACCAAATAGCACGCCAGATCGTAGGTGCCCACATAATACAAGTTTCCGGCAATCCGGAAAGGCTCACACGGTTGTGTCCAGTCGCTGTGCGCATTGGAAGAAGTGGTCGCCTTCTGGCCGAAGGACATCGAGACAATAAACAGAAATAGCAGGGTGGGGTATAGCGACAGGCGAGACATGGAGAAAAAGTTAAGGAATAAAAGTATGAAGTCGCGTTTGAATTTCGCGTATGCGATACGCTAAAAATGTTTTTTGTAATGCCGGGTCATGCTAACGTGCGGGGAGTACTTCAACGCGACCATCCTGTAAGGTGACCTTACCGGCTTCCATTAGGGTCTTGAGCTTTTGCAGATTCTCCATCACGGCGGGCTGGATTTTCTTTTTTGCAAACCACCCCACTATCCTTGGTATTTTCACCTGCCACGCGTCCTCAACCTTAGTGTGGTTTTCTTGCGCAATGAGGTTGAAGCGCATCACCAGATGTCGTTCCGGTGGCAGCGTTTCGATGGCCACCACCTTTGGAAATTCGAGCGCGATGATCTTGAAATCCTGTTCGTCCGTCTTCCGCACCTGGTGAAAGACGGTACCCGTCGCGATGGGTCCCTCGGTGATCTTGCTCACCTTCACAACATAATAATTCCACTTCGACAAGTTTTCAAAGTTCGATAGGAAGTTGAAGACTTCTTCGATGGGTTTGTGGATGATGATCTCGTTGTAGATATCCATAGAGCAGGGGTGATTTTTTTTAGTGATCAGGAGATCATTGAGATTTCTGCCTCGATGCAAATTGTTTCAAGGCTTGAAATCGTAGACGGTAGTGGGAACACCGAGGGAAATCAGTTCCTGATCTATGATGGGTTCAATGTTTTCCCACTTGCCGCCCGCCAGCCCGCAGCCGATCCGAGGCATGTGAACTGAGGCGTTTTTCTCGCGGGCAAATGCGCTGACCTTTGCAAGGCCTTTTTGGATGGCGGGATATCGCACGGGAACATTTCCCTCCGCGTCCTTTCTGACATCGCGCTGCCCGATCACGTTGGCGACCCAGAGGTCTTTTTCCACTTGGACAAACTGCACTTCTCCCAACGCAAAGTCAAGCTTGCTTTTAAACCACTTCCGGTATTCCTCCTCCGGAGCTTTCCACCGCTGTGTGATCGCCATGACAAAACCTTTGCCCCAGCCACCGATATCGTTGCAGACATGGACGATAATTTTGTTGCCGGTTTCGAGAGGAGCGGTGGCGTCGCCTTCGGTGTATTTTATATTCATTTTGATAGCCTTGGTTTGGCTGTTTTGATGCGTCTGATTTTGCAGGGGTTAAACTAATACTTTTATGGAGATTTTAAGAAGGGAATTTCTCCCTTGGCGCAATCTTCTTTCAGATGGCCCAGTGGATAGTAGTGAGTAAAAGCAAATGCAACTTGTACCACGCGCGCATGAATTGAAGGTTCGTTACGTTCATGACGCGCTCGTCGCAGCGCACGGATACAACGCGCAGATGCGTGCCAGATCGCTGGAAGTTCGATCTGCACTTTCCTATGGCACTTCTTTTTTATTCCTTTTCGTTTCCCCGGGTTTCACCCGGGGTTATGATGGGGAACCCGCTGACGCGGGTTATGGATGCAGATGGAATGTGGATTCGTATTCCGAACAATGTTTTGGCTGTCTTTAGCGGGTTGATGGGCTGGAGAGGTTTGCTATTTTAGGAGGATCAAAGGCACTTGATTTCTTATTCAACGAGTGCAAAAAATTGCGACAGTTTACTTCGAAGATAGAGGCCCTTTTCGCGCGCGAAATATTCTAGTGAACATTTGTAATTTACTAGCCACTCTCGAACCCGCGTCAGCGGGTTTCCTATCATAACCCCGGGTGAAACCCGGGGTAAAAAGGCGAAGGCAACTGTGCGCCACGTACGCATGAAAATCAAGGCTCGTTACGTTCATGGTGCACCCATCGCAGCGCACGGATACAACGTGCAGGTGCGTGCCAGATCGCTAGAAGTTCGATCAGCACTTTCCTATGGCACTCTTTTCATTCCATTTGTCTTCCCGGGTTTTACCCGGAGTTATGATGGGGCACCCGCTGACGCGGGTTAGGAGGGACAGGGGAATGTGGGGGTTCGTATTCCGATCGATGTCTCCACTGCCCCGGCGATTTGATAGCTCGAAAGGAATTGCTATCTTAAGAAGACCAAAATCACTCGATTTCTTTATTCAACGACTGCAAACTGCGAACAGTTTTACTTCGAAAATGGGGCCCGTTTTCGCGCGAAATGTTTGGTGAAGCCAGAGGGAACAGAGAGGCTGGTATGGATTGATGTGCAGCAATCATACCTGCACATAGGCATTGAAGCATCCGAAATAGATGTTTAGACCGTCAGATCACGAAACATGACAACAACTTTTATTCCCAAAAGCTGGGTAAACATCGCCACTGCCAGTATCATTTTGTTGGTTATTCTGAACATATTCATCACCCGCAGCAACAATAAGATCATCGAGGAAAACAAATTGCTCCAGCAGCAAACCGAACAAATCAAGGTAACCGTTTCGCAGTTTGCCATCGTCATCATTCACAACCTGGACCTGGGGCTGAGGGGCTATGCCCTGTTTGGAAAGGACAAATACTTGTTCCCCATGAAGTTCGCCTTGCGGGATAAAGACTCCCTTTTCTATTCCGTGCGCCGGCTCCTGGAAGAGCAGAAATTCCCGTTGGAAGAATTCGACCGGTTTGAAGATTCCACCGAGGCCTATGCCACCCAATGCGTGAAGATGAAGATCTTGTTCGATGAAAATCAGAAGGACGAGTTCAACCGGTTGGCCGACCTGGACAATGGCTACAAACTGTGGCTGCAATATGACCGGCTGTCGCAGTCGATCAACCGCTTCGAGAACACCATCAACGCGCAGGCCCAGGCAAAATACAGTGCTGCCCTCAGCAGCAACTATACGATCCAACTGATCTTGTTGCTGATCTGCGTGCCCACGTTGATCTTTACCGCGTTTCATACCAACCGCGAACTGAAAACGCAGGTGAGGCTTCGTGAACTGGAAGGTGAAAGGGTGGCCATTCTGGCGCGACAAAATGATGTGCTCGAGAAACTCGTGGCTACACGCACGCACGAAATACATCAACAGAACATTGCCCTGCAGCACAGTCAAGGGGAAATTGAAGCCCAAAACGAAGAACTGAAATCGCAGCAAGAAGAGATCTCGTCACAGCGCGACCTGCTGGCGCGACAGAATAAGAAGCTGAACCAGGCGAAGGAGATCATCCTGCGTCAGAATAAAGAAATACGGGCCAAGAACGATTCGCTGGAGGAGGACATCAAAGAACGCACAAAAGTGCTCGTGGAATACAACCAGCAACTGGAGCAATTCGCCTTCATCGCTGCCCACAACCTGAGGGCACCCGCCGCGCGCATCCTGGGGCTGGGCAAGGTGCTCGAACTTTCGGAAGACAACAAGGACGAGGAGCGGGCGATCATCAGAAGGCTGGTCGCCTCTACGGCAGAAATGGATACGGTGATCAAAGATTTGAATGTCATCCTGGAGATCAAAAGCAACAACAGCAACTACTTCACGTCCGTCAATCTATACGATGAGCTGACGTTGGTGCGCTCCAACCTGGCCAGGGAGATCGTCGAGACCAACGCCAGCATTCGTGCTTCGTTTGACGATGCGCCCATTATTTTATCCGTGAAACCCTACGTCGACAGCATCCTGTTGAACCTGATCAGCAACGCCATCAAATACCGGAACCCCGACAAGGTGCCCGTCATCGACCTGAAGACCGAACCGGACGGAGAATTTATTTGCCTCACCGTATCCGACAATGGATTGGGATTCGATGTCAACCAGCAACGGCAGAATATCTTCTCGCTCTATAAACGCTTCCACTTTCATGTAGAGGGCAAGGGCATGGGATTGTACCTCGTAAAAACCCAGGTGACGGCCCTTGGGGGCAGAATTGAAGTGGAGAGCCGCGTAAATGAAGGCACCACCTTCCGCGTGTATTTTAAAAGACGGCAGTTCAACTCCACGTAACGACCGCCTCATCCATTTTCTTTACAGCAGCGGCATTCTCCTGATCCCGTTTTGCTCCTATATTTGGGCCTGTTTTTCGATGCAACGTTCCAAAGATTGAGGGATCGCCTATGAAGAAATCTCGCCTGGAGTGGTGGAAAATTCTCACCATCATCCTTTTATATTATACCGTGATCGGCGGTTTCCTGTTGCCCGTGCCGCGGCTGCCGATCCTGAATGAAAGCATCCGCCTGTTCTATTTCCATTTCCCGATGTGGTGTGCCATGCTCTTGCTTTTCATTATCTCGGTGGTATCGTCCGTCAAATATCTAAGAACCGGCAACATTGCGGCCGACGACTATGCCGCCGAGTCCGCCAAAGTTGGGTTGTTCTTTGGCATACTGGGCTTGGCCACGGGCAGCCTATGGGCAAAGGCCACCTGGGGAACCTATTGGACAAGCGACCCCAAGCTAAACAACACCGCCATTGCCCTGATGATCTACCTGGCTTATTTTGTCTTGCGCGGCTCCGTGCAGGATGAAGTGCAGCGCGGAAGGTTGAGTAGCGTCTACAACATCTTTGCTTTCGCCATCCTCATTCCCCTCATCTTCATTCTCCCCCGCATGCAGGACTCTCTCCATCCCGGCAACGGCGGCAACCCCGGCTTCCGCCTGTTCGACACCTCACACGACCTAAAACTCGTGCTCTACACCGCCGTCCTCGCGTTTTGCCTGCTGGGCTGGTGGCTCACCACCTTGCTACTCCACATAAAAACCTATAACCGTCTTCGCGATGAAATACAGTAAACTGATTTTATTTTTTGTCCTTGCACTCTCGTGCTATCAATCCTTTTGCCAGGCAGAGGCATCAGTAGAAATGGCCGACACCCTTCGCAGCAACGGAAAGATCTACACGGTCGTCATCGGACTTGTGGTGATCTTGACGGGGGTGGTTTTGTTTCTACTGCGCGTGGATAAGAAGGTGAGGGATCTCGGTAAGAAATAACCGCAAAATAATTTGAACTTCATTACGAGACGATCATGAGAAATAAAATCATTTTCGGGATCATAATCATAGCGACGCTATTGCTCTACGTAAGAATTGAAATGCTGGTGGCTCAATACACAAGTCTTTCTACCACTATTCGAGATAACATTGATATAGGCCGGGAACTCATAAATAAGGTTCCCAAAGATGAAAATCCTGAGCTGGTGATGAGACTTGAAGACCTCGCCAGGGGTGGGGAAATAAGTATCAGCGTGGCTGGCGGCTATTTGGGCGAATTTTATTATTTTTTTATTACGCTCTGTGCCTGTGTGTTGATTTTGATAGTTATGACCGTTTTGTTTTTCAGGTTTAGAAAGCCCACAGAGGTCCGGAAAAGCTAACTTTCTTATAGCTGAATCTCTTGATTGAGTCTTTGCGTATGCAATGCTACCCATAACCCCGATAGGGGTTTCCCACCATAACCCCGGGTGAAACCCGGGGGAAAAAAGGGTGAACGAAAAGGAGCGCCATAGGAAACCCTCATCGAACTTCGCATGGTTCTGGCGCGCACCCTCGCGCTGCATCAGTGCGCAATCGGGCGAGCTACCATGCAAGTTGCCTGCACATAATTTGCGCTTCAGCCTCACGTCGCGCTTTGGCGTGTGTCGCCCCTAGCGTCTAAACCTCACTCTTCTTTTAATGACTTTGTCGGATTAGCCAAAGCGGCCTTAACAGCCTGCGCCCCAATCGTTAACCCCGTCACCAAAAGCACTAAGATCCCTGTTCCCACAAAATGCCACCAACTCAATTCAATCTTATACGCAAAGCTGTCAAGCCATTTCCTGGTCACCATATAACTAATGGGGAAGGCGATCAAAAGGGACACAAAGACCGTCTTAAAAAACTCACCCGACAAAAGATAAACGATCCTGAACACACTCGATCCCAACACCTTCCTGATCCCAATTTCCTTTTTCTTTCGCTCCGCCGTAAACACCGCTAACCCAAACAAGCCCAGACACGAAATGACAATGGAGATGCCCGCAAAATATTTGGACAGCGCGGCCACTCTATTTTCAGATTCATAAAGTGCCTGGTAGTCGCTGTCGAGGAACGCATACTCAAAGGCAACTCCAGGATTGTGCACCGCATAGAGTTTGCCAAGCTGTTCAAGCGTTTCCCGTTCACTCCCCGCTTTGATTTTCACCATAATTTTGGAAACCCTTCTGTTCACGCTTAAATCAAAAAAGAGCGGCTTGATCTCTTCATAAAGCGATTGGAAATGGAAGTTTTTTGTCACCCCAATAATTTCCTGATCTTCACCCCAGATCCTGATCACTTTGCCCACCGGATCTTTAAGCCCCATGACTTCGACAGCTTTCTCATTCAAAACCACTTTTGATTGTTCGGCAGCAAAATCTCTCGAATAGGAGCGACCCGCTTTCATCTCGATGCCAAGCGTTTCAATAAAATCATATCCGCCAGCCAGGTCGGTGAATTCAATGGAGTTGTTTGGATCCTTGCCCTCCCAACTAACATCTGTGGTTCCACCTTGGCGGTTGGTGATGCTGTGTCTGAAATTGGAGGCGTTTAACACTCCGGGTATCCTTTTCACTTCCTGTAAGCGCAATTCAAGATCGGATTCAAAGGCCTTATTGTCCTTGATGGCATCGTTCGCACCCATTTCAAAATAGACAATATTGTCGCGGTTGTAGCCCAGGTTCTTGGTCTGCACCAATTCAATTTGTTTGTACACGATCCAGGTAGAGATCATCAAGATGACCGATATCATGGATTGAAAAAGAACCAACCCTTTTCTCGTCCAAAGCTCCCCGATGTGCGAGTTCAACTTGCCTTTCAGTGCCGCCACCGGATTGAAATTTGATAGGTAAAGCGATGGATAGCTGCCAGAAACCACTCCCGTGAGAATGGCTATCCCGAAAGCGCCCATGATCAGTCTTGGATCAAAACTAAGCGAGAGTTGTTTTGCCGTAATTTCATTAAACCAGGGGAGAAGCAATCTGATCAGAACAACGGCCGCGATAAAGGACAGTGAAGTCATCAACATCGATTCCAGGAGAAATTGAAAGATCAGCGTCCTTCGTTTGGCTCCCATCACTTTTCTCACGCCGACTTCTTTAAATCGCCTCATGGCCTTCGCCGTCGACAGGTTCATAAAATTGATACAGGCATTGAGCAGGATGAACACGGCAACAATGGAAAATAACGTTACATATGCCATTCGCCCGCCCGCGGGTTTCCCATTCTCATACCGGTTGTGGAGATACTTTTCGGAATAGTGCTGAAGGAAAATAGTCGCCTCTGAATTTTTATTCTTGCTCTTTATGAACCCGGAAATTTTAGTATTGAACCGATCGACATCGGTGTCTTTTCTCAACACCAAATAAGTACTGGGATCACTATTACGCCAGTCCTCCAGCTTCGGATTTTTCTCGAGGAACAATTCATAGTTAAGTAGCATATCAGCCTTGATGGATGAATTTGCTGGGAGCTGTTTGTAGATCCCGGAAACCGTAAAGAGCCCGTCGAGTCCTTCATGCTTCCATTCAACGATCTTGCCGACGACATCGTCTGTTGTGTTGAAGAGCTTCATCGCCAAGTTTTCCGAAAGGATAATGTTATACTTATCCGAAAGTGCTGTTTTCTGATCTCCCTGAATAAAACTATAGGAAAATACATTGAAGTAATCCTTACTCACAAACTGACCTTCCGCATTGATCCGCGTGCCGTTGTAGGAAATGAGGCCTTTCCCCGAAGACCAATCCGAGTTTGTAACGGACGCGGCATACTCCACTTCCGGTATTTCTTTCGCCAAGGCCTCCGCCAATCGGGCGGGTGTGCCATCCATTGTAAAAATCCCGGATTCGGTAGGAGTGTTTTTCAATACCTGGAAAAGTTGACGGTCTTTTTCGTGAAATGTGTCAACGGTTAGCTCGTCGTGTACCCAGAGGTAGATGAAAAGTGCGGCGGTTAGCCCGGTGGAGAGGCCGATTAAGTTGATGCAGAACGTGCCGTAATACTTCTTGAAACTTCTGCAGATCAGGAGGATGTTGTGTTGTAGCATGTGGCGGAGGGTTAGTTTTAGGGACAACTTGCCGTTTTTGAAATGGTTACACTGGGGGTAATTAAATTTCAAATAGGCTGGATGAACTTTTGAATAGGTACGGGCGCACGCTATAGCCATTCGTCTATTCCGCAATTGCCAAATAGCCAAAACGTTCTCGCGGCGATGATGCCTGTAGTCTATGCATGCACCGGCGGAAGATACCTTCAATTGGAATTCCGTAAGGGGTTACGGAGCAGCGTAGACCACGCGTCATTGGAAAGTCAGGAGCGATGCTTCGGGCTTTTTGGCGTGTATCGGTGCGCTGCGCCAAGAGCGATTGGACTGCCTAGCTGATCACGAATAAGGGTATCCCAATGCGTCCGCCAATCGATAGATCACGTGTCCACCGTTGTCTCCATTCGTTAGCGCGACGAAACCGGATCTCTTGTCAATAGATGCGATGGCAAGGGATTTGAATCCCGATTGGCCACCGGAGTGTATAACTACCCTGCCCGCGGGTAAGTCACGAATTCCCCAGCCCAACGCCCATGCGTTACATTCGTCAACCTTTTGATCGTCGCGAAGTTTTATCTGTGGACGAAGCATTTCCTGAAGACTCGACGAGTTTAGTCGATACGGATCGTTGTCTTTCCCTTCGAAAAGACTTATCAAAAATTTGGCGTAGTCCTTCGCCGTCGTAAGGAGTCCACCGGCGGACCCGTAGCGTGCCATGTCAACAGCCTGCTGATGTTTCTTGACGAACGATTTGGCCTGCACATCATGCGCACTGGCGTGATTCCTGGCCAGTTTCTCACTCCACAGATAGCTGCTTGAAGTCATGCCAAACGGATCGAGGATCGTTCGCTGCATATAATCGGCAAAGTCGGTGGCACATACCGGATAGTCTGACTCGAACGTTTCACAAGGTTGTGTAAATGCTTTACCAACAAGATGGGTCAAGACGGTCTGCAACAGATAGTATCCTTCACCAGAGTAGTTGAATTCCTTCGTGGGATCGGATTGAAAAGTGGGTGATGGAGACTGTCGCCATTCGGTCAGCCCCGATTGATGGGAAAGTACTTGTCGCGCAGTGATCACCTGAAGTCGCGCATCGCCTTTAGCGAATAGTTCGGGGTAATACGTGGCCAATGGAGTATCGAGATTCATGATCTTTTTCTCGCATAACTTCATCACCGCATAGGCGAATACCGTTTTGCTTATCGAGGCGGCTTCAAAAGTTGTGTCCACATCAACCTTCTCGTTCGTAGTGGTATCCCTTACACCAAAGGCTTTGTTCCAAGACATCTTTCCATCTTTGATGATGGCTACGGATACGGCAGGTGTTTTCCAATCTTTTAAGAGTTGGGGGAGAAGTTGATCGAGGTCGGGATCGCCTTGCTTTTGCGGAACAGGTTTGAACGCCGGATACGCATGGGTCACTGCTAAAGAACCAAGCCATGTTGCCTGAAAAGTTAACGACAGGAATTGAAAGCGATTCATCGCGAGTGGTATTGTGGTTTACGTCGGTAAAAGGCAAACTAATCAACGCATTATTGAGGTCTTTTACAACGTATTCTATTGTAACTTTTTCTGGGACATCGTTCTCATTGGACAAGGCGACACCTGTAAATCCTATAAGGAGGGGAAATAAGCGTGAGGAATGCAGTCTGGCGCGCACCTTCACACTGCATCCGTGCGCAATCGGGAACGTGTCTACCTGCGTCGCCTACCGCACGATTTGTGCTCTTCATCTCGCACGGCGTTGTAACTTGGCTTTTGAAGCTTACTCGTCTTTCAGTGATTTTGCCGGATTAACCATCGCAGCTTTAACAGAAAGATGCTGATCTTTGAGTTAGTTGGTTTTGACAAATTGAACGATCTTCCCCTTTGATCGGCCTGAACCGCCTCGAAGAAATAAATTCCCGCGCTCAACCATCCGAGTTCAAGCCTGTCGTCGGCGGTGGTGAGGGTGACTTTATAGACCGGCCTATGAAATAGATAATTTAGACGGATGATTATTTTATTAGATTCTTACAAAATATTCATCAATTCTTACAATACCAGGACAAAATAAAACCCGTTATCTGATGATGAGAGCCTTTTTACTTATCAATGTGTGTTTGCTGGCCTTTTGTTGCCAGGTGAAAAAAAATACCAATGCAGAATGTGTTTGTGATACCGTGAAGCTTAAATCGCAGTTGCGTCCTATTGTGTCTACTCCTGCCGCTGAAGTCGCTAATTTTTACAAAGAGAATGAAGCAGAAAATCGGCGACGTTGGTTTGCTGAAATCGAGAGAATAGACTCAACGCAATTTACTCGACTCTGGGATGACTATCATGATAATAATTTCCATACGTCACACGCCGACTTCAAAAGTTTCTACGAAAACTCAGACAACACGGAACTCGCATTTCAATTTGGACCTGAAGGTCCTTTGTGGACATATTATACCTTCATATTGAAAAAGAAAAAGGGCTGCTATGTATTCACAAGGACAAACTTTGCACATGCACGCTTTCGCTACAAGGCCTATTCATTTGTCGGCCGACAAACGGTTGACGATCTCTTCGATTACATAAACACCCTCAAGAGAATTGAAATGGACGAGCCGAACTACATGGCAGCGTCATTTGTCGATAACAGGAATGATGAAGTTTTTGACGTTGAAATTGAGAGATTTAGTATGGAGCAAAACGACGGCGGGCGGCGTTTGCCGCCCGACTCCGCTATAATTGTGTTTCTTAAGTTTTTGGACAACGAAATCAGATGGACGGAAACCTACCCGTTGGAGCCGGAAGCGTTGAACCCCGAAGAATTGCGATCGAAAACTTATGCTAGGTTCAGTGTCTCAGGAAGTTATAAAATGGAGAATGAAGAAGGAAGTTTTACGGGGGGGATGACAATTGAAAAGAAAGAGGGGTACATATATTATAGTTGGGACATTACATCGTCAAGTGAGAAATTGCTTGCTGCGAAATCTTCCATCATTGATTTCAAGTATATTCCCAAGAAGGGCGATCATTTTGAATTTGTCAAAAACTATGTACTAAGAGAGATTAGAGAGTACAGGATCAAAGACAAGGAAGTTGTATTTGCTGTTACGGTGTCGAGTAGCGAGGCTAACGATACAGGCAAACACTAAACTATGACGCCCGTACATTTTGTTGCCGGAACAGACTGTTATTTTGTTGGGAGATATTCAAGAGAGTCCCGGCCAGGGATAGCAATGGAAAGCCCGAAGTGCGCCGGCCTCGCGCGCAGCCGGACTTGGAATGGATAGCCCGGGCCCGAGGCCTCCGAGGGCGGCCGCCAAGTGTACCCAAGGGGAATAAACTTTTGCCCTAAAAGCCCCTTTGCCAAAACCCTCCCATCCCTTACCTTGCACCCTCAAACCCATTTCATGCAGGCCATCAAAGAAACCCACTTCAACTTCCCCGGCCAAACCGGGTTCTACCGCGGCAAGGTGCGGGACGTATATTACTTCGGCGACCTCATGGCCATGGTGGCCACCGACCGCATCTCGGCCTTTGACGTGATCCTGCCCAAGGCCATCCCCGACAAGGGGCGGGTGCTGAACCAGATCGCGGCCTTTAACCTGCAGGCTACCCGGGATTTGGTGCCCAACTGGGTGTTGGAAACCCCGGATCAGAATGTGACCATCGGCTTCAAATGCGAGCCCTTTGCCGTGGAAATGGTCGTGCGCGGCTACCTGGCTGGGCATGCGGCCCGTGAATACAAGGCGGGCAAGCGCACCCTGTGCGGTGTGGCGCTGCCTGAGGGACTGAAAGAGAACGACAAGCTTCCCAACCCGATCATTACCCCTACAACAAAGGCGGCAGTAGGCCACGACGAGGATATTAGCCGGGAGGAGATCCTGAAGCGGGGCATTGTTTCGGAGGCGGACTATAAGAAACTGGAAGAATACACCCTGAAGCTCTATAAAAAAGGTACCGAATTGGCCGCCGAGCGGGGGTTGATTCTCGTTGACACGAAGTATGAGTTTGGGAGGCACAACGGTGTGATCTATTTGATTGACGAGGTGCATACGCCGGACTCGTCGCGGTACTTCTATGCCGAGGGCTACGAGGCGCGGCAGAAGGCAGGGGAGACGCAGAAGCAGCTTTCGAAAGAATTTGTGCGCCAGTGGCTGATCGAGAACGGGTTCCAGGGCAAAGAAGGGCAGAAAGTGCCCGAAATGACCGAGAGCAAGGTGGGCGAGATTTCGGCCCGTTATAAAGAGCTCTATGAGCACGTGCGGGGGGAGGCGCTGGGGGCGGTGGACTATGGCCGGCTATCCCAAAGAATCGAGCAAAGCATCCTGAATTCGATAAATTCCGCTAACTTACAAGCCAAGAAAAACTGACCTATTTGACCTATGAAGTATACGATTGACAAGCAGGAGAAATACAGTTTGTTGCGATTGCACGAAGAGAAGCTGGATTCCAGCGTGGCTCCTGGCCTGAAGTCCGAGTTGATCACCCTCCATGCCGAGGGTGTGCGCAACATTGTGCTGGACCTGGGCGAAGTGAAATACACCGACAGCTCCGGCCTCAGCGCCCTGCTGGTAGGCAACCGCATTGTCCAGGAGGACGGCGGCATATTTATCCTGACCACACTGTCGGACCACACGCTGAAGCTCATCAAGATCTCGCAGCTGGACAGCGTGCTCAACATCCTTCCCAAGGTGGAAGAGGCCATCGACGCCGTGTTCATGCACGAAATCGAAAAGGACCTGAAAGATTCTGACGGAAATTAAACGAAGGTTACATAACCGGAAACCAAAGCCCTCCAGCTTTGGTTTTTTTTATTTTTAATATGTCAAACCCCTGTAAACGTTGAGTTTTAAGATCACCATTCTCGGCTCCAGTGGCGCATTGCCCGCCTATGGTCGCTACACGTCATGCCAGTTGGTGGAGATCCAGAACCGCCACTTCCTGGTGGACTGTGGCGAGGGTGCCCAGATGCAGCTCATGAAGCTGCAGGCCAACTTCCACCGCATCGACCACATCTTTATCAGTCACCTGCACGGCGACCATTTCCTGGGGCTGATGGGCCTCATCTTCACCATGCATCTGCAACGGCGCACTAACGAACTCCACCTCTATAGCCACCGTGGCCTGGACGAGATCATCACCACCCAGTTTCGCTACTCGCGGTCGGTGCCCAACTTCAACATCGTGTTCCACCGCCTGGAAAAGGACGTGCGCGAGGTCATCTTCGAAGACGACGTGCTCACG
Source organism: Chryseolinea soli (assembly GCF_003589925.1). Classification (NCBI taxonomy): domain Bacteria; kingdom Pseudomonadati; phylum Bacteroidota; class Cytophagia; order Cytophagales; family Fulvivirgaceae; genus Chryseolinea; species Chryseolinea soli. The sequence goes on along the minus strand of NZ_CP032382.1, from coordinate 6,710,043 downwards.
GTGGAGACCATTCCCCTGAAACACCGCATCCGCTGCTCGGGCTTCCTCTTCAAGGAGAAGATCAAACCCCGGCGCATCGACAAGACCAAATTGCCTGAAGGCCTGCCGCTGCTGCAGGTGGCCAACCTCAAGAAAGGCCACGACATCACCGACGCCGACGGCAACATCCTCTACAAAAACGCCGAGCTCACCTTCGACCCGCGGAAGTCGCGCAGCTATGCCTACTGCTCAGACACGGCCTACAATGAAGCCATGATCGACCAGATCCGCGATGTGGACATGCTCTATCACGAGGCCACCTTCGAGGAAGAAGAAGCACAGAAGGCGGCCGAAACTTTCCACAGCACAGCCCGCCAGGCGGCCACCATTGCCCTGAAGGCCAACGCCAAAGGCCTGTTGCTGGGCCACTTCAGCGCGCGCTACAAAGATCTGTCGCCGATCTTGAAAGAAGCCCACGCCACCTTCGAGAACGCGCACCTGGCGGTGGAGGGCGATGTGTTCACGCTTTCGGATTAATCCTTTATTTTTATCGCCATGGAAAATACGCAACCCGACAAACGCCACCGTTTGTTTATCATTCTGGCCGGCATCTTCATCACCAACACCGTGTTGGCCGAGATGATCGGGGTGAAGATCTTCAGCGCCGAAGCCACATTGGGGCTGCAGCCCGCCCACCTGAACATCCTCGGCTTCACGATGGACTTCAACCTCACGGCTGGGGTGGTGATCTGGCCCGTGGTGTTCATCACCACCGACTTGATAAACGAGTACTTCGGCAAACCCGGCGTGAAGCGCATCAGCTACTTCACGGCGATGCTGGTGACGTATGCGTTTGTGGTGATCTTCATCTCTATTCGGCTTGCACCCGCCGACTTCTGGGTGAACGGCACGGACTCGGAAGGCAACGCCGTGAACATGCACCACGCTTTCAACAAGATATTCGGGCAAGGACAGCGCATCATCCTCGGATCGCTCACGGCCTTCATCCTCGGCCAGTTGGTGGACGTGTTTGTGTTTCAGCAACTGCGGAAAGTGACAGGGAGCAAGATGCTGTGGCTGCGGGCTACAGGGTCTACGTTGGTGTCGCAGTTTGTGGATAGCTTTGTGGTGCTTTATATCGCTTTCGCGGGAACGTTTACTAATGATCAGATCGTTGCTATTGGGATCACCAATTATATCTATAAGTTCGTCGTGGCCATTGCATTGACGCCTTTGATTTATTTTGGACATGGGCTCATTGACCGGTATCTGGGGAAGGAGTATGCTGAGCGTATTTCGGAGGAGGCTTCGCATGGGAGTAAGGGGTTCTTTTAGAAGGATCCCATCTAAGTTTTTTGAACCGCAAAGACGCAAAGGGCGCAAAGTCAGCGCAAAGGCCTTCGGCTTCCAGTGCTTTGCGTCTTCTTTGCGCCTTTGCGCCTTTGCGGTTAAATGTTTTTTATACGACCAACTCTAAAACAAAGTGGAACTTTTCGAACAACCCGGTACGGAATCACGCATCACGCTCTTCGCAGAGTTGATGTTGCCTATTCCTGTGCCCAAACTGTTCACCTACCGCGTGCCCCTTCCGCTGAATGACAAGATCATGGTGGGGCAGCGCGCTATCGTTCCCTTTGGTGATCGCAAGATCCTTACCGGTGTGGTGGTGTCTGTTACGGATCAACCACCGAAACAGTACGAAGCGAAATACATCCTCGAACTGCTCGACGACTTCCCGTCCGTCACCGAGTTGCAGTTCAAGCTCTTTCAATGGATGGCCGATTATTATCTCTGCTCCACCGGCGAGGTGATGAACGCAGCCCTTCCCAGTGGTCTGAAGCTCTCCAGCGAGTCGATGGTGCAACTGAACCCGGCGTTTAACCTGGAGGAGTCGGATTTTGATTTCTCGGAGAAGGAGCGGATGTTGCTGAAGCGGTTGGTGGGGGAGTCGATGGAGTATTCGGCCATCAGCAAGTTCCTGGGCGTGAAGACGGTGTACAGCTTGCTGAAGTCGTTGGTGGGGAAGGGTGCTATTATTTTGTATGAGGAAGTAAAAGAAAAATATAAACCCCGCACGGAGCGGCGCATCCGGTTAACAGAAGTCTATGCGGTAGCGTCCGCGTTGGAGGGGTTGTTCGAAACGATCGGTACGAAGCCAAAGCAGGAAGCCATTGTGCTAAAATATCTGCAGGATGTGCCGGTGTTGAGTCATGTCGAGGCGAACAAACATGGCCTGGCGCAGAAGCAGTTGATGAACGACGATACGTTGTCGGAGTCTTCGTTGCGCACGCTGATCAAGAACGGCGTGTTCGAAGAGTTCGAGGTAGTGGTGTCGCGCTTTGAGGAAGAGCCGTTGCCGGATCAGCACATTATTCAACTGAGTGAAGAACAACATCAGGCGCAACAGGAGATATTGGCCAGCTTCAAGGAGCATAGTGCCACACTATTGCAGGGTGTGACCGGCAGCGGCAAGACAGAGATCTATATCAACCTGATCAAGCAGGCCATTGAGGGCGGCTCGCAAGTGCTCTATCTGCTCCCCGAAATTGCGTTGACCACGCAGATCGTGCAACGGCTACGCAAGATCTTCGGCACGACCATGGGCGTTTACCACTCCAAGTTCAGCGACAACGAGCGCGTGGAAGTTTGGAACGGCATCCTCAACGGCCGTTTCAAATTTGTGGTGGGCGTTCGCTCCTCCATCTTCCTGCCGTTCGACAACCTCGGGTTGATCATTGTGGATGAGGAGCACGATTCGTCCTACAAACAACAGGAGCCTGCCCCGCGCTACCACGCCCGTGATGTGGCCGTGGTGATGGCGCAGTTGCATCACGCCAAAGTGCTGCTGGGGTCGGCTACCCCGGCTGTGGAGACCTACTACCAGGCGCTGCAAGGGAAATACGGTTTTGTGAAACTAGATAAACGCTTTGGCGAAGCCCGGCTGCCTACACTTGTGTTGGCCGATATGGGTCGCGAGCGCAAGCAGAAAACGGTAAAGGGAGAGTTCTCCGGATTGTTGTTGAAGAACATTGGCGATGCGCTCTCTAAAAAAGAACAGGTCATTGTCTTTCAAAATCGCCGGGGCTATTCGCCGATGGTGAACTGTGAGGACTGTGGTTGGGTGCCGAAGTGTGTGAATTGTGCGGTGAGTCTTACCTATCATCAATATCGTCATGCTTTAGTGTGTCATTATTGTGGCTATCGTGAGGCGTTGCCGCAGAACTGTCCCACGTGTTCATCTACGCGGCTGAAGACGGTGGGCTATGGTACGGAGAAACTAGAGGAGGAACTTATGCTTCATTTCCCTGACGCCCGCATTCAACGTATGGATCTGGATACTACCCGTTCTAAATCCGGTTACGAATCCATCCTCGATCATTTCGAGCGAGGAGAAACCGACATCCTGGTAGGTACCCAAATGGTGACGAAAGGTCTCGACTTCGATCACGTGAGTTTGGTGGGTATTTTCAATGCGGATCGTATGATTCATTTTCCTGACTTTCGGAGTTATGAGCGAGCGTATCAACTCATCACGCAAGTGAGTGGTCGTGCGGGTAGGCGGGAGGTGCCCGGTACGGTGGTGATACAAACCAGCAGTCCGGATCATCCGTTGTTGCTAACGATCTTGAATCACAGCATGGAGAAGTTTTATGGTGATCAGTTGGAAGACCGCCGGCAACACAGTTACCCGCCGTTTAGCCGCTTGATAGATGTTACGATCAAGCACGTGGATAAGAAGGTGTGTCGGGAAGGGGCTGATGCGTTGTTTAAATTGTTTCGGAGTGCTATGCCAGGTACGAAGTTGCTCGGGCCGGGTGAGCCGATGGTTTCGAAAATACGGAATCAGTTTTTGATGAGCATTTTGGTGAAGATCCCCCGGGGAAGTAGTGAGTTGGGGGCGTTGAAGCAGGCGTTGATGCAGTGCATACAGCAGTTGTTGAAGGAGAAGGAGCATCGGAATACGCGGGTGATTGTGGATGTGGATCCGGTGTGATTCGGGGTCAACTGCAAGATTTTTTAGTGCTCCATTCTGAAAAATGATTTAACTTTATAAGACCTTGGTGGGATATGGGTACCGTCAAGTCAAACAAGAAGCGAAAAAGAAACGTCACGAACGAGTTTATTCGGGACTGGATTTGGAATATTGAAAACGACCCCCATGCAATAGAAAAGGCTAGATACCCCAAAAGGAATTGGATGCCTTTGGGCTGCCGAAAGAGACTAGCAAAGACGATCGCAGCCATTAGTTTCATACCCTTCCTAGGTTTTTTTTTCGATAAGGGCACCCGTAGTGAACAATTCTAATTAACGTTATAGCCCGCAACCTATCAATCCCCTTAGAAATTCTAATAAATGAGATATCCGGTAATAGCTTTGATTATTTTGATGCAAGGCCTCAATGCCTATGCAGCCTCAAAAAAAAATTCCATTGGCGACACGTTATACGTTTGGGCAAATGATGGTTTGCTGATGCGAAAGGAACCGAAATTTGAATCTCCTTCGCTCATGAAGTTAGACTATGGGACGGCCATTGTGGTAATGGAAAGGACGGGAGTTGGGGCGGAATTTGTGGTGGCGCGCGCCATGAAACACAATCAAAGGTCATTGCCCGGGATTAGTATATTTGGAGGATTTGTGAAGATCCACTATAAAGGGATGGAAGGATTTATTTTTGATGGATTTCTTTCCCGCCTCGCTCCCCTCCATGACCAGGAGTCGTTGGATGATTATTTCGGCAGAGTATTCGGACAGTTGCAGACGATAGACCGATCAAAGCCGGATTCGGAATATAGATTTAAAAGAATTTTTTATAAAACAGGGATAGTTTCTGAGTTTGAAGGAGGTCCGGAAAATTGGTTTACGCATTTGTATTTTATCCCGGGCATCTCTTTGAAGGAGGCCTATTTGTTGATAAACAAAGCGACAGGGTTTGAGAGAAATTATAAACGGCAAATAAGCGAAGGCTCAACCTATTTCGATCAACGACCCGAAAAATTTGCGCCTGACGAGATCGTTATCGGGTATGAATTAGGTCAACAGACCATTCGCGTTGATCACGGTCACGTATTTATACTAAGCGAATTTGGAAATTAAGACGAAAAGATGTTGAGTTTTCAGGCATGAGGGCGGCCTTGACTTGTGCCGAACAATTCTTGACCAAGCCGATTAGACTTTAACCTGCCCATTTCCCTTAAAAATTTTTGATAAATGAGATATTTGGTAACAGCTTTATTGACTTTACTGCAAGGCCCTAGTACATCTGCAATCGCAAGAGAGTTTTTCCGTGGTGATACATTGTATGTTTGGGCCAATGACGGATTGCGCATGAGGAAGGAGCCGGGATTTGCGTCGCCAGCCATTGAGAAGTTGGACTATGGGACGGCAATTGTCGTGATGGAGACGCTCAGCAATGAATTGGAGTTTGTAGTGACGAATGAAATACAGGGTAGCAGGATAACGAGACCTGGAATTAGCGTGTTTGGAAAATTTGTGAAGGTTCGATACAAAGGCCTGGAGGGATTTATTTTTGATGGATTCCTTTCCCGGTTAGTTCCCATGCACAATAAAGAGCCACTGGATGATTACTTTAACAGAGCATATGGACAACTCCAAACCATGGAACACTCTGACAACCAGACAGAGTATAGAAGGATTATTTATAAAACAGGGATAGTGCACGAGTTCGAGCGTGGCCAGGAAAAAGCATGGTATACCGATTTTTATTTTATTCCGGGTATCTCCATGAACGAGGCCTATTTGCTGATCAACAAATCGAGAGGTTTTGAGGAGGCCTATAAACGACAGATAAACGAAGGGGCGACAGGTTTTGATCCAGGCCCACGAAAATTTTCACGTGACGAGATCGTTATCGACTATACATTGGGTCAGGAGACGATTCGGGGTGATCGTTATCATGCCTCGATAACAGGCGAATTTGGGAATTAGGAGCAGAAGGCGTTGGGCTTTTAAGTCATTTGAAATTTCTATAAATTGTTATCTAATGTTTAGGCTTATGGTCCGGAAAAACGGGTTGTGCAATATTGTGCTCTGGCTGATAATGGGCATCTCGCACGGTGTATGCGCGCAGGTCTATTCCACACCGCCACTGTCGGGTACGCCGGGCCTTTCATCGGGAGTCCGATTGGCAAAGAATCTGGAACATTGGGTGCAGGGCTCAGTCGTGCTGGTGACCGGCGATACTGTGCCCTGTGAAATGAGCTACAATCCCGCCGTGGAGGAAGGCCTGCTCCAGGTGAAAGATGGCGAAGGTATGCTAACCCTTTCCGTGAAGGACGTAACGAGTTTTTTCTATTTCGACACCGAGAAAAGTAAAACCCGGCGCTATTATAGCATGCCCGTCCATGATGAGAACGCATCGATAACCCGGGAATACTTCCTGGAGCATGTTTACGAAAATGCCGACATGGCCATTCTCAGCCGGCGTGTTGTGCGCTTGGGGGGCAACCTGTTCAACTCGCTCACAGAGGTTGTGCCAGTAGATTTGAATTTTTTATTGGATGTACATACCGGCACCCTTCGGGAGCTCAACGAAGCGGAAGCTATGGCGCTGATGAAAAGCAAATCGGATCAAGTGAAGGCTTATATGAAAACGAATGGTATTAAACTCAAGAGCGATGTAAAGGATTACATCTTGGTGTTTAATTATTATGCGTCACTTTAATTTTTTTTGGTTCTGCAGTCAGGGTAGTGTATATATCCTTGCCGGAAGAGCGAGTAAATAAAAGATGGTCAAACCCATGCAAAAGTATGAAGCATCCCAAGTTATTGTTTTTATGCATTGGACTTCTTGTCCTCTGTTTGTCTTGCCAGGAAGATCACGCCTGTTCTGATAGCGCACAGGATCAGTTTAGTTACAATTCTGCCACGGGCAAATGCGAGAGTTGCAGCGGAAAGGTGGGCTATAATGCGTTTGATTTGGAGCGCATCCAGCAAACCCGGAATGCTGAGTGTATGGATCTGAGCAAAAAAGTACTGATCGCACTAGTGAAAGGAAAGTCAGAGCACGATTTCAGGTACGACTCTTTGTATGATTATAATTTTCGCGGTGCGAGGTTTGATAGTGCCGAATTGTATTTCAACTTTATCAGAAAGTCCGACTTTAGTGGTGCAGATTTGAGGTTACTGCAATATGGATATGCTGAGATAGATGGTGAGATAGATCAATATACAAAGCGTCCGGGGCAGGGACTTTGCAGTGATAGTCCGAATACAATTCTATGCTTTAACTAAGATGCTCGATCACATAGGTGCCAGCCGTGAATCAAATCTTAAAACACAACGAAAGGGACGAGGATTGCCCTAGCCAATCCTTCGTCCAATAATGCTGACCATGGATTCTCAGAGAGAATTCAATGGACTATCGATCCAGATTATCTTTTAGGGACGTAATTTTGGTAGCCTCTTTTAACTCCTCGGCGATGCTGTCGTCAAAGCTATAGTGGAAAATGACCCATTGATCGTTGGCCTTGTAAAAGGTAAAATTGAAACGAATGGGCTGCCGGTCATAGCGCACCAGGAAAGTGTAGATGACCAGATTCTCCCCTGCGGTCTTCTTCCTGAGTGGGTCGTAACCGTAGTACTTCCCCATCAGGGTGATGGCGCTATTTAATTTATACTTGACGTTTTCGACTTGCTCGGTGGATTTGGCCATGTACTTGTTTGTGCCAAAGAGGTAGTCTACTGCCTCGTCGGGAGTTTTGTATTTATAACGGTAGAAAAACTCGTCAATTATTCTTTGGGGTTCGCTTTGGGCAAAGGTTGCCATGGAAGAAAACAACAGGAAGGGGAGTAACAGCTTTTTCATGAGATTTAGATTGGTGATGGTTAAAGTTTGTTGGTAATTTTTTCGGTGGAGATCATGCAGATGCGGATTATTTGTGAACGAATCTCAATTCTTCACGGGTACGCCTGCTTTGTAAATAACACTACTCAATACATTCCCATTCGCATCAAACGTCTTCCATTCCTTATACTTCTTATCCGAAATATACTCTCCCTGCTCTTTCATCTTCCCATTATCATGATAAGCCACAAAAGGCCCATGACGCCGATTATTTTTGTATTCTGTAGTAGACTCTAAAGTCCCTGTCTCATAGTACGTCTTCACCGGCCCTGCCAGCAAGTTCACTTTAAAAGTCTCCTCTTTTTGGATTTTCCCGGAGGGATAATAACTATACCGAATCCCACTAAGCTTCCCCGCCTCAAATGTCTCTTTCAGTTTCACTGGCTTGCCACCGGGATAGTAGTAAACACTGGTCCCTGCAAGCACCCCATTTTTTAATTTCTTCTCCGACAGAACAGCGCCGTTCTCGTCATACTCCTCGATCGAGGCATCCACGCCACTGGAAGATGCCTGTTCTTTGATCTTGATCTTTCCGGAAGGGTAGTAGTCATAGTTGGTGCCCACCTTCTTGCCCTCCTTGTATTGGTATTTGTGTTGCACCGTGCCATCGGCAAAGTAGCCGGTGTTGTTGCCGTGGAGTTTGGCGTTGAGGAAGTTGCCGTCCAGCACGAGGTGGCCTTGTTCGTCGTAGCTTTTGAATTGGCCGTTCTTGGTGCCGTTCGCCATGGTGGAGGCGGTTTGCAGTTGGCCGTTGGTATAGTAGGTTTTATAGAAGCCCGTAAGGATGCCGTCTTTGTAGTTGGCTTCAGTTTCAATTTTGCCGTCGGCGTAGAAGGAACGGGCGATGCCATTGGGTTTGCCTTTTTCGTATTGCTGCTCCTTTTTTACTTTGTGGTTCGGGTAATATTCGCGCACCATGCCTTCGGGTTTGCCTTTCACGAAGAAGGTCTCGCGCTTCACCACGCCGTTGTCGAAATAGAGTTGGATGCTGTCGGTGAGGATGTCGTTTTGATAGTAAGCCTTTTGAAACGGTTTGCCATCTTCATCATAGATCTGCACCACGCCGTGACGCAGCCCGTTCACAAAGGTGATCTTGCGGGCAACCTTACCGTTGTCGTGGTATTCGGTGAAGAGTCCCGATTTCTCGCCCTCGTCGTTGAAGGTGCCGTCGACCATGATGTTGCCGTTCTCGTAGTAGCGCTGATAGTGGCCCACATATTTTTCGGGATCGTCTTTTGAGACAAAGTAGACTTCCTGTACATGTTGCTTGGGAGCGTCGTAGTAGGTGCGCACTTCTTTTTGTGCATGCGCAACGACGCAGGTAGCGAGAAGGAATAAAATAGCGATAAGATGCTTCACGTTATAAAAATAAATAGCCTTGCAGATAACGCAAGGCTATTTTCGATGTTGTTCAGAAACGACTCAAACATTTTCGATCACAATCGCTGAGGCGCCGCCACCACCATTGCAGATGCCAGCCACGCCAATGCCGGCGTTGTTTTGCTTCAGCACGTTGATGAGCGTGGTCAGTATGCGCGACCCTGACGACCCCAGCGGGTGCCCCAGAGCCACGCCGCCACCATTCACGTTCACTTTGTTGATGTCGAGACCCAGGTTCTGGCTGTTGGCCAGTGCCACAGCCGAGAAAGCTTCGTTGATCTCATAGTAGCCTACGTCCTTTTTGTCCACACCGGCGTTCTTCATCGCCTTGGGAATGGCAATCGTCGGCGTTGTGGTGAACCACATGGGATCTTGTGCAGCGTCGGCAAAGCCGAGGATCTTGGCGATGGGTTTCAGCCCCAGGGCCTCCGCTTTTTCTTTGCTCACCAGCAGGATAGAAGATGCGCCGTCGTTCAGCGTGGAGGCGTTGGCGGCGGTCACGGTGCCGTCTTTGGTGAAGGCGGGTTTCAGGCTGGGGATCTTGTCGAAGTTCACATTCTTGTATTCTTCGTCTTCGGCAAAGATCGTCTTGTTTCCCTTGCGGTCAACGATCTCTACGGGCACGACTTCGTCTTTGAACTTGCCTGCGCTCCACGCAGCAGCGGAACGTTTGTAGGAGTTGATCGCATAGTTGTCTTGATCTTGACGCGAGATGTTCATCTCCTTCGCGGTGTTGTCGGCGCAAACGCCCATGGCTACCTGATTGTAGATGTCGGTGAGGCCGTCGTAGGTAAGGCCGTCCAACAGTTCGCCGTTGCCGAATTTGTAACCGGTGCGGGCTTTGGCCAGGTAGTAAGGGATGTTGCTCATGCTTTCCATGCCGCCGGTGAGTACCACGTCTTGTTGCCCCAGCATGATGGATTGTGCCCCGAGCATCACGGCCTTCATTCCCGAAGCGCAGACTTTGTTCACCAGGGTGCAGGGGATCTCGAAACCCAGTCCCGCGCCGGCCGCTACTTGCGTGGCGGGTGCCTGGCCGAGGCCGGAGGCGATGACATTGCCTACGAAAACTTCCTGTACCAGCTTGGGGTCGATGCCTGCTTTTTGTACCGCGGCTTTAAAGGCGATGGCGCCGAGTTGCACCGCGGTGAGGGAGCTGAGGCTGCCACCGAAGCTTCCGATGGGGGTGCGTACGGCGGAGACGATGTATACTTCTTTCATGGTGTTGTAGTTGTTCAAATGTGTTAATCCCAAGGGCACCCGTCTTCGCTAAAGCTACGACGGATAAGCAAAGAAATGCAAACCACTACCAGTCGGGTTTGCTTTTGTCTTTGGGTTTGGTGGCTTTGCGTTTGTTTTGTTGGAGGTATTGAACCTCCTGGTTCTTCATCGCTTCGAGGATCATCTTGGCTTTTTCTTCGCTGATCTTCATGTCGCGAAGCTTCTCGTCAAGTTGGGGTGACTTTTCAGGTTTGGGTTTGTTCTTGTCTTCGTTTTGTTGCTGCTCGTCCTGCGGATCCTTCTTTTCTTTGCCTTCCTTTTCTTTTTGTTCTTTTTCTTTCTGCTCTTTGTCCTTCTGCTCCTGATCTTTTTGATCCTCTTTTTGGTCCTTTTGATCTTTTTTCTGCTGGTCCTGTTCCTGCTTTTCTTTATCCTTTTTCTCCTGGTCTTGCTTCTCTTTGTTTTGCTGGTCCTTTTTCTGTTGCTGATCCTTCTTCTCCTGGTCTTTCTTTTCCTGGTTCAGCTTGTCATAGAGGGCTTTCAGTTTGGCATCGGAGGGAAATTTTTTCAGACCGGCGGTCACGGAGGCCAGGGCTTCCGGGTTCTTTCCATTCACGTAGAGGTTGGCCGAGGTGTTGAAATACGTCTGGGCTCCTTGCGAAAAGCCGGTTATGGCCACGCAGATGAGGAAAAATAGCGTACAGAGCGTTGCTTTCATTTCGGTTTGTTTATGGTGGTCACGTCTTGCAGGCGTGTCATAAAATCCTGGTAATGCATGACGGTGGGGTCCTTTTTGGCCCCTTCGGTCATGAGCGTATTGGCTTCCCCAAAGCGGAATTGGGCCACGAGGGCATCCGCCTGTGCTTTTAACTTCTTTGCATAGGCAGAAGGTTCCGGGGGCTTGTTTTTAGGGTTCTTTTTCTCGTCTTCCTTCTTCTTTTCGTCCAGTTTGCGCTTCAGCATCTCGTAGTTGTAGCGGGCGTCGATGTTGGCGGCATCGGCCTTTACGGCGGCCTTGAAATCGGCCAGGGCGGCTTCCATTTTGCCTTGACGGTGGTGGAGGATACCCAGCTGCTGGTTGGCCTTGGAGCGCACGGCCACGTTCATGCTGCCCACCAGCGATTGGTAGGTGGAGATGGCGTTGGTCGTGTCGTTAGTTTGAAAATAGGTGTGGCCCAGGTTCAGCAGCACTTCGTCTTCGCGCACACCCAGGGAATCGGCCAGGTACTTATATTTTTCCAGTGCCTTCTTGTAGTCGCCCGACGTGTAGGCCTCGCGCGCTTCGGACTTCGCGCGATTTTCGCGTGCGATCTTTCCCGGATCGATGAGCAATGCAGCAAGAAGGGCAGCCAGCAGGTACTTCATATTTTCACGGTCGGTACGTTAATGAGAACATCCAGCAGAAAAAGCAAGGCGGCAAACGCCAGGAAGTAAAAATACTTGTTGGCCGTCACGTCAATAAAGCGCGCGTCGCGCAGCTCGCCTTCAATTTTGCCGATGGTGTTGATAAGGCGGGTAACGTCGTTCTTCGAGTCGTTGATCTCGAAATATTGCCCCCCGGTTTTGTCGGCCAGGTTCACCAGCTCTTTTGGGTTTAGTTTGGTCACTACGATCAGGCCATTGCGGTTGGTCTTTAACGTATTGCCCGCATAAATATTTCCTCCTTTTTCCGTGCCCACACCGAGTGTGAAAAGCTTGATGTCTCGCTTCTCGATTTCGTTGACCACGTCGTCGGTGTCTTCCCCAAAATCTTCGCCGTCGCTGATGAGGATGATCACTTTGGATTTGGCCTGCTCATTGGGTGCGGTGTCATCCTCCTCCAATTTTTTCAGGGCCAGCCGCAGGGGCGGGCCGAAGTCGGTGCCCGAGGCGGGGACAAGTCCGCTGTTCATGGTCTCGATAAAGAGGTTGAGCGCATTCTGATCATAGGTCAGGGGGCATTGCATAAAGGCTTCCGATGAGAAGATAATGATGCCGATGCGATCGGAGTTGAAGGCGGCCACGACTTTCTTCATTTCGTACTTCACTTTCTCCAACCGCGTAGGCTGAATGTCGAAGGCGTCCATGGACTTCGACAGGTCCACGCAGATCATGATGTCTTTGCCCACCGATTTCACTTCTTTCTTCGATCCTCCAAACGAAGGTCCCAGCAACGCCACGATGAACAGGGCAAAATAAAACGTCCTGAAAAACAGCTTGATGAACACATGGCTGTAGGACGACTTCAACCGGGTGGCGATGCGGATGATGCGGATAAAATACAGGATATACAACACGGCGAATGCCGCGATGAAGATCAATTCTGTTACTCCAAATTCACGATACCAAAGCACTATTCCGTCAGTTTATAAATGGCAATTAACACTTCACAAAGGGTTTCTGCAATACCTATTCTGTACAAACCGGCGGTTGCTCATATTGTTGGCCCGGACACTAAAAAGTGAGGCGCATCACATAGTCGTTCATCCAATAGGGGCCAATGGGAACGTCTTCTTCCTGGATCACCGTGAAGCCCAGCTTTTCGTAAAACTCCCGGGCTTTGTTATGCCGGTTCACATTCAGGTCCAGGGTGTGGATCCCCTGCATCTTGAGTCTTCTTTTGACCTCCGCGACGAGTTGGGCGCCATAGCCCTTTCCGTGGTTGTCGGGCAGCACATAGATCTTGTGGAGCTTGTAGACGTTGCGCTCGTCCGGGCGCGGGCCATAGGAGGCAAACCCCTGCACACCAGCCTCATCCTTAATCAAGATGAAATGCTGCGATCCGCCCTGGATCACGTTCAACAGGGTCTCGGTAGAATAGATGGCATCCAGCATATAGCGGATCTGCACATCCGTGATGATAGGGGAGTAAGTCGGCCACCAGGTCTTTTCGGCAATGTCCTGAATAAGGGCAATGTCGGCAGCGGACGCATTGATGATTTCGGGGTGGATTTCGGACACGGTTTTGGTTGGTTTGGGTTGAATGCTAAGATAGCACTGCGATCGTTACAATCCGGCAAGCCCTTTCAGGGTTTCTTTTCGATTGATCTTGTCGCTCCCGGTATATTGAAAACGCGGCACCACAAAAATCTCCTTTGGCGTTTTATAGCCCGGCAGTTGCTCCCGCAAACGGGTCATGAGCGTCTCGCGCAAAGGTGCTGGCACATGGCCCTCTACGATCAGGATGATCCGGCTCCCCAATTTACGATCCGGAAGGCTGCCAACGAAGAAGCGGTTGTTAATTTTTTGACCCCGGAACAATTTTCCGATCTCCGCCTCGAGGTCTTCCGGCATCACCTTCATGCCCCCGGTGTTGATGATGTTATCCCAGCGCCCGAGCCACGCAAAGGTATGCGCATCCTTGATCTGCACTACGTCGTTGGTCACGATCTTGCCCTCGAAATGGGGTGCTTCGATCACGAGGCAGTCCCGTTCGTCCTGCGAGATAACGATGCCGGGCAGGGTCTTGTAATCGTCTATGGCATCGGGGCCGTTCAATCGCTTCAGGGCGATGTGCGATACGGTTTCCGTCATGCCATAGGTCGCATAGCACCGGCAACGAAACGGCTGGAGCATGGCCAGGCTTTCGTCATCCAGGGCCGCGCCGCCGATGAGGAGCGCACCAATTTGTTGAAGTCTTTCGGGATGAGCGGAACGTAAAATGTCGTGCACCTGGTAGGGAACCATGGCCGTGAAATCGATCGTTTCTGGGCCCGGGTGTTCAAGCGGATTCGCAGAAGGTGTGACGGCGATCATTTTCATTCCGCTAACAAAACAGCGCACGGCCATCATTTTGCCCGCAATAAAATCAGGGCTCAGACAAAGCAAAGCGGTGTCGCCCGCCTTCAAGCCCAGGGCTTCGGCCGTGAGCTGCGCGCTGGTGGTCATTTGCGTGCGGGTCACGGAAATGGTTTTTGGCGTTCCTGTAGACCCGCTGGTGTGTTGTGAAAATTGTTCCACACCGGAATGCCATTCGCGGATAAATGAAAACAACGCGTCTTCAAAGGCGTCGTGGAATGTCGCCTGCTGTTGCAACACATCGTTCAGACTCACCTCCCTCGCATTCACCAGTAATGTATCGAAGGGGTAGGGGCTCATGATGCGTTCCGCTTGTGGGCTTAGAGCGTTTCCAGGTCTTTCTTGAACCGGTCGATGATGGTCGCCTCCTTAGGGCTAAAGCCGCTGCAGGCCTTGGCCACCTTGTGCATCACGCGGATGGCCGTTTCTTTCATCTCCGGTGTGAAATGATCTTTGTGTTTCTTCAGATCATGAAGCGCGTCTTTGTAGGCTTTCTCGATCGAAGGCTGTATCACCTCATCCAGCAACTCAAAGCGGCTTTGGGCCGCCCACGATTCAAAGTCGAGTTCCTCTTCGGCGATCTTGGTAAACGCAAAACGTTCTTCCGCGCTCAACCCCTTGTCGGCAATGGCGATGACATACGCCAGCTCGGCGATGGATCTGTAGATTTCTCTTTTCTCGATGTCCATATAGAAATAATACCGCGATGTATTGGATTTGTTTTTAAGGGAACTTGGGATATTTTGACCAATCCGGATCGCGTTTCTCGAGGAAGGCGTTCTTGCCTTCTTTGGCTTCGTCGCTGAGGTAATACAGCAAGGTGGCGTTGCCGGCCAATTCCTGTATCCCGGCCTGTCCATCCAATTCGGCATTGAACGAACTCTTCAGCATGCGGATGGCCAACGGGCTCTTGGCGATGATCTTGCGGGCCCACTCCACATAGGTTTCCTCTAATTTTTCCAAGGGAACGACCTTGTTCACAAGACCCATGTCGATGGCTTCCTGGGCGTCGTATTGATCGCACAGGAACCAGATCTCCCTTGCTTTTTTCTGACCCACGATGCGGGCCAGGTACGATGCACCAAAGCCTCCGTCGAAGCTGCCCACTTTAGGGCCGGTCTGGCCGAAGCGCGCATTCTCGGCTGCAATGGTCAGGTCACACACTACGTGCAACACGTGCCCTCCGCCAATGGCCCATCCTGCCACGGCGGCAATCACAGGCTTGGGAATGGAGCGGATCATTTTTTGCAGGTCGAGTACGTTGAGGCGGGGCGTCGTGTCTTCGCCTACATAGCCGCCATGCCCGCGCACGCTCTGGTCGCCGCCGCTGCAAAAAGCTTTGCCGCCTTCGCCGGTGAGAATGATCACGCGCACGTCGTTGTCTTCGCGACAGAGGTGCATGGCGTCGATCATTTCTTGTACGGTCAACGGGGTGAAGGCATTGTGAACGTGCGGGCGATTGATGCTGATGCGGGCGATGCCGTCGTATTTGTGGAACAAGATGTCCTTGTATTCCTTAACGGGCTTCCATGGAAATTTATAGCTCATAGCTCTTGTGTATTTTCTGTTTCAAATGGTCGAAGATGGCCTTGTTCAACACGCCGTCGCTTTCCAGTTCCAGCACTTTGGTTTTTCCGTCAGGCTCAAAGAAATCCTTCAACAGGTTTTTGAACTTGCGCTTGTTGTCCAGCTTCAGGTACTCGAACCCAAACTCCTCGCAGAGTTTGCGGGCGTTGAGTTTTTGTTGGGTGATAAAATATTCGTCCGACTCCGGCATGGTGCCCGGTCCGTCGATCATCTTAAAGATCACGCCGCCGTGATTGTTCAACAACACGACGCGCAAGTTAGGCAATGCATAATTATGCCAGAAGGCATTCCGGTCATAAAAGAAAGCCAGGTCGCCGGTGATGAGCACATTGGGTCGCGCGCTCACCAGCGCATGGCCCACGGCCGTACTGGTGCACCCATCGATACCGCTCGTGCCGCGGTTGGCAAACACGTGGATATCTTTTTGCGCCGCCGTCAAGCCGATGAAGTTGGCGTAGCGCACGCTCATGCTGTTGGCCAGGTGCAGGTTGGCATCGGGCGGGAGTTGCTGGATGACCTCGCGAACCACTTCCAATTCGGCTAACTCTTGCTGCGGAAAGAATTCGTCCAGCGTCCGGACGGCACGTCGCTCTTCCACTTCCCAAAACTTGTTGAAGTTCTCTTGCTTTTGTTGCTTGAAAGAATCCGTCGACTGCAGCGTGCTGAGGAAATTGAAGAAGGAGGGAGGCGTGGTATGAAATACTTGCGTGATGCTCTTGAACGAATCGGCCACGATCCCCGCCGGCTGGATGTGCCAGTGCGCTTTTGGTGCGAAGTCGCGAAGAAAAAGTTTCAGATTTTTTGATATGACCGACTGCCCGAAGGTGATGAGCAAATCGGGCTGCAACGTTTTCTTCACCGCAGCAGACGCTTGTCCGAGAAACACATCCGCATGCCGCACCACCTTTTCGATGACGTGAACATTGGAGATGATGTCGCCCACGATGGGGATGTTATGCGTATGAAAGAAATTCGCCAGAGAGCTCACCCCGTTGGTGTCGTCGTGTTGTTGTCCCGCCACGATCAGCACGTTGTTGAACGTAGGCCAGGCGGCCGACAAAGTTCTCTTTTGTTCTTCCGTTAAACCAAATGACGGCGCGAAATCTTCGATCACCCGAACGTTCCCGCTAAACGCGATGACTTCATCTTTTTGAGGATACAGCGGCTCGCGAAACGGCGCGTTGATATGCACCGGACCCTGCGGCTCCTGCAAAGAAAGATTGATGGCTTCATTCACGATCCGATTGATGGCCCATTTACTATCGGCGTGTTCATATTCCTGTGGAAGCTGAAATGTTTTCTTTACGTGCTGTCCGTAGATCCCTGGCTGGTGAATGGTTTGTCCATCCTGCTGGGCGATCCATTCTGCTGGGCGATCGGCGGTAAAGATCAGGAGGGGAGTTTCACTGAAATAAGCTTCTGCAACGGCGGGAGCAAAATTATAGGCCGCCGTTCCCGACGTGCAAACCAGCACGGTAGGAAGTTTGGTGTGCTGCGCAATGCCCAACGCAATAAACCCTGCGCTGCGTTCATCGCTGATGGTTCGTGTCTGAATTTTCGGGTGCCGTGCAAACGACAACGTGAGCGGCGCACACCGGGAACCCGGACACAGGACCGCCTGTGTTAAACGCTTTTTTGCGCAAAGCTCGGCAATGTCGTAGAGGGGCTGCTGGCGGGGTTGGGTCATGCGTTCTTTGAAGGACTGATAACGTTTAAGAGCGTGTTCATTTTTATTTCTGTTTCTTCCCATTCCTGCTCCGGCACGGAGTCGATGGTGACCCCGGCGCCCGCATACAGAATGGCCTTTGTTTCCATCAGTTGCGCGCAACGGAGGTTGACAAAAATATGAATGTTGTTCTTAAAATTTACCGGTCCCAGGAAGCCAGCGTAAAATTGCCGGTCATAGCCCTCATATTTTCGCAGAAAATCCACGGCCGGATTCAGCGGCATGCCGCAAACGGCTGAGGTGGGGTGGAGCAACTGCAGCATGATGGTGCCCAATTGCAGAAAATCCGTGGCCTGCATGTCTACCGTGAACTCCGACTTGAGGTGGAGCACATTGCCGGCCACCACGGTCTTTGGCCCGTGCTCGTCATATTCGCGCAAGCGGATGCGCTTGAAGCAGCTGATGATATAGCGCTCAACCAAAGCCTGCTCCTCGATGTCTTTCTGGGTCCAGGCCACCGACTTCAGGTTCATGCCCTCACGATAGGGCTGTGTGCCGGCCAGGGCAATGGTTTTGAATGTGGTTCCATCTTCGACATTCACCAGCAACTCGGGTGTAGCGCCCAGCCAGCTTCCGGTTTCCGGCGAGCTCACGAATGAGATGAGCGCGTTCGGGTTGGCGTGGCACAGTTTCAGGAACGAGGTCACGATGTCAAAATCCAACGGAAGATCAACGGACTTGCTACGGGAAGGAACCACTTTTTCGAACACGCCCTGCTCGATCTCGGCAATGCCTTTGGATACCAGCGCGATGTAGGCATCCTTTTCAGGATTGCCCAGGGCATGTTCCTGGGCGTAATGTCTTGCTTTGGTTCTTTTGATGTCACCGAGCTTCGATTGAAGCCAGGTGGCTGATGCGGTTTCCAGCGTTGTCGCGGGAGGCTTCAGCGTATCGTCCGTAAAGGAGAAGGAATAATCAGCTTTCAGAAAGATCCGGTCGCCTGCCGTGTCGAAGGGGGCAAAGATAAACCCGGTGGGAAGCTCTTCCAGCGCGGCGTCGGGCTTGAGAAGCTCGTGTTCGCGCGAGAGGATGAGGTGCTTGGTGTTGTCGTTGGGAAGCCGCCAGACGGCTACGGAAAAATTCTGGTCGACGGCATAGTTGATGAGAAAAGAAAGATAGTCAGTTTCAACAATCCTGGGTGATGAAACTGATGTCGTAGTATCCATGCTAAATCCGGGTTCGCCTCAATTTTGTCTGTCCAACACTGCCATGGTGATCCGGCTGATGCACACCAATTCACCGATCTGGTTACTAATACGGATTTCCCAAACCTGAGTTTTTCTTCCGACGTGAATGGGTTTCACCACCCCGGTCACAAAACCTTCGCGTGCGCTCTTGATGTGGTTGGCATTGATTTCTAACCCCACGCAGTAGTGTTTTGTTCCATCCACGCACAAAGTAGCGGCCACGCTGCCCATGGTTTCCGCCAGGGCCACGGAGGCGCCTCCGTGCAACAAGCCCAACGGCTGGTGCGTACGGCGGTCTACGGGCATGGTGGCCTCCAGGTAATCTTCGCCGATCACGGTGAAAGAAATGCCCAGTTGCTCGGCCAGGGTATTGGCCGACCATTTGTTCAAGGCTTCGACGGTGGTAGTAGTTTTGAAAATTCCCATGAAAGGCGGGTCCGAAGGTGGACTATTTCTTTATTTTTGCGCCCAAAATAACGCAAAATTGAGCAGCAAAAAAATTTACCTCGTCCGCCACGGCCAGACGGATTTCAACCTCCAGAACATCGTCCAGGGCAGCGGGGTAGACAGCAGCTTAAACGACCGGGGCCGCGCCCAGGCCCAGGCTTTCTTTAACAAATACAAGGATATCCCGTTCGACAAGGTCTATACGTCGGCCCTGAAACGCACCCGCGAGTCGGTGCAATCCTTCATCGATCTGGGTTTACCCGTAGAGTCATTTGCGGGGCTGAACGAGATCAGTTGGGGCACCAAGGAAGGCTTTCCCATCACGCCCGAAGAAGACCAGTATTATCACTACATGCTCAAACAATGGCAACTGGGCGACACCACGCTGCGCATTGAAGGAGGCGAAAGCCCGGACGAAGTGGTCAAGCGCATGAAGCCTGTGCTCCAGCACATCATGAACCAACCCGACGAAAAGACGGTGCTCATCTGCATGCACGGCCGCGCCATCCGCATCCTGATGTGCATCATCCTGAACTATCCCCTGAAATCGATGGACATGTTCGAGCACGAGAACCTCGGGCTCTACTTATTGCATTATAGTGGTTCGTTCTTTACCGTTGAGTTATACAACGATACGGCTCACCTGCGTTGATCAACCAACCCAATCCCACTATTGCGTTTTAACTGCGCGAGGGCAGACTTTGCTTTGCTGTCGATGCTGTTCTTGTATTCGTGCTTCTTGTAGGAGAGGGCGAGTGTGAAAAAGGTCTTCGCGCCTTCCAGGTCGTTGTCGGCCCAGGCGAGATAGCCCAGCTGCAGGCAGGCGTTGGGTGCATAGTACCAGGGCTCCTGGCCGTTTTGTTTTACGGTCTCTTTGTATAATTCCTTGGCCTGAGAAAGATGGTTGGTTTTATGCTCCAGGCGTGCTTTGCGATAGATCAATTCAACCTGGTCGCGCTTGCTGGGAACTTGCGCCGGCGTTATAGATTCCAGGATCTTGCGGGCATTGTCGTAGTAGCCGCCATCGGTGGCATAGCGGGCTTTTGTGAGTTGCATGTGGGGAAGCTCACTGTCGGCCAGGCTGCGGGCAGCGTATTTGTCGGCCTCGCTGGCTTCTTTGCCAAGCGTTCGGGCTTGTTTGAAGACCTGCAGCGCATCGTTGTTGCTCCCGTTCAGGTAGTAGCATAACCCCACTTTATAATAAGCGTCTTTGATGAAATTCTGTCCCTTGTAGTGGTTGATAAACCAACGATAAGCGGCCATGGCCTCCATATATTCTGCTTTGTGCAGGTAGATCTCACCTTTCAGATATTCGGCGTAGTAGATGGGCAACCCCGAGTGTTTCGTACTCAAGGTGTTCAGAAGGAACAAGGCCTCTTCGCTTTGTGAATTTTTTATCGCCAGGGCACCACCCAGAAACAAGGCAAGCCGGTTGCCTGGATGACCGGCCAACAACTGGCGTGCCTCGGTTACGGCACTGTCGGTTTGCTGCAACAACAAGCCCTTGGCGAGCGCCGAGATCATGCCGGCTTCAAAGCTCAGTGGATGGCCCGCTTTGGTGAAGGATTCCAACTCGGCCATGCCCTCGCCAATAGAGCCGTCCATGCTGAGCAGGCTCAGCACCCAGTTATATTGCTCAGGCACCGAGCCGATGATCACCTCGAGCATGCCCGCCGTTTTTTTGATGGCTTGATATTCCGGGAAACGTTTCTTCAATTCCTTCGCTGTGAGGAAAGCCTGGCGCAGGTTGAGGCCGGCATCGAATTCGTGACCGTATTTTAAATAGACGAAGGCCCATTGCACGCGGATCTCGGCCAGCAACAACAGCTCGTCGGGTGAGTTCAGTTTGATCTTGCGCTCCAGGCGCTCCTCGAAGTGGTCTTCGTATTCGGTGTATTTTTCACCGTCTTCGGTGATGAGCAACTCCAGCGCTTCACCCAGGGCCAGCACATAATGCTCCTGGGGGGTTTTGGGATTGGGCAGCATGGCATAGGCCTCTACCGTTTGAAGATTGAGCACCAGGTCGTAGGCCTTTTGAGAAATGGCATCAAACTTCCATTCCTCGGGAGGGGCGGCGACGGCGGTGGCACACCACAAAAAAAGGCAGACGAGAGCGCCTGCCTTTTGGCAATGAGATATGAAAAGGTTATTCAACTTTTTTTCTTCTGGTAGGGGCTGGAGTAGCCACTTTAGCAGTTTTTGGCTTGTCACCTTCATCGAGAGAGTCCATGTCAACGTCCGCTAAGATACGACCGGAATGCTCATCGATCACAATTTTCTTTTTCTCGCGGATCTCGGCGATCTTTTGAGGAGGGATCACGATGTTACATCCTTCGGCGGCACCGCGTACCACGCGCACTACGGCAAGGCCGTTGGTGAGGCTGGTACGGAGGCGTTCGTAATATTTGAGGAGTTTGTCTTCGATTTTCTTGGTAGCCTTTTCGCGTTCTGCTAACAGTCTTTTCTCTTCTTCGTGGCTTTCGGCCAGGATGCCGTCAAGTTCTTTTTTCTTGTTGTCGAGGTGTTCGCCGCGTTCTTTGATCTGGTTGTTGATCTTTTCGATCTCGTCTTTTTTGTCGCCGATCTGGTCTTTGCCTTCTTTGATCTTTTTCTCGCAGATCTGGATTTCCAGCTCCTGAAGCTCTATTTCCTTGGTGATGGCGTCGAATTCGCGGTTGTTTCTAACGTTTTTCTGTTGTTCGGTGTATTTCTTGATCAGCTTTTCGGCTTCCTTGATACCTTCTTTGTACTTTTTGATACCTTCTTCAATGTCCTTCTGATCAGTTTCGTATCGCGTTTGGCGCGTCTTGTACCCCTCAATTTCGTCCTCCAAATCCTGGACTTCGTCGGGAAGGTCGCCCCGGAGCTTTTTAAGTTCGTCTAGCTTTGTGTCAATGAATTGGAGTTTAACAAGCGCTTCGAGCTTCTGTGCAACTGATTGATTTTCCATTCTTTATAGGTAGCTTATTGGATTCGTGACAGTCTTTGAAAAATTGATCGCAAAAGTAGGAAATTTTTTCCGTAAAACCTCCTGCAAAAGTTCTTTGGTGAAAGCTTCGCTCTCATAATGCCCGATGTCGGCTATGATAATTTTCCCGTCGGCATCAAAAAACTCGTGATATTTAAAGTCGGCAGTGATGAAAATGTCCGCCCCGGCCTGAATGGCCTTCGAAAGCAGAAAGCTGCCTGATCCTCCGCAAACGGCCACTTTTTTTATCAAAGGGCGGGAGAATGCGGTGTAGCGGATCACTTGGGCTTCCATACGTACTTTTAAACCTTGCAGGAATTCCAAAGGTTCCATGGGCGTCTCCAACTCTCCGGTCATCCCCGAGCCAACTTCTTGATTTTCATTGGTTAGCACGCTCAAATAATAAGCCACTTCTTCATAGGGATGCGCTTTTCGCAAAGCCGCCAATACCGCACCCTCCAGCGGCACGGGGAAAATCACCTCCGCCCGTATCTCTTCCACCGTTTCCTGGACGTGCGTTTTTCCGATGTGCGGTGTGGCCGCCTCGCCGGGCATAAACGTGCCCATGCCCGCCACCTGGAAACTGCAATTTTGATAGTTGCCGATCTGGCCCGCCCCAGCCTGGTAGAGGGCCGACAGCACGGCGTCGGCATGCTCTTTGGGAATGAAGGTGACCAGCTTTTTCAAGGTGTCGGTCTTGGGAACCAGGATCTTCAGGTTTTTCAGGCCAATGCGCTCGCACATCTTCCGGTTCACCCCGTCCATGACGTTGTCGAGGTTGGTGTGGATGGCATAGATGGCGATATCGTTCTTGATGGCGGCGATGATCACCCGCTCCACATAGTGGTTGCCGGTGAGCTTTTTCAATCCTTTGAAGACGATGGGGTGGTGTGCCACAATGAGGTTGCATCCCTGTTGGATGGCCTCTTGCACGACGGCTTCCGTGCAGTCGAGTGTGACCAGGATCCCCGTGCAATCGGCGTTCGCGTTGCCGGTGAGGAGGCCTGCGTTGTCATAGTTTTCCTGGTATCCGCGGGGTGCCAGGGCCTCGAGCGTTATGGTTACGTCTTTTATTTTTATACTTGCGTTCATGAATTTCGACACTCGGACGCCATGGGTTAGGGGTTAAAAATAGCTTCTTCCGGTCAATAAGTAAGCAGTGATGAATTCTAAAAAATCAGTTTGACTGCCATGATCCTTCTCCGCATTTTGCTTTATCCCATGGCCATGGCCTACAACTTCATCACCGGTCTGCGCAACCGGCTGTATGATCGCGGGCTAAAGCCTTCCGTCACCTTCGAGCTGCCCGTGATCAATGTGGGCAACCTTACCGTTGGCGGTACGGGCAAAACGCCGCTGATCGAATACCTCATCCGGTTGTTGGCCCCTAACCGTAAGGTGGCCACTCTAAGCCGGGGCTATGGTCGGACGACCACCGGCTTTCGCATCGCCGGCCCCAGCGACAACGCCGCCACCCTGGGCGATGAACCCACACAGTTCTACCAAAAATATGGCGACCGCGTCACCGTTGCCGTAGGCGAAGAACGCGCGCTGGCTATCCCCAACATTCTTCAAGATCATCCCGACACAGAGATCATCCTGCTCGACGATGCCTACCAGCACCGGAAGGTGAGACCCTCCCTGAACATTCTCCTGTCGGACTATAGCCGTCCGTTTTATGAGGACCTGCTCTTACCGGCTGGCCGACTCAGGGAATCACGTCACGGCGCCACGCGGGCCGATGTGGTGGTGGTCACCAAATGTCCCCCCGAAATCTCAGACGACGAGATGATGGACATCGACCAGCAGGTGCGCCGGTATGTGGAGAAGCCGGTGTTCTTCACCCACGTTCGCTATGGCAGCCCCATGCCGGTTACGACGCGGGCGCAGAAGCTTGGCGATGACGTGGTGCTTGTCACAGGCATTGCCAACGCAAAGCCCCTGGTTCACTATTTAAAACAAACCTTTAACCTGGTAAAGCATTTCGATTTCACAGACCATCATACCTACCGGGCGTCTGACCTGGAGGACTTCGCCGGTGCCCTAAAAGCGCATCCCCAGGCAAGTTTTCTCACCACCGAAAAGGACAAGGTCAAGCTCGTATCGCCGGCCTTTCGGGAGGCGATCGAAAAAATTCCGCTGTTTTATTTGCCCATCGAAGTGGAATTCATCAAAAATGGACAGGATTTTGATGAGATCGTGCTAAATCATTTGAAGCGTGCCTGAGATAAAAAATTTCCTGAATCCCGCTATCCACACATCGCAACGGTTATTTTTGCCCGTGCATTTTTTTCGCCCAATACTGACCTTGCTTTTTTTGGCTGCTATCGTCTTTCAAGCAGCGGCCCAGGACCAGGCCCCCACGCGCCGCAGGGGGTCGCGCATCATCGACGACACCACCAAGCAGGTCTATGGCCCGAAGACGTCGCGCTATTACTATGAGCAGGACTTCTTCTATAACCGCACGGTGTTCTCCACCATCGACACGGCCATCCGCAATTTTCACCGGTGGACGTACATGCAGCAGAATCATTACTTCTACCAGGATCTTGGCAACATCGCTACGGCGATGAAGTCGATCTACTTCAAGCCCCCCACCATGATCGGGGCTACCTCGGGGTTTACCGCCTACGATGTGTATTGGGACGCTGAAAAGATCCGCTACTTCGACACCAAGTCGCCCTACTCTAACATGCGGGTGAACCTTGGCGGAAAGGGGCGCTCCACGACGAAGATCACCTTTAGCCGCAACATCAAACCCAATTGGAATATCGGGTTTAACTACCGGGCCTTGCTCATCGACAAGCAGGTCCAGCGCGCCAGCAAAGGCGACCGCAACGTGAAGGCTACCTACTACGATCTCTATACAACCTATGAAACGCCAGACAGTAGTTACCGGCTGTTCTTCAACTTTCAACGCTCCAAACACGATGCCGCAGAATACGGCGGCATTCTGCAAGGCGAAAATTTTACGTATAAAGACTATTTCTCCACCGACGCGCAACCCAGCCTGCATGAAGCCATCAGCGAAGACCTGCGCATGAACGTTCACCTCTACCACCAATATAAAGTGGGATCGGCCCTGCAGGTCTATCACATCTTCGATCGCTACCGGCAAGGGAATAATTTTGTGGACGTCGTGGCCTCGGAGCCGAAAGGTTATTACGGCAGTTTTGTCAACATCGTGAATGACTCGACGAACGACTATGCGAAGTTCAAGGCTTTGCGAAATGAGTTGGGTATCAAGGGTAATTTGTTAAAGCTTTTTTATAATGGGTATTACGCCCTGCGGAATGTGTCGTACACAAACCGGGGGGGCACTTACATCCAAAACAGTTATACGGCCGCAGAGAGCTATATCGGCGGAAGGATGCAGTTGGCACTGGATTCTATTGGTGAGCTCGGGGGCTGGGTGGAAGTGCAGCAGAATGGTAACTACCGCATCGAAGGTACCCTTAAGAGCAGGTGGTTTGAAGCTTCGCTAAAACAAATGCAGTACTCGCCCTCGTATCTCACGCAATCTTATGTGGGCATGTACAATGTGTGGACCAACGATTTCAACAGCACGAACATGACCCAGGTGAATGGCTATATTCATTACAAATCGCCGTCGTTCGAACTCTCGCCGGGGCTCACGTTTACCACGCTGAACAACTATGTCTATTTTAAAGAAGTCCCCGACGCCGTCAAAGACACTGTTCAGGTGGTTCAACCCTTTCAAACCTCCGACGGCCAGGTCATTGTGTCGCCCGAAGTAAAGGTGTCGTTGGTGATGGCCCGCCACATTCATTTCAATGCACAGTTCATGTACACCCGCGTCCTTAAGAATGCGGACAATGCGATTCAATTGCCGGCGGTGTTTGTCAACTCCCAATTGTCGTACGAAAACATTTTCTTCAACGGCAACCTCGACATGCACGGCGGGATCGATTTTCATTTTCAGTCCGACTACTTTGCCAATAGCTATTGGGTACCCACCCAGCAATTCTACACGCAGCAATCCTTCACGTCCCCCAGTTTTCCGCTGATCGACCTGTTCTTTAGCGCACGCATCAAACGCGGCCGCATCTTCCTGAAGTACAACAACCTGATCCAGGCGTTCACGAAGGAGGGCTATATGGCCACGCCACAATACCCCGGCCAACGCCCGATCCTTGATTTTGGATTCGACTGGTCGTTCTATGATTAAGTCGCAGGGAAGTTGTAAATTAAAAGAATCGTGGAAAGCAAAGATAAATTCACACTAGGACTTGAACTCCCCACCGACCCGCGGTGGATCGATATCGCGCAAGAGCACATTCGCGACATCCTGGTGGATCATGCGTACTGTGAACAGAAGGCAGCGTCTTCCTGCATCTCGCTCATCATCCTGCATCCCGATCGCGAAAAACTCGTGGAGGTGCTGGCGCCCATCGTTGCCGAAGAGTGGAGTCACTTTGAGCGGGTGTTGGCCGAATTGAAGAAGCGCGGCTACACGCTGGGGCCGTCGCGCAAAGACGAATATGTGGAGGCCCTCTTCAAGCTCGTCAAAAAAGGAGGCAGCCGCGAACAACAGTTGGTGGAGAAATTACTGCTCAACGCACTTATCGAAGCCCGCAGCTGCGAGCGGTTTAAAGTGCTATGGAAACACATTCCCGATCCAGAGCTTTCGGAGTTCTATCATGAACTGATGATCTCAGAGGCGGGTCACTATAAAACCTTTTTGCATTTAGCGAAGGAATACCTTCCGGAAGATGTAGTCATGCATCGCTGGCGCGAGTGGTTGGAAGCGGAGGCGGAGATTATGCGAGGACTGGGCGTGAGAGGGGATAGGATTCATTAGCGTTAAGTACTTCGCGCGCAAGAGAGCACGTCATTCCGCAGACACGCGTTTCCTCGATCTTCGTATGAGGCCCAAGGAATCCCGTGGAGAGCGCACTGGATCTGTGTGGTGATTGCATTGAAAGTGGGCAACGAGCTTCTCGGTGTTTGCCGGGGTTCGTTTTAGCTAGTGCGGAGTACATCCAGTTTCTCTGCACTCGAAATTCGGGATGTCTTGAACTGCGGGCGTAGGTATTTAGAAAACGCGTGCCTGCGACATGATGTCTCTCAGGTTTTTTGTTTCTTCTTCTTCGCCGCCGGGAACAACACGTTGTTCAAGATCAAACGGTAGCCTGGCGAATTGGGATGTTGATTCAGGTCGGTCGGTTCTTCGCCCACCTGGTGTTGATAGTCTTCCGGATCGTGTCCGCCGTAGAAGGTCCAGAAGCCTTTGCCGAGGACACCGTGGATGTATTTGGCTTCCTTGATTGATTTGTTTTCGCCCATGATCACCACGTCGGGTTTGATCAGGTTCTCCTTGAATCCTGTGCTTTGGCCAAAGAAACCGTTGATCACGCGGGTGTGATTTTGGGTGAGCATCGTGGGGATCGGGTCCCATTTGGCTGAGAACTCGAACAACGAGAAGTAGTCGTTGTCCTGGCGCAGACCCCGCTCGTTGGGTTGGTTGTCGATGTCCGAAAATTCATATTGGAGCGGGTTGCGCTCTAAACGAAAATTGGTAAAGGCAAAGGTGTTCTCGTATTTCAATTTATCCTGCGCTGTGGGATCGGCGGGGTCGCCGTCGTACATGCGGTCGCAGATGTCAAGGCCTTCGGCGGCCAGGGCAATGTCGTATGTATCTGTGGCGGAGCACATGGCAAACAAGAATCCTCCCGAGGTCACAAACTCTTTGATCTTTTTCACCACCGCCAGCTTCAGCTGCGACACTTTGTGGAAGCCAAATTTTCGCGCGAGGTCTTCGGCTTCTTTTTGCTGTTCGATGTACCAGGGCATGTTGCTGTATTGCACATAGAACTTGCCGTACTGACCCGTGAAATCTTCGTGATGTAAGTGCAGCCAGTCGTATTTGGTTAGCATACCATTCATCACCTCGTCGTCAAAAACAATGTCGTAGGGAATTTCAGCGTAGGTCAGCACCAGGGTCACGGCGTCGTCCCAGGGTTGTTTGGTCTTGGGGGAGTAGACGGCGATCCGGGGATATTTCTCCAGCTTCATGAGGTCATAGTTCATGGCCGGGCTGGCGATCTCGGAGATGATCTGGTTGGTCTGGGCGTCGGAGATGATCTCGAAGCTTACGCCGCGCACCATCAACTCGTTTTGGATGGCGGGGTGATAGTCGCACATGAAACTGCCGCCGCGGTAGTTCAGCAACCAGTCCACCTGCATGTCGCTGCGCAAGATCCAATAGGCAATGCCATAGGCCTTCAGGTGGTTGGACTGTTTTTCATCCATGGGAATGAAAATGGAATTGCTGTGGGCCGTGATGTAGGCCGCCAAAAAAAACAGGAAAAACACGCTACGCTTCATACTCAAACCCCGTTATAGAACTTAAATTTACTTCGCTGCTTCGACATTTTTGACGGAATAGCACAAAAATAGGGCCTCACCCTAAAAAATCGGCTTCCGGCTGTAACATTGGGGGGTACTTTATCAACGTATTGTAACACAACACAATTGTAGACAGTTTCATGAACCTGATTGAAAATATAAAAGAGGGGCTTCGCTCCATCCAAGCCAACCTGCTGCGCTCGGTCCTCACGGCCCTCATCGTGGCCATCGGCATCATGTCACTGGTGGGCATCCTCACGGCCATCGACGGCATCGAATATTCCGTCAACGAAAGCCTGGCCTCCCTGGGCGTGAACACGTTCGACATCCATTCCAAGACCAACCGGAACTCCAATCGCCAGGGCCTCAAGGAAAAAACATACCCCCAGATCCGCATGAGCGAAGCGTTTCGCTTTATCGACCAATATAAAGTGCCCTCCACCATCAGCCTCTCGGCATTCGTGACCGAGCTCGCCGAAGTGAAGCATCTTTCCAAAAAGACCAACCCCAACGTCCAGGTTCAGGGGGTTAATGCCGATTTTCTGCCCATAAAGGGCCTGGAGATCGAGCAAGGCCGTAATTTCTCGAAACTTGAAATGGAATACGGAACCCAAGTGGCCATCATTGGCCACAAAGTGTTCACCTCCCTTTATGGAAAAAGAGAAGAGCCCATCGGCACGGAGATCTCCATTTCCGGTGTGCAATTCCGTGTTATCGGCCTGATGAAGGAAAAGGGTGAGCTCTCCGAGAATAACTACGATAATATGGTGCTCATGCCCATTATCAAGGGTAATCAGATGGCCAAAGGCCGCGGCCTGTGGTATGACATGACCATCGGTATTTCCGATCCATCCCAGATGGAATACGCCATGGGCGAGGCCACCGGCATCATGCGCGCTATCCGCCGCGACCAGGTGGGACAGCCCAACTCGTTTGACCTCGAGAAAAGCGAAACCCTGGCCCAGGAAATGGAAAGCATCATCGGCGGCTTGCGCATGGGCGGCTTTGGCATCAGCTTCATCACCCTGTTGGGCGCCTGCATTGCCCTGATGAACATCATGCTCGTGTCGGTGACTGAGCGCACGCGCGAAGTGGGTGTCCGCAAAGCCCTGGGCGCCACACCTTTGCGGATACGACAGCAGTTTCTCATCGAGGGCATCGTGGTGTGTCTGCTGGGCGGTATTTCGGGGGTTATCCTTGGCATCCTCATCGGCAACCTGCTGGCCAAGCTCATGGGCATCAACACGTTTGTGATGCCGTGGATGACGATGCTGTGGGGGCTGGGCGTTTGTATCTTTGTCGGCGTTATCTCCGGCTACTACCCTGCAAAGCGGGCCTCACGCCTCGATCCCATCGAGTCGCTGCGCTTCGAGTAAAAATTAAGCGAAGGTTTTTTAGAAAATCCTCGCAAAGCCTGCGGGAGTTTTTATTTTTGCACCCTCATCCGCCGGCTGGCGGGTCAGACCACACAGAGAGATGTCAGAGTGGTCGAATGAGACGGTCTCGAAAACCGTTATGCGGGCAACCGCATCGAGGGTTCGAATCCCTCTCTCTCTGCCACAGAAATCAAAAAATAAGCCCTTGGAGTCCAAGGGCTTACCTGATTTTCTCGACACGCCATCAGGAGATGGAGCACGCGTCACGATCCGTTGTTCTAAATTTTGTTGGGCAGGTGCAAAAAGTTAAAAAGAGATAATAACTGGTTTTTTGTATCTTCAATCTTCGCAGGGCTGCTGCTAGAGCGCTGCGCAGGAAATTTTGAATTGAGGGTAAATAATTTCTCGTAGAACGAGAGGCCCTTTTTATATATCGTTTTCTAAATCCCCGTTTATGAAAAATGCTCTGACGCTTATTGTATTTGCTGTATTTGGAACCCTGATCATGGGGATTGCCATTGGTGTGTTCTTTTTTTGGAGAAAGTGATTTGACCGGAACAAAGAAGGCGTACGATGGTTGAAGTTTATGAGTGGATCGACGGCTATCAAAAAAAGCCGACCCGGATCGCCCGGCATACAGAAGGGGATGGACAGCATCTCAACTACATTTTGCAAGAATCGTTGAACGAATAACAGTTACTGAAAATGGATCTCAACAACGCCAAAAACTACACAACCATCGGTGCTGTTATACGGACAGCGGCAGTCCGATCGTTTTATGATAGCATAAACATACCAAACGATCGATTCAAAAGGGGACGAAGGGGATTTTAAGTGATGGAGGAAATTATCAAAATCATTCTAATAGCTGCGTGGTTAATGGTAGGCGCATACGCGCTGGTCAAGTTGGTGAGAAGGATTTTTAAATTCTAATACCGACATGCTTTCGTCGGCTAACGCGTTTTTCTCGCTCTCCTCTTTACAGGTACGGCGTTGGTCTCACGACAAAATAAGCGCACATCAAAATCCTTTGCGGTAAAAGTTTTTTCCACGCCGCAATCCTAAAAACTCTATTCCGATCGCAACGACGTCACTGGATTTGTTGTCGCTGCTTTGATCGATTCAAAGCTCACCGTCAGCCAGGCGATGATCAGCGCCGACACGAAGGCGATGAGGAAGATCGTCCAGTCGATGGCAACGTGATAAGCGAAGCCGTCAAGCCATTGGCTCATGCCGTACCAGGCCAGCGGCACCGCGATGGCCGTGGCGATGAGAATGGGGCGGGTGAAGGTAGCCGACAGCAGGTAAACCAGTTGGAACCCGGAAGCGCCAAGCACTTTGCGTATTCCCAACTCGCGTGTGCGCCGCTCGGCGAGATAGGCTGATAAGCCGTACAATCCCAGACAAGAGATCACAATGGCCAGCACGGCAAAGACGTTGAACAGGTTGCCCAACCGTTGCTCGGATGTGTATAATTTGGCGATATCCTGGTCCACAAAATTGTAGTTGAAGGGATAGCTTGGATTGATCTCTTTGCACATTTGCTCCAGCACCTTGATGGTATTGTCCGTTTCCCCGGGGAGCGTGCGGACGATGGCATATCCGCCCCAGGTATTGCGATTCAGGAACATCGGACCGATGGGCTCCTGAACGGGTTTGAAGTTGAAATCCTTGACCACTCCAATGATCGTCAGCTCTCTATTCCACACCGTGATCCTGGTTCCGACGGCGGACTCCAGCGTCATGTCCATCGTTTTTAGTGCCGCTTCGTTCACGACGATACTCGTGGAATCGGCTTTGGCATTTTCAGTATAGCCATGTCCTTCCAGGAAGGTAGCCTTAAAAACCTCCTCGAAATTTTCGTCGATGGCCGTGTTGTAGAACAGGGGTTGCGAGTTCGGGTCCTTTCCTTTCCACTCCACGCTGACCGTGGCGCCGGAAGAAGACGTAGGCAGTCCGGAGATAAACGAATATTGGCTGGTCAGCCGGTTGCTGGCGAGCTTGGTGCGCATCGTTTCGTATTTGCCCCACATCTCGCCGGTCATGGGCACATACAGCAGGTTTTCCTTGTCGTAGCCCAGGTTCATGTGTTGGATGTATTTCAGTTGGCGATAGACGATCGCGGTGCCGACGATCAGCGAGATCGATACGGCAAACTGGATCACTACCATCGTGTTCCGGAACAAACTTCCGGAGCCGCCACCGTTGAAATTTCCTTTCAACACGGTGGCCGGAAGAAATCCCGAGAGGTAGAGTGCCGGGTAACTTCCCGCCAACAACCCGGTGATGACCGTGATACCCAACAGGCCTGTGATGAGTCTCACGTTCGTAAAGTCAAGGGCCAGATTTTTTCCACCCAGCGTATTGAAATAGGGGAGTGCGAGATAGATGAGGAGCAAGGCCAGCACCAGTGAAAGCAAAGCGACGATCAACGACTCGGCGAGGAACTGTCCCACGAGGTGAGGCCTGATGGCGCCCACCACTTTGCGCAGCCCAACTTCTTTTGCCCGCCGGGCGGCACGTGCTGTGGCGAGGTTCATAAAATTCAGACACGCCACCACCAGGATAAAGACGGCCACCACCATAAAAATGTATACGTTCTGTGCGTTGCCATGACCGGCAAGGTCGGCCAGGAAATTGGAATAGAGATGGATCTTCGCCAGGGGTTGCAACACGAAGCTTACTTTGAGTACCGATTCGTTTTTCTTATAGACGGCTTGCATCTTTTTCTCCAGGTCCTCGATGGCCGCCTTCGACTGCGGGGCTTTGCTGCTCAGCTTAAAGTAGGTATACCAGTTGTAGTTGTCCCAAATGTTCTTTTTGAGGTCGTCGTTTGTGCGGGCCAGGAAGCGCATGGGCAGGACAAAATCAACATGCAGGTGCGAGTTGTCGGGGATGTTGGCCATAACGGCCGTTACCGTGAAGTCGTCTTTGTTGTCTTTGCGGATGGTTTTTTCGAGCACGTCGGTGGTGCCGAAATATTTGAGGGCCATTTTTTCGGAGATCACAATGCCTTCCGGATTGAGCAATGCTTTTTCGCG